>JADZDN010000129.1 GCA_020851015.1 Alphaproteobacteria bacterium | reverse complement strand
CGAACCGCCACCGCATCGAGGACACAAGGCCGGAGCGCGAGCTCTCCATCTCCGGCGTGGTGTCTGTCATCTCGTGGCGGTGCGCCCTTCTTTTCTACCTTGGTGTCTTGGTGGTTTCCGCGATTGCCAGGCGGGCCATGCTTGCCCGGCGGTAGCGCGGTTCCCCCCTCCCCCTAACCCCCTCCCGCAAGGGGAGGGGGGACCAAACACGAAATCTGCTTGGCGGCGGTTCGCGAGCCGAACAGCCGTGGGACAAGCCCGGCCATGACGAAGGAGGAAGCGGCGCACGCCGCCTGTCCCTTCTGCGGGCTGGGCTGCGACGACCTGCGCCTGGAAAAGAGCGGCGACGCCCTGCGCGTGGCGAACGCGGACTGCCCGCTGGCCCGCGCGGGCTTCGGCGGCGACGCGCGCGGGACGCCGATGATCGACGGCAGGCCCGCGACCCTGGACGCCGCCGTCGCACGGGCGGGGGAAATCCTCGCCGCGGCGCGCGCGCCCCTCGTGCACGGCATGGCGGCGGATCTCGCCGGGCAGCGCGCGGCGATCGCGCTGGCGCGGCGCATCGGCGCGGCGGTCGATCACCTGGGCGGCGACGCGCTGGCGCGCAACCTGGCGGCGGTCGGCGATGGCGGCTGGATCACTGCCAGCCTCGCCGAGATCCGCAATCGCGCCGACCTTCTGGTGAGCTTCGGCGACCCCGCCCAGGCCATGCCGCGCTTCTGGCCGCGCGTGATGTGGCCGGACGCGACGTTGATCGCCGACACCCCGAGCCCGCGCGATGTCGTGCTGCTGGGCGAAGCGATCGACCCGCGCGCCGGCATGGCACCCGACGGACGCGCGGCCGAGATCGTCGCGATGCCCCGCGATGCGATGCCCCAGGTCGCGGCCGCTCTGGCGGCGCTGGCCCGTGAGGCGAAAGTATTTGCCGAGGCCGTTGGCGGCGTTCCCCTGGCGGTCCTGCGCCGCCTGGTCGATCGCCTTCGGGCCGCGCGCTACGCCGTGATCGCGTGGAACGCGGCCGCGATGGATTTCCCGCAGGCCGACCTGACGGTCGCCACCCTGGCAGAGCTGCTGCGCGCGCTCAACAAGACCACGCGCGCCGTCGGCCTGCCGCTGGGCGGCACCGGTAACGCGCTGGGCGCGCAGGCCAGCGCGCTGTGGCTGACGGGCAGTGCGCCGCGCCTGCGCTTCGTCGCGGACGAGGCGCGACACGATGCGTCCCTGTGGTCGGCCCAGCGCCTGATCGACGCCGGCGAGGCCGATGCGCTGCTGTGGATCGATGCCCTGACGCGCCGCGCGCCGCCGCCGGCATCGCGCATCCCCACCATCGCGCTCGCCCGGCCCGGCACGCACGTCGCGACGCCGCCCGCCGTGTTCATCCCGCTCGCCACGCCCGGCCTCGACCATCCCGGCCATGTGCTGCGCGGCGACGCGATCGTCGCGCTGCGCCTGGACAAGCAGCGCGACACGGAGCTGCCCGCGGTTGCCGAGGTGGTGGAGAAGATCGCAAGCGGGCTTGCCCATACTTCGAGTCCCCCCTCCCCTCGCGGGAGGGGAATAGGGGGAGGGGGCGTCGCAGCCAGATTGCCCCAAACGAAAGAATCAAAGGCCGCACGTGCCGAGCCCCCTTCCCCGGACCCCCGCCCGCACCCGCGCGACGCCTTGCGGCGTCGCGCTGGGGAGGGGGGACAAAAGAAAAGCGGGCCCGCCCCATGCTGACCCTCCTCAAGGGCGGCCGGGTGGTCGATCCCGCGCACGATGTCGACGCCGCGCGCGACGTCTTCATCCGCGACGGGCGCATCGTCGCGGCTGGGCCTGGCGCGCGGGTCGACGTGACGCACGATGTCGCCGGCATGGTGGTGATGGCGGGCGGCATCGACCTGCATTCGCACATCGCCGGCGGCAAGATGAACCTGGCGCGCGCGCTGACGCCGGAGATGCGCGGCGTCATTCCGCCCGCCGCCGAGGTCGGCCTGAAATATGCCGCGATGGGCTACACCATGGCGGTCGAGCCGGCGATGGTGCCGTCGAACGCGCGCCAGGCGCATCTGGAGATGGCGGACATCCCGATCATCGACCGCGGCGCCTACGCGATGCTGGGCAACGACGACTTCCTGCTCGCCCTGATGTTGCGGCGGCGCGACCACCGCGCCATTGCGGACTACGTGGGCACGATGATGGCGGCGACGCGTGCGCTGGGCGTCAAGGTGGTCAATCCCGGCGGCATCAGCGCCTTCAAGTTCAACCAGCGCAAGCTGGAGCTGGACGAGCAAGGGCCGTTCTACGGCCAGACGCCGCGCGACGTGCTGCACACCCTCGCGCGGGCACTCGACACGCTGGGCGTGCCGCACCCGCTGCACGTCCATTGCAGCAACCTGGGCATTCCCGGCAATGCCGACACGACTCTGGGCACGATCCGCGCGGTCGAAGGCCTGCCGGTGCATCTCACCCACCTGCAGTTCCACAGCTATGGCGCGGAGGGCGACCGCAAGTTCTCCTCGGCCGCCAGCCACATCGCCGGGGCCGTGAACGCCGCGCCCAACGTCAGCATCGACGTGGGCCAGGTGATGTTCGGCCAGACCGTCACCGCCTCGGCCGACACCATGGCGCAGTACCGCAACGCGCGCTTCGCCCGGCCGGCCAAGTTCGTCTGCATGGACATCGAATGCGACGGCGGCTGCGGCCTGGTTCCGTTCCGCTACCGCTCGCGCGATTTCGTCAATGCGCTGCAATGGGCGATCGGGCTCGAGCTGTTCCTGCTGGTCGAGGATCCTTGGCGCGTGGCGCTGACGACCGACCACCCGAACGGCGGCGTGTTCACCTCGTACCCCAGGCTGATCCGCCTGCTGATGGACAAGGGCTTCCGCGACGATGCCCTGGCACAGATCGAGCCGCATGCGCGCGCCGCCACGCAGCTCGGCGCGATCAAGCGCGAATACACGCTGCGCGAGATCGCGATCCTCACGCGCGCCGGCCCGGCGCGGCTGCTGGGGCTCAGGGATCGCGGCCATCTGGCGCCGGGCGCGGCCGCCGATATCACGGTCTATCGCCCCGCGGCGGATGCCGAGGCGATGTTCGCGGCTCCCGCCCTGGTGTTCAAGGACGGCCAACTCGTCGCGCGCGAGGGCGCCGTGCTCGACAATGTCCGCGCCGACCCGCCGCGCGGCGCGACGCACATCGTGCGCCCCGACCGCGACCAGGCGATCGAGCGGGAACTGCGCGCGTGGTACGACCGCAACATGCTGCTGTCGTTCGACCGCTTCGCGCTCAGCGACGAGGAGTTCGGATCGCAGGACCGCCTCGTCCTCCACCCTTGCCGGCCGAGGGTGATGTGACGATGGGTCGACGAATGCCTTTCTTGTCCCCCTCCCCTTGCGGGAGGGGGATAGGGGGAGGGGCCCGCGCGCGTGCCATCACAGCGGATCGATCGACGCTCCAATCGGAAACCACCAAGACACCGGAGCACCAAGGACGAGCATTGCAACCGCAGCGATCGTGGCACGAGCGAACGCGGAGCAACGCCCATTCCGTCTTCACCTGGCCGATCGCGCTGTCTTGGCTCGAGCTTCCTTTCTTGGTGTCTTGGTGCCTTGGTGGTTGTCTTTGAGCGTCGGTCGAGTGCACGCCACGAGAAGCCCCCTCCCCCTGTCCCCCTCCCGCAAGGGGAGGGGGGACTCTGGGAGTCTCCCGTCGCCGCTTGTCCAAGAGGGCACGCCATGCTGCTGAACGGCGTCGAGATCGCCGATGGGTTCGCCGAGGCGTTCGGCATGCGGGCGACGCGGCTGGTCATTACCGCCGACACGATGGAATGGGCGCGGCACGCGGCGGAGAGCATGACCGGCTTCGCCACCTCGGTGATCGGCTGCGGCTGCGAGGCGGGGATCGAACGCGCGCTGGAGCCGAAGGACACGCCCGACGGCCGGCCGGGCATCGCCGTGCTGGTTTTCGCCGCGTCCTCCGCCGACCTTGCCAAGCAGGTGCCGCTGCGCGTCGGCCAGAGCGTGCTGACCTGCCCGGGCACGGCCGTCTATTCCTGGCTCGAGGCCGAGGAGCACGTGGAGGTCGGTGCGCGGTTGCGCTATTTCGGCGACGGGTTCCAGATCTCCAAGCGCCTGGACGGCAAGCGCTACTGGCGCATACCCGTGATGGACGGCGAGTTTTTGTGCGCCGACCGCGCCGGCATGGTGCGCGCGGTGGGCGGCGGCAATTTCCTGCTGCTCGGCGCGTCGCGCGACGCCACGCGCCGCGCTGCCGAGCGCGCGGTGCGGGCGATGCGCGCGCTGCCCAACGTGATCCTGCCCTTCCCCGGCGGGGTGGTGCGGTCGGGTTCGAAGATCGGCTCGAAATACAAGGGGCTGATCGCCTCGACCAACGACGCCTACTGCCCGACGCTGCGCGCCGACGCCAACACCGCCCTGCCGCCCAACGTGGCGAGCGTGCTGGAGATCGTGATCGACGGCCTGGCCGAGTCCGACATCGCCGCCGCGATGCGCGCGGGCATCGCCGCCGCCTGCGCGCCCGACAGCGGCCTGGTGCGCATCGACGCCGGCCACTCCGGCGGCTAGCTCGGCACGTTCCAGTTCCACCTTCGCGAGGTGATGGGGTGAGGTGCCTATTTCCATTCCCTCGCCCGCGCGACGCGCGGGAGAGGGAGGGGCCCAAGGCCGACGGGCCTTGGGAGGATGAGGGCACGGCGCCGGCCCTCATCCGGTTCGCTGCGCTCGCCACCCTCTCCCACGCTGACGCGCGGGAGAGGGTTGAGGCCACGCCATGACCACCCTCACGCTGCGCGCGAACCTGCCGGCCGGTCGCATTTCCCTGGCGGGCGTCACGCCCGCGGCGCTCGCCGGCAAGAGCGTTGCCGAGATCGAGCGTCTGCCGCTGGTATTCGGCAATCGCCGCGTGCCGCTGGCCGAACTGTTCGCCGTGGCCGGTGCGCCCGGCGAAAAGCTGATCCTGGCGGGCACCGACACGCGCTGCGACAGCCTGGGCGAGGGGCTGGACGGCGGCACACTGGTCGTGGACGGCGACGCCGGGCTCTATGCGGGGCGCGCGATGAAGAAGGGCCTGCTGCACATCAGGGGCAGCGCCGGCGACTTCTTCGCCGCGGCCCATCCCGGCACGCGGCGCGGCATGGCGGGCGGCGTCGCGCGCGTGGACCGCAACGCCGGCAACCGCGTTGGCGAGTTCCTGCGCCGCGGCATCGTGCTGGTGGGCGGCGACGCCGGCGGCTATTGCGGCGCGCGCGCCACGGCCGGCACGGTCGTCGTGCTGGGCCGGGCCGGCGCGATGGCGGGCTGGAGCCTGAAACGCGCGAGCCTGGTGCTGGCGCAGGCGCCGGTATCGATGCCGCCCACCTTCGGCGACGCGGGGATACACGAGCTCCTGTACCTGCGCCTGCTCGCCCGCGCCCTCGGGCTGGCGGAGGAGCGCTTCGCGCGGGTCCGCCGCTTCACCGGCGACGGCCAGGTCGGCGGGCGGGGGGAAATCCTGATGGCGGCGCCGTGACGCGCATCTACCTCGCGTTCGGCAGCAATCTCGGCGACCGCGTGGCGAACATCCACCGCGCGGTCGCGATGCTGGCGCCCGAGGTGCGGGTGGAGCTGGTCTCGCCGCTCTACGAGACGGCGCCCGCCTATGTCACCGACCAGCCGCGCTTCGTCAACGGCGCGCTCCGGGCCGAGACGGCGCTGACGCCGCGCGATCTCCTGAAGAAGCTCAAGGACATCGAGCGCGAGGTCGGCCGCACCCCAAGCGTGCGCTACGGGCCGCGGCTCATCGACCTCGACATTCTCTTCCACGGCGATCTGGTGCAGGCCGATCCCGACCTCGATATCCCGCATCCCCGCATCGCCGAGCGCCTGTTCGTGCTGCGGCCGCTCGCCGACATCGCGCCCGATCTGGTGCATCCCGTGTTCGGCCGGACCATCGCCCAGCTGCATGCCGCCCTGCCCGACGACCCGGCGATGACGCGGATGACGGAGACGCCCTAGCAGCGTTGCTTGTGGCGGCGATAGATCAGGTAGCCCGCCACCGCCAGCCCGGCGCCGACGATCAGCAGCGCCTGCACCTTGGGGTCGGCGAAGTCGATCGCGGCGATGCCCCAGCCGACCGCCGCGCCTTGCGTGACGACGATGACGGCCCACAGCGCCGCGGACGCGACGTTGGCGACCCAGAAATTCGCCGACGGCATCTCCATCATCCCGGCGGCGAGCGGGATTACCGCGCGCACCGGGCCGAAGAAGCGGCCGAGGAACACGCTCTTGCCGCCATGGCGGGCGAAGAAGGCGTGACCCCGGTCGAGCCAGTCCGGGTGGCGGGTGAAGGGCCACAGCTTCGGGACGCTGTGCTTGAAGTGCAGTCCGATCCAGTAGGAGACCGCGTCGCCCAGCGTGGCGCCGAGCGCGCCCGCCAGCACCACCGGCACGGCGCCCAGCGCGCCGCTTTGCACCAGGGCGCCGGCCGCGATCATGAAGGCCCAGCCGGGCGTCAGCAGGCTGATGAAGGCCAGCGACTCGCCGAAACACATCGCGAAGATGACCGCGTAGGCCAGCGGCGCGTTGCCGTTGATGAAGGCCAGGACGGATTCGACCATGCGCGTTGCGTCAGCCCCGATCGTCGATGTAGCGCGACTGCAGATGCGCGCGGAACGCGGCGTCGCCCAGCTTCGCGCCGGTCGCCTCGGCCATGATGGCGTCCGTGGTAGCGCACGATCCCTTCGCGTGCACGTTCTTGACCAGCCAGGCGAGCAGCGGGCGGAAATCGCCGTGCGCGATGCCCGGCTCGATCGCCGGATCGGCGCGCCTGGCGGCCTGGAAGAGCTGCGCGGCGGCCAGCGCCCCCAGCGTGTAGGTCGGGAAATAGCCCCAGGCGCCATCCGGCCAGTGGATGTCCTGCAGGCAGCCCAGCCGGTCGTCCGGCGGCACGATGCCGAGCAGCGCCTTCATGCCGTCGTTCCACGCGCCGGGCAGGTCGGCGAGACCGAGGTCGCCCGCGATCATCGCCTTTTCCAGCCGGTAGCGCAGGATGACATGCGCGGGATAGGTCACCTCGTCGGCGTCGACGCGGATGAAGCCGGGCTCGACCCGGGTATAGAGGCGATAGACGGTCTCGGCGTCCCAGGCCGGGCCGATCCCGTCGAAGGCCGCGCGCATCAGCGGGGCGGCGAAATGCACAAAGCCGCGGCCGCGGCAGGCCTGCATCTCCATCAGCAGCGACTGGCTTTCGTGCAGCGCCATGCCGCGCGCGTCGCCCACGGGCTGCAGGCGCCACGCGGCCGGCAGGCCGCGCTCGTAGAGCGCGTGGCCGGTCTCGTGCAGCACGCCCATCAGCCCGCGGGTGAAATCGTCCTCGTCATAGCGCGTCGTGATGCGCACGTCGTCGGGAATGCCGCCGGTGAAGGGATGCGCGCTCTCGTCCAGCCGCCCGTGCGCGAAGTCGAACCCGATCGCCTGCATCAGCTGGCGGCCGAGCGCGCGCTGCTTCTCGGCGGGGAACGGGCCGAGCAGGTTCTGGACCGCCGGCCGCTTCGCCTGCGCTTCCATCGCGCGCGCGAGGAAGCCGGGCAGGAACTCGGCCAGCCCATCGAACAGCGCGTCGATGCGCGCGGAGCGCATGCCCGGCTCGTACTGGTCCAGCAGCGCGTCGTAGGGGCTGAGGTCCAGCCGTGCCGCCTTGACCTTGGCGGTCTCGCGCGAGAGGCGCAGCACCTCCGCCATATAGGGCAGCAGCATTTTGAAGTCGGCGGCCGGCCGCGCCTTGCGCCACACCTGCTCGGATGCCGCCGACGCCTTGGTCAACGCCTCGACCAGCGCGGCCGGCACGGCGGTGGCGTGCAGCCAGGCGCGGCGCATCTCGCGCAGGTTGGCCCGCTGCCAATCGTCGAGGCCCTCATCGCCGGACGCCCGGTCGAGCAGCTCGCCCAGCGCCGGGTGCGTCAGCATCTCGTGGCCGAGCACCTTCAGCACGGCCAGCTGCTCCGCGCGCGCCGCGGCGCCGCCGGGCGGCATCATCACCGACATGTCCCAGTGCAGCATGCCGGTCGCCTGGCCCAGCGCGCCCATGCGCCGGAAGCGAGTCTCCAGTTCCTTGTACGCGCTCACCCGGCCTTGCTAGCACGGGCGTGGCGACGGCGCTATTGGCCCCTCGCCCGGGGCAAAGCCACGGGAGAGGGTGGACGTCGCGCCAGCGACGGCCGGGTGAGGGCCGGCGCCATGCCCTCACCCTCCCAAGGCCTGTCGGCCTTGGGCCCCTCCCTCTCCCGCGCTGCGTGCGGGCGAGGGAAACCGGCGCTACCCTTCGAGGACGAAGGTCAGCTCCATCGTCACACGGTACTCGACGATCTTGCCTTTCTCGACCTTGGCCTTCTGCGAGACGATCTCCAGCCCGGTGATCCCGCGCACGGTCTTGGACGCGCGCAGGAGGCCGCTCTTGACGGCTTCCTGGAATCCGGCGGTGGACGAAGACGTGATCTTGGTCACCCGTGCGACGGCCATGATGTCCTCCCTGATGTCGGTCCTCGCGTTACGACCCGCCCGGCCGTTCGCCGGCCATGGTCGGGGGAGTGTAGACCAGGCCACGCTTGGGCGCACGCTCGTCTGGCGTTGCCTCGCGCGCCAATTCGCAATAATAATCTTTCTGCACAGGCACTACCGGGCGTCACATGGACTTCCCTCCCCGAGACTGGCTTCGAGAGCGGCAGCGGAAGCGCCGCAAGTTCATCCGAAACATGCGTATCGGCTGCCGCGTGTTCGCGGTCATGGCCGGGATCGTTGGAGTCGACGTCGGGTGGGGCATCTGGCGCAGCGAACTCTCGTCCAAGACCGTTGACGGCTTTCTCGCGGTGATCGCCGGAGCGCCGCTACTCGCGCTATTCATGGTGTCACTGCGGACGGAGGCGGCATCCATCGATCGGGAACTGGCGTCGAACCACGTCGCAAACCCAACGAACATCCATGGCTCCAGTTTCGTTGCGACGACGGATCCCGCTGTGGCGGAAGCTTCGACCCGCCTGCTGCTGCTCTTCCTAGTCGCGATGCTCGGCGGTTCGCTATGGATGGTCTATCGACAGGACATGCTCCACGGCCTGCTCATCATACCGTTCACCATTGCACTGACCGGGTGGTGCGTTCATCGATGGTCAAAGGGCGCGGCGATCCTCGCGTCGACACTCCGGGTGGACGCGGCGGGAATTGCCTACGACAGCAATTTCGTGCCGTTCTCCCGACCCTTCGTCCTCGCTTGGGGTGACCTGCGCCGCGTCGTCGTCGATCTGCGCGGTGCGCTTCGGCCCATGCGGCTGCGCCTGAATCTCCGCGATTCGAGTAGCTATGTCGATCGCGTCGGTTTCTGGCCATCGCTGGATCTGCTGGCGAGCTTCTTCTTCCTCGGCAGCCACTTTGTCTTGACAGCCCAATTGACCAACGCAGGCGAGCACGACCTGATGGCTGCCGTACTGCGCTTCAAACCCGACGATGTAGCCATCGAGTGGCTCTACGACAACCGTGTGTGACGCGCACATCCCAGTCGTCCGTCACTGAAGCCCCCTACTCCTCCTTCATCGAGCGCAGCACGTAGACGACGACCAGCGCGATCGCGAGCGCATACCAGGTCAGCGCATAGACAAGATGGTTGTCCGGCAGGGTGGCGTCGGTCTGGCCGCCGACCGGCAGGCCGCCGGGATTCTGCTGCGGGCCGGCCTCGACATAGATCGGCAGCACGGTCTGCAGCCCGGCGGCGCGCGCCATTTCGGGCAGGTCGATGGTGAACCAGAAATTCCCCTCGACCTGGTTCTTCGGCGTGAACATGCCGGGCGCGTAGGGCAGGCGCGCGATGCCCTGCACCACCACCTGGCCGTCGAGCTGGCCCTCGGCGCGGCTCTGCGGCACCTTGCGGTCGAGCGGCACCCAGCCGCGGTCCACCAGCACCGCGCTGCCGTCGGCGCGCACCAGCGGCGTGATGACGTGATAGCCGAGCTGGCCGTTGCGCGGCCGGTTGCCCAAATAGAGCTCGTGGTCGTGCAGGAACCGCCCCTGCACCTGCACGCGCCGGAACTCGAGCGCGCCGGGGATCGGGAACACCGCCGGCAGGTTCAAGGGCGGCGCCGACAGGCGCTGCGCCCGCTCGGCCAGAAGCCCACGCTTCCACTGCATGCGCTCGACCTGCCAGGTGCCCAGCGCGACCAGCACGCCCAGCACCGGCAGCGCCGCGAGGGTGAGCGGCCAGGAGAAAACGAAATGCTTGTTGGTGCCGCGGGGGGGCATGCCGTGCCTTGCGTGCGCGAACGACGACCGTCGCAACTTACCCCTCGCCCGGGGCGCACGCCACGGGAGAGGGCGGGGCCCGGCGCGAAGCGACGGGAGGGTGAGGGCTTCCTGGACCGGCGGCGCCGGCCCTCACCCGGTTCGCGGCGCTCACCACCCTCTCCCGCGCTGACGCGCGGGAGAGGGTCGCGTCACAAGCTCCGGTGGCGGTACTGCAGCGCGATCATCGTCGCCTTGAAGGGGCGCAGCAGCAGGATCGCGCCGGCCAGGATGACCGGCGGCCACAGCACGAAATGGACCCAGTCGGGCGGGCTGAACAGCTTCTCGACCAGGATCGCCATCGGCACCACCAGCGCGCCCAGGATCAGGATCACGAACACGGCCGGGCCGTCGCCGCTGTCCTCTTTCTTCAGGTCGAGCCCGCAGGACTCGCAGACCGGCGCCACGCTCAGCATGCCGTCGAACAGCCGGCCCCGCCCGCAGCGCGGGCAGCGGCATCGAAGACCCGCGACGAACGGGGAAGCCGCCACGGGTCAGCGGCCCCGAGGGGCCGGGCGCCGGCGGCGCCTCAGCTGCCCCACCAGTAGATGCAGATGAACAGGAACAGCCACACCACGTCGACGAAGTGCCAGTACCAGGCCGCCGCCTCGAAGCCGAAATGGTGGCTGGGCTTGAAATGCCCCTTGTAGGCGCGGAACCAGCACACGATCAGGAAGGTCGTGCCGACGATGACATGGAAGCCGTGGAACCCGGTCGCCATGAAGAAGGTCGAGGGGTAGATGCCGTCCTTGAAGGCGAAGGCGGCGTGGCTGTACTCGTAGGCCTGCAACGAGGTGAAGGCGAGGCCGAGCAGG
>JADZDN010000128.1 GCA_020851015.1 Alphaproteobacteria bacterium | reverse complement strand
GCCTTGCCCGGTGGCCGCGTTTTCCGACCGGATGCAGGCCGATGAGCGCGGCCTCAAGACCTTCCTGCGCACACATATGTACCGGCACTACAAGGTCAACCGCATGTCGAGCAAGGCCCGCCGCGTGGTCAAGGACCTGTTCGATCTGTTCCTCGCCGAGCCCAACTGCCTGCCCGACGAGCAGCGCACCGCCGCCGGCGATCCCGACAGCGCGCGCACCGCGGTGGTCGTCGCCGACTACATCGCCGGCCTGACCGACCGCTTTGCGCTCGACGAGCACCGGCAGCTGTTCGACGTACACGCACGGACCCAATGAACCTGTTTGTCCATTTTCTCGGCATCGTGCTCGATGCGGTCGCCGGCCTTGTTGCGGACGGCGTGCTGCCGCCCGGTCTGGCGACCGATCGGATCGCCGTCGAGCCCACGCGCGACGCACAGCATGGCGATATTTCGACCAACGCGGCGATGATCCTGGCCAAGCCGGCGGGCAAGCCGCCGCGCGTTATCGCCGATGCCCTGGCCGCGCGCCTGCGCCAGCATGGCGACGTGGTCGAGGTCGCGGTCGCCGGCCCCGGCTTCATCAACCTCAGGCTCGCGCGTCCGTTCTGGCTCGACCGGCTGGGCGACGTGCTCAACGCCGGCACGGCCTATGGCGACAGTTTCGTCGGTCAGGGCGAACCGGTGAACGTCGAGTTCGTGTCGGCCAACCCCACGGGCCCGATGCATGTGGGCCACGGCCGCGGCGCCGTGTTCGGCGATGCGCTGGCCGCGCTGCTCGCCAAGGCCGGCTACAAGGTGACGCGCGAATATTACATCAACGACGCCGGCGCGCAGGTCGAGGCGCTCGCGCGCTCGCTCCATTGGCGCTACCGGGAACGTCTGGCGGGCGATCAGGGCCCGATGCCCGAAGGGTTGTATCCCGGCGCCTATCTGGCCGACGTGGCCGCGACGCTGGCCACCCGGGACGGGGATCGCTGGCTCGACGCGCCGGAACACGAGTGGCTCGAGCCGCTCAGGGCCTATGCGGTCGACGCCATGCTTGCGCTCATTCGCGACGATCTCGCGGCGCTCGGCATCCGGTTCGACGTGTTTACCTCCGAGCGCCAGCTGGTGCAGTCTGGCGCGGTGGACCGCGCCATCCGTCATCTGACCGGCCGCGAGCTGATGTACACCGGCGTTTTGGAACCGCCCAAGGGAATGCTGCCCGAGGACTGGGAGCCGCGCCCCCAGCTGCTGTTCCGCGCCACCCGGTTCGGCGACGACGTGGATCGTCCGGTGCGCAAGTCGGACGGTTCGTGGACCTACTTCGCGACCGACATGGCCTATCACCTGGACAAGGTGAACAGGGGCTTTTCTGACCTGATCGACGTGTGGGGCGCCGATCACGGCGGCTATGTGAAACGGATGCAGGCGGCCGTTCAGGCGTTGACCGAAGGCAAGGGGCGGCTCGACGTGAAGCTCTGCCAGATGGTCAACTTGCTCGACGGCGGCGAGCCGGTTCGCATGTCCAAGCGGGCCGGCACCTTCGTCACCCTGCGCGACGTGGTCGACCGGGTCGGCAAGGATGTGGTGCGCTTCATCATGCTGACGCGCAAGAACGACCAGCACCTCGATTTCGACCTGCAGAAGGTGGTCGAGGAATCGAAGGACAATCCGGTCTTCTATGTGCAGTATGCCCATGCCCGGGTGCGGTCGGTGATGCGTCACGCGGCCGACATGCTGGGGGCCGCCCGCGTGCAGCCGTCTGCGCTGGCGCAGGCGCCGGTCGGCCGGCTGAACGCCGCCGAGGAACTGGACCTGGTCAAGACGCTCGCCAACTGGCCGCGCGCGGTCGAAGCTGCGGCGCAGGCCCATGAACCGCACCGCATCGCGTTCTATCTTTACGATCTCGCCAAGCAGTTTCATGGCCTGTGGACCAAGGGCAAGGAGGACACCAGCCTGCGCTTTCTGGTTGAGAATGACCCCGACCTGACGCTGGCCCGGCTTGCCCTGTTGCAGGCTGTGGCCTTTGTAATCGCATCGGGGCTCGCCGTGTTCGGCGTGACCCCGGCCGAGGAGATGCGCTGATGGCCGATCGTCCGCGTAAAGAACCGCGCCTGGTGGCCGGCACCGATGGCGGGGCCGATTCCATTGCGTTCGAGCGCGAGGAGCGCCCGGCCAAGGGCGCGTCCAGGCGCCTGCGCTGGCTGTGGGTGGCGCTTGCGCTCTTGGGCTTCACGGGGGCCGCCGTCGCCGCCGGTTGGTTCGCCCTTGGCATGCTGACCCAGCGTTCGGAAGACGGCATGGCCCGGATCTACGCCCCCGAAGGCCCGGTCAAGGTGCGCCCGCAGCAGCCGGGCGGCATGGCCGTGCCCGACCGCGACCGCACCGTGTACGGCCGCATCGACGGCACGCCCCCGCAACCGGTCGAGCGCCTGCTGCCGGGTGCGGAACAGCCCTTGCCGCGGCCGCCTTCGGGAACCGCGACGGTTGCGCCGCAGCCGGCGGCGCCGCTCGCGGCCGCGCCGCCTACGTTGCGGGACGAACCGGCGCCCGCGCCAGCCCAGAACCCGCCGCCGGCGCGCGCGGCGGGCGAACTGCCAATGGCCCGGGTTGCCGTGCCCCCGCCGCCTTCGGCTCCGCCCGCGCAAGGCGCGCCCGCACCCGGGGCGACGGCGAGCGCGCCGCCCCCGGCATCCG
>JADZDN010000127.1 GCA_020851015.1 Alphaproteobacteria bacterium | reverse complement strand
GCGCCAGCGACATCAGCGCGTAGTCGCTCATGCCGTGATAGCCGCCCTCGAACTTCAGGATCTTGTCGCGCCGGCGGAAGGCGCGCGCCGCGCGCATGGCGTAGAGATCGGCCTCGGTGCCCGAGCATACGAAACGCACCTGCTCGGCGCAGGGCACCGCCTGGACGATCGCCTCGGCCAGGGCCACGCCGTGGCGGTTATTGGCGAAGAAGGTCGTGCCGAGCGGCAGCTGCGCCGCCACCGCCTCGGTCACCGCGGGATGGGCATGGCCGATGAACATCGGCCCCGACCCCAGCAGGAAGTCGACGTACTCGCGGCCGCTTTCGTCCCAGATCCGGCCGCCCTTGCCCTCCTTCAACACGACTTCCGCCGGCATGTTGCCGAACGTTCCGCCCGGCATGACGCGCCGCGCAGCGGCGACGATTTCGGTTTCGGATCGGGTGGTGGTCAGGACATCCATGGCGGGCTCCCCTCCGGAAGGCAGGCGACCGGCCATGCTCGCACGCAACCGGCCGCGCAATCAATTTGCTCGCAGGTCAATCGTCCAGGAGGTCCTCGGCTCGGGTTGGGCATACCGGAAACCCGCTGCTATAGTCCGTTCCATCGGGGCCGCCGCGATCGGCAGGCCGCGCCTGGGCACATGCAAACCCAAACAAAATCGCCATCGGAGGAGACACCATGACCAACCGCATTCCGAGCATCGACCGTCGCCGCTTCCTGGGCGGTCTGGGCGCCGGGACGCTCGGCGCCGCGGCGCTGTCGGCCTTTCCCGGCACGGGCGTGGCGCAGGGCCGCCGCAACGCGCTTTTGATCGGGCTGGACATTGGCGACAGCATCACCTTCGACCCGGCGCGGCTGGCGCAGTATTCGTCGCCGATGACGCTGAAGGCGGTCTACGACACGCTGATCACCATGGCGCCGGGCGATTACATCAACCTCAAGCCGAACCTGGCGACGAGCTGGGATTACCGCGCGGACGGCAAGGCGGTGCGCTTCAAGCTGCGCCAGGGCCTGAAGTTCGCCAGCGGGAACCCGTTGCGTGCCGAGGACGTGAAGTGGTCGATCGAGCGGGTCATCAACCTGAAGGACCAGCCCGCCCAGTACATCGCCCATGTGCAGGGCGTCGACATCGTCAGCGCCGACACCGTCGACGTCGTGCTGAAGGACCCGACCCAGCCGATCCTGACCATCCTGGCGGCGCCCAGCTTCTCGATCATGGATTCGAAGCTGCTGGCGACCCAGGGCGCGACCGCGGCGGCCGACGCCAAGGACGCCGACAAGGCGACCAACTGGCTGAACGGCAATTCCGCGGGGTCGGGCCCCTACGTCCTGACCGCGTGGGAGCGCAACCAGCAGATCCAGATGGTGCGCAACGCCAACTACTGGGGCGAGAAGCCGGGCTTCGAACGCGTGGTCATCCGCCACATGAGCGAAAGCGCGGCACAGTTGCTGGCGCTGAAGCGCGGCGACATCGACATCGCCTTCAACCTGATCCCCGAGCAGATCGCGACCATCAAGGGCGATCCGCAGATCGACATCATCGGCACGGCGAGCCTGGACTACATCTACATGGCGGTGTCGGAAAACGCCGAGGCCAACCCGGCGCTGAACAAGAAGCAGAACCGCCACGCCATCGGCTTCGCGATGGACTATGACGGCATCATCAACTCGCTGATCGGCGGATCGGCGGTGCGGCCGGCGAACTTCCTGCCCGTCGGCGTCAACGGCGCGACCGCCGAGACCACCAAGGAGATCGGCTTCAAGCAGGACCTGGACCGCGCCAAGAAGCTTCTGGCCGAGGCCGGCAATCCCGACGGCTTCGCGTTCGAGCTGACCTATTCGAACAACGCGATCGCCGGCGTGTCGTACCAGAACCTGGCGCAGAAGCTGCAGGCCGACCTGGCGCGCGTGGGCATCAAGGCGAACCTGAACCCGATCGACCAGGTGAACCTGCGCACGCTCTACAACCAGGGCAAGCTGCAGGCGGTGCTGACCTTCTGGAACCCGCCGGCGGTGGAGAACCAGCTCTGGGCCTCGGCCACCGTCAACCGCGTCGCCAAGCGCGTGCACTGGACCCCGCCGGCCGACATGATGAAGCTTGTGGACGACGCGTCGGCCGAGCGCGACCTGGGCAAGGCCGCGGCGCTGTGGCGGACCTACCAGCAGCGCATGGTGGACGCGGCGCATCTGTTCGTGCTGATCCAGCCGATCTACCAGATCGCGGTGCGCAAGACGGTCACCGGCTTCAAGCCCACGGCGGCGGGATGGATGGCCGAGCTCGGCGGCGCCAAGCCGGTCTGATGATCCGTCGACCGCCGTTCGCGCCGGTAGGTTAGCGAAGCAGCCGGCGCGATGCTCCGCTATCTGATCTCCAGGGTCGCGACAGCCTTTGCCATGGTGCTGCTCGCGACCCTGGTCATTTTCCTGATCGCCAACACGGTGCCCGGCGATCCGGCCCTGGCCCAGCTCGGCGACCTGGCCGCCTCGAACCCCGAGTTCGTGAAGGCGTTCCGCGCCAAGTGGGGCCTCGACCTGCCGATCTGGCAGCGCTACCTGATCTTCCTTCAGGGCCTGGCGCACGGCGATTTCGGCATATCGATCGCCTCGCAGCGGCCGGTGCTGGACGACATCCACGACTTCGCGCCGGCCACGGTCGAGCTGGCGACGATCTCGTTCATCCTGTCGATCCTGATCGGCATCCCGCTGGGCATCCTGGCCGCGGTGCGCCGCGACAGCTGGATCGATCATGTCGCGCGCTTCGTGTCGCTGATCGGCGTATCGGCGCCGACCTTCTGGCTGGCCTTCATCATGCTGGCGCTGTTCTACGGCATGATGGAGATCGCGCCGGGGCCGGGCCGCGTCGACCCGATCGCGTTCCTGCCGCCGCGGGTGACGGGGCTGCTCTTGATCGACTGCGTGCTGGCGAAGGACTGGGAAACGCTCAACGACGCCGTGGCGCACCTGGTGCTGCCGGCGACGGTGCTGGCCGCCGCCACCTTGGGCCTCATCACGCGGACGACCCGCGCGGCCATGCTGGAATCGCTGTCGCAGGACTATGTGCGCGTGGCGCGCGCCAAGGGGCTGGTCGAGCCGCATATCGTGCTGGGCCATGCCCTGCCCAACGCGCTGATCCCGGTGGTGACGCTGGGCGGGCTTGCCTACGCCAACCTGCTGACCGGCGCGGTGATGACCGAGACGGTGTTCTCGTGGCCGGGCCTCGGCCGCTACACGTTCCGCAGCGCGGTGTCGGTCGACTTCCCGGCGATCATGGCGATCACCTTCATTGTCGCGGCGGTCGATATCGCGATCAAGGTCCGGGTCGACCTGTCCTATGCGGTGCTGGACCCGCGGGCGGTGAAGCGGTGAGCGCCGCGGCGATCGAGGCCGCCGCCGCCGGGCAGGCGAGCCCGCGCCGGCGCTGGCTGCGGCGCTACGGCCTGCCGCTCG
>JADZDN010000126.1 GCA_020851015.1 Alphaproteobacteria bacterium | reverse complement strand
GGCGCTGGCCGCCGGAGAACTCGAACGGATACTTGCGCATCGTCTCGGCGCGCAGACCCACCCGCTCCAGCACCGCCGCGACCCGCTGCTCGCGCTCGGCCGCGCCCATCGCGCCGAAATTTTCCAGCGGCTCGCCGACGATGGTCCCCGCCGTCAGCCGGGGATTGAGCGAGGCATAGGGATCCTGGAACACCATCTGCGCGTTGCGCCGGTACTGGCGCATCGTCTGGGGGTCGAGGCTCGCAATGTCCGTGCCGCCGAGCATGATGCGCCCCTCGGTCGGTTCGATGAAGCGCAGGACGAGCTTCCCGACGGTCGACTTGCCGCAGCCGGATTCGCCGACCAGGCACAACGTCTCGCCCGCGCCGATCGTGAAGCTGACGCCGTCCACGGCCTGCACATGCGCCACGGTGCGGCGCAGCAGCCCGCGCTGGACGGGGAAGTGCTTCTTCAGCCCCTCAACCGCCAGGACCTGGGCCGCCGCCCCCGCCGTCATGACGCCAGCGCCTTGTCGGCTTCCCAGCACGCGACAAGATGCGCGCCTGCCTTGGCCACCAGCGGCGGCGCCTCGCGCCGGCAACGCTCGACCGCAAGGCCGCAGCGCTCGGCGAAGGCGCAGCCTGCGACGGGTTCGCGCAGCGACGGCACGATGCCCGGGATCTCCTTCAGCCGCCGGGCGCGCTCCTTCGACCGCCGGCGCGGGATCGAGGCCATCAGGCCGCGGGTATAGGGGTGCATCGGTCGGTCGAACAATTCGGTGACCTCGGCCTCCTCCACCTTGCGGCCGGCATACATGACGATCACGCGCTGGCAGGTTTCCGCCACCACGCCCAGATCGTGGGTGATCAGCATGACCGCCGCGCCGAACCGGTCCTTCAGTTCCAGCATCAGGCGCAGGATCTGCGCCTGGATGGTGACATCGAGCGCGGTGGTGGGCTCGTCGGCGATCAGCAGCTTCGGATTGCAGGACAGCGCCATGGCGATCATCACGCGCTGGCGCATCCCGCCCGAGAAATGATGCGGATAGTCGCGCACGCGCCGCTCGGCATCGGGAATGCGCACCAGGCGCAGCATCTCCACCGCGCGCGCCATGGCCTCGGCGCGGCTCTTGTCCTGGTGGATCATCACCGCCTCGGCGATCTGGTCGCCCACGGTGAGGACAGGGTTGAGCGAGGTCATCGGCTCCTGGAAGATCATCGCGATGCGGTTGCCGCGCACCGCGCGCATCTCGGTCTCTCCGAGCGACAGCAGGTCCGTGCCCTCGAAGTCGATCGCGCCGGAGACCACTCGGCCCAGCTTCGGCGGCAGCAGGCGCATGATCGAGAGCGCCGTGACGCTCTTGCCGCAGCCGGATTCGCCGACGATACCCAACGTCTCGCCGGCCCGGATGGAGAAGCCGACGCCGTCGACCGCGCGCGTCACGCCGTCGAGCGTGAAGAAATGCGTGCGCAGGTCGCTGACGTTGAGCAGCGCGCCGCCGGGCATGCTCACATCCGCCGCGCGAGGCGGGGATCGAGCCGGTCGCGCAGCCCGTCGCCCACCAGGTTGACCGCCAGGATCACCAGCGCCAGGCAGGCGCCGGGAAAGAAGATCGTCCACGGCGCCCGCGCCAGGAACAGGCGGCTGGTCGCGATCATGTTGCCCCAGGTCGGGATTTCCGGCGGCACGCCGGCGCCGAGGAACGACAGTGCCGCCTCGATCAGGATCGCCGAGGCGGTGATGTAGGTCGCCTGCACCACCAAGGGGGCTACGGTCGAGGGCAGCAGGTGCCGCAGGATGATCTTCCAGTCCCGGCTGCCGCCGCCGATCGCGGCCTCGATGAAGGGCTGCTCGCGCGTCGTCAGCACGACCGACCGCACCAGCCGCACGACGCGCGGCACCTCGGGGATGGTGATCGCGACGATCACGATCCAGACGCTGGCGCGGTTGAGCGACACCAGCGCGATGGCCAGCAGGATGGCCGGGATCGCCATCATGCCGTCCATCACCCGCATCACGACCCCGTCGAGCCGGCGGTAGTAGCCGGCCGCGAGACCGATCGCGAGCCCGATCGCCACCGACACGACGGCGACGGTCAGCCCGACGATCAGCGAGATGCGC
Source organism: Alphaproteobacteria bacterium (assembly GCA_020851015.1). Next base: position 7,456 of record JADZDN010000126.1, on the reverse strand, counting down.
GCGCCATAGACCGTGCGCGCGAAGATGTCGCGGCCGAGATTGTCGGTCCCGAACCAGAACTGGGCGGAGGGCGGCTGCAGGCGGTTGGTGGGCGCCATGAAGCGCGGATCGTTGCCGGCGATCCACGGCGCGAAGATCGCGACCAGCGCCGTCGCCACCAGCAGCGCGCCGCCCAGCACGATCGTCGGGTTGCGCCGCGCGAACCTGGCCAAGGCGCCGGCCAGCCCGGGCGCGGATCGCGGGGTTTCGGCGATCACGGCCATGTCAGTACCTGATCCGCGGGTCGAGGACGGTGTAGGACAGATCCACCAGCAGGTTCACCAGCACGTAGACGCCGGAGAACAGCATGATGACCCCCTGGATGATCGGGTAGTCGCGCCGCGCGATGGCATCCACGACCAGGCGGCCGATGCCCGGGATGTTGAACACCGTCTCGGTGATCACCACGCCGCCGATCAGCAGCGCCACGCCGATGCCGATCACCGTCACGATGGGAACCGCCGCGTTCTTCAGCGCGTGCTTCAGCAGCATCGGCCGCGGGGCCACGCCCTTCGCGCGGGCGGTGCGCATGTAATCCTCGGCCAGCACGTCCAGCATCGTGGTGCGCGTGATCCGGGCGATCAGCGCGATATAGGCAAGGCCGAGCGCGATCGACGGCAGGACCAGGTTGTGGATCCACGGCCCGACCCCCTCGGCGATCGGCGTGTAGCCCTGGACCGGCAGCCACTTGAGCTGGATCGCGAACAGAAAGATCAGCAGATAGCCGGTCACAAAAACCGGCACGGAGAAGCCGACCACGGCCAGGCCCATCACGAAGCGGTCGATGCCCGTGCCGACCCGCGCAGCCGCCGTCACGCCGAGCGTGATCGCGATGAGGACGGCGAAGAACAGGGTGGTGCCGGCCAGCGCGATGGTCGGCTCCATGCGCTGGGCAATCAAGGTGGTCACCGGCTCGTTCCAGAACATCGACTTGCCCAGGTCGCCCTGGACCAGGCTCCAGACCCATACCAGCAGCTGCTTCCACAGCGGCTCGTCCAGCCCGAGCGCCTTGCGGATCGCCGCGATGTTCTCGACCGTCGCGTTGTCGCCGGCGATGATCGCGGCCGGATCCCCCGGCGCCAGGTGCAGCAGCAGGAACACGAACAGCGCCACGACGGCCATGACCGGGAACATCGAGATCAGGCGGCGGACGATGTAGGCGATCATGCGCGGTGCATCGGGGCCTGGATCGGTTCAGGTTTGGGGCGCACAGGTCCCGGCCCGCGCTCCGCATCGCGGAGCCGCCGGGCCGATGACCATGGCCTGCACGGTGGGCGTAAGGATCAGCCCTTGGTGACGTTCCACCACGGGATGATCTCGGCCACCGGCAGCAGGCCGTTGATGTTGCTGCGCACCGCGGCCGGCTGCACCCACTGGCCGTAGTAGAGCTGCGGCACAAATTTCCAGGCATTGGCCTGCAGCTCGCGGCCCACAGCCTTGCGGGCTTCCAGCGTTTCCGCCACCGCCCACTTGTCGCGCAGCTCTTCCTGCTTGGCATCCGACGGCCAGCCGAACCACGCCTTGTCGCCGGTCGCCGCGTGGGCGGCGAGCAGGATCGGGTTGCCGATGGCGTTGCCACCGGACGAGGTGATGAAGATGGTCCACCCGCCCTGGTTCGGCGCGGCCTTGTTGGCGCGGCGCTGAACCACGTTCGACCAGTCCATCGGCTCGACCTGCACGTTGAGGCCGGTCTGGCGCATCTCCTGGGCCAGGATCATCGCCGAGTTGTTCATGTAGGGGATGTTGGTCGCCTGCAGCAGCACGATGGGGCGCCCATCGTAGCCCGCCTCCTTGAACATCTCCTTGGCCTTGGCGAAGTTCTGCCCGCCCTTGAACCAGTCGGTGTTGGCGTCGTTTTCCATCGGCGTGCCCATGCCGAAATAGGAAGGGCAGACCTTGGCGTACTTCGAGTCGCCGAACGTCGCCTTCATGTAGTCGCTCTGCTTGACCAGATAGAGCATCGCCTGCCGCGCCTTCTCGTTGTCGAAGGGCGGATGCAGGAAGTTGAGACGGATCTGGCCGACCTGGCCCAGCGGGTTCAATACCTGGATCTTGATGTTCTTGTCGCCCTCGAGCTGGGGCAGCAGGTCGGTCGGCGGGATCTCGTAGAAGTCGATCTCGCCCGCCTGCACCGCGGCCACGGCCGTCTGGGCGTCGGGCATGTTGACGAACACGACGCGGTCGACCTTGACGACCTTGCCCCCGGCGATGCCCGACGGCGCGTCGCTGCGCGGCACATAGTCGGGGTTGCGGTCGTAGACGTACTGCGTGCCGGGCTTGGTTTCGTCGAGATTGAGCTTGAACGGGCCCGAGCCGACCACCTGCTCGATCTTCTGCATCGGGTCGGTCTCGGCTTCCTTCTTGCGCATGATGAAGCAGATCGGCGTCGAGGTCTTGGCCAGGATGTCGAGCACCAGGCCGTATCTTTCCTTCAGCTCGATCGTGAACGTCTTCTCGTCCTTCGCGGCGATGTCCTTGACGCGCAGCATCATGTGCTGGCCGCCGCCGTCGCGCGCGGCCCAGCGCTTCAGCGACGGCAGGACGTCGGCGGTGGTGACCGGGGTGCCGTCCGTCCATTTCAGCCCATCGCGCAATTCGAAGGTGTATTTCAGCTTGTCGTCCGACAGGCCCCACTTGCCGACCATCTGCGGCTTGGGGTTCTGCTGCTCGTCGATGCCGAACAGCGTGTCGTAGACCATCCCGCCGGCATAGGCCGCCATGTTGGCCGTGGTCCAGATCGGGTCATAGGTAGGCACGTCCCCGTGGAACACCGCGCGGATCGTGCGCGCCGCGCTGGGCCTGGCCTGGCCGCGAACGATGGCCGGCGCACCGACGCTTGCCGCAACCGCCAAACCGCCCTGCAGAGCGCCACGCCGCGTGATCTTGAACATCGACATCTCCCTTTTTTGCCCCCGTCCGATTCCCGGCGGTGGACGGCTTCCCCGCGCCGATTAAGGCACCGGTAGAGAACCTTCGCAACCCCCGGAATTGCGGCCCATCCGGAAAACCCGAAATGGCAGCCGCGCGGTCGACCAAGTAGGATCGGGCGATGGATGCGTTATTGCTGGAGAACGCCCGACTGGTCCTGCCGGGCGCCGACACGTGGTCGCCGCTGCCCCTGGGCGCGGTGCTGGTCGAGGATGCGCGGATCGTCGGCCTTGCGACCGACGAGGCCGGTGCCGCGGCGTTGCGCAGGCGGGCGGCCAGCCGGAGCGACCTTGCCGGCCGCGTGCTGATGCCGGGCCTGGTCAATGCCCACTACCACTCCTACGGCACGGTGGTCCGCGGCACCGAGAACAGCCTGCCCCTGGAGCAATGGGCGCTCTACACCGTCGCCTACGGCCGGTCGCTGGACGACGACGGCATCCAGACCGCGATCCTGCTGGGCGCGGCCGAGATGCTGCGGGCCGGCGTGACGTCCACGATCGACCATTTCGCCCATGCCGGCCGGGTCGACGCGGCGCTGGAGGCGCATTGCCGTTCGGGTATGCGGGTCGGCCTCGCACCGATGCTGCACGACCGCTTCGACCACGACCTGCTGGGCATCGACCTGCCGCCCGACCTGCGCCGGCGCGTTGAGGGACCGAAGCGGCCGGACGCCACCGATATGGCGGCGCTGTTCCGGCGCATCCACGCGGGGTGGCACGGCAAGGACGGCCGCATCGCCCTGCTGCTCGGCCCGAATGCGCCGCAGCGTTGCTCGCCGGAGCTGTGGAGCGTCTGGCGCGAGCTGGCCGGCGAACTGGGCGTGCACGTGCATACCCATCTGCTGGAGACGCAGGCCCAGGCCAGCATCGGGCTCCGCCATTGGCGCGATGGCATGATCGTCGAACTGGCGCGCCACGGCCTGGTCAACCAGCGCCTGTCGGTCGCCCACGGCATATGGACCACGCCCGAGGAGCGCGCGCTGCTGGCCGACCACGGCGTGACCGTCGTGCACAACCCGGTAAGCAACCTGATGATCGGCAGTGGCTTTGCGCCGATCCCCGACTATCGCGCCCGCGGCATTCCGCTCGCGCTGGGCAGCGACGGATCGAACACTGGCGGCCGGCATGACATCTTCGAGGTCATGCGCCTGGCCATGATGCTGCCGCGCCCTGCCCTGCCCGATCCCGCGCAGTGGCCGGATGCCCGCGAGGCCCTGGTCTGGGCCACCGAAGGCGGCGCGCGAGCCCTGGGGATGGCCCAGGAGATCGGGCGCATCGCCGCGGGATACCGCGCCGACCTGACGGTCGTGGACATGGACGGGGCCGCCGAGACGCCGCTGACGCTGAACCTGGCGGCGCTGGTTCAGCACGCGACGCCGGCTAGCGTGCGCGCGACGATGGTGGACGGGCGCTGGGCCTATCGCGACGGACGCATCCTGGCGTTCGACGAGGCCGCGGTGCTGCAGCGCTTCGCCGCCATGCGCGAACGCATCCTCGATGCATCGAAGGCCGAGGTTGCGACGGCGGCCGAAGCCGTGCCGCATTTCGCGAAGCTGCCGGGGCGCTGCTAGTCCCGGGGCTGCGACGCCACCAGCGGGTGGTCCTTGTCCGTGACGTAGCGCGGCCCGGCGCCGCCCGGGCTGTGCCAGCCGGTCACCGAGTCGCCGAAGAACTCGGCGTTGGCGGCGATGTAGGCCTTCTGGCCCTCGGGCACCTGGTCGTCGGGATAGATCGCCTGCACCGGGCAGACGCTCACGCACAGGCCGCAGTTGATGCATTCGTCCGGGTGGATGTAGAGCATCCGCCCGCCCTCGTAGATGCACTCCACCGGGCATGACGGCACGCAGGCCTTGTCCTTCACGTCGATGCAGGCCTGCGTGATGACATAGGCCATAGTGCGGCTAGCGCCCCCGCCACACCGGCTGGCGCTTCTCGCGGAAGGCGGCGACGCCCTCGTCCTGGTCCTTGCTCTGGAGCGCCGCGATCAACGCCGGCAGCTTCTGCGCCCGCGCCTCGGCGGCCGTCAGATGCGCGGTGCGGCGCACGGTCTGCTTGATCGAGCGGATCGACAGTGGCGCGCAGGCCAGGATGTCCGCCAGCCATCGGTCAACCGCCGCGTCCAGGTTTGCGCGCGGCACCACCTCGTTGACGATACCGAGGGCCAGCGCCTCGGCGGCCTTGACCCGCCTGCCGGTCATCAGCACGCCCATGGCGGCGCGAAACGGAATCTGGCGCTGCAGCAGCACCATTCCGCCGTCGAGCGGAATGCGGCCGAGGCGCGGCTCGGGAAAGGCAAACGTCGCCTCCTCCGCCGCCACCACGATGTCGCAGCCCAGCACCATCTCGAACCCGCCGCCCAGCGCGTGGCCGTTGACCCGCGCGATCACCGGCACGTCGAGGGTCTGGCGCAGCGCGATGCCGCCGAAGCCGTTCGGCCGCCCGTCGGCCCAGTATTCCAGGCCGGTCTTGCCGACGTTCTTCACATCGGCGCCGGCGCAGAAGGCGCGGTCGCCGGCGCCGGTCAGGACCACCGCACGCACATCGCCGTCGTTCTCGATCGCCGACCAGGTGCGGTCGAGCTCGGCCTCGGTGGCCGTGTCGATCGCATTCATCACCTGCGGACGGTCGATGGTGACCCGGGCGACGTGGTTCTCGACGGCGAAGCGGACGCTCATGCCACCACACCCTCGGCAACCAGCGACGCGATCCGATCGGGCGCGTAGCCCAGCTCGCGCAGGATGTCGCGGCCATGCTCGCCCAGGCGCGGCGGGCGGTTCAACCGGATCGCCGCGTCGGACATCGCGATCGGCGAGGCGACCAGCTTGATCGGGTCATTGCCCGCACCGTTCACCTGCACGACCATTTCGTTGACCGCGGTCTGCTCGTCCGCCAGCGCCTCGGCCAGCGAGCGCACGGGCGCGCAGAGCAGGTCCTGCTCCTCCAGGCGCTTCAGCCAATAGGCGGTGGTGTTGGCGGCGAAACGCTCGCGGAAAATGGCCTGGAGCTGCGGGCGGTTCCTCACCTGGTTGGGAAAGCTGTCGTAGCGCGGGTCGGCCGACAGGTCGCCAATCTCCAGCGCGGTGCAGATATCGCGCAGCGGGTTCTGCTTGAATGCCCCCACCAGCACCACCGCGCCGTCGGTGGTCGCGAACACGCCCGACAGCGGCATGGCGCCCCAGTTGAGGTCGCGCCCGCGCATCAGCGACATCGCCGCCTCCTGCATCTGCATGGCGAGCATCGAGTTGTAGAGCGAGACGTTGATCTCCTGCCCCTCGCCCGTGCGTTCGCGCTGGAAGAGCGCCAGCAGCACGCCCTGGACCAGGTGCATGCCGGCGGAATAGTCGGCCAGCGCCGTGGCATAGATCGACATCGGGGCCGCCATGTCCGAGCGGCGGTGCATCACGCCGGTCAGCGCCTGGGCCAGCACGTCCTGGCCGCCCTTGTGCGCGTTCGGCCCCGCGGGACCGAAGCCCGACCCGACCGCGTTGATGATGCGCTTGTTGATCTTGCGCAGCTCGGCATAGCCGAAGCCCATGCGCTCGAGCACGCCCGGGCGGAAATTGTTCACCACCACGTCGGCGGTCTTGACCAGGTCACGCACGACCTGCTTGCCCTTATCGCCGCGCAGGTCGAGGGCAATGCTGCGCTTGTTGCGGTTCAGGCTGAAGAAGACGGGATTGTCGAGTCCGCCCGGGTCGTCGGGAATGGCCGTGCGCGACAGGTCGCCGGCACCCGGCCGTTCGATCTTGATCACGTCGGCGCCGTAGTCGCCCAGCACCTGCGTGGCGCAGGGGCCCATCATCACCTGGGTGAAGTCGACGACCTTGATGCCGTCGAGCGGCAGCTTGCTGTTGGCAACCATGGGCTACTCCGCGGCCCTGAGGATCTTGGCATTTGGCGCCGGACGGTCGCCCGGATCGCCGCCCGCCGCCCTGATCTTGCGTTGCAGGGCGTTGACGTCGACCGCGCGCACCGTGGTGTTGGCGCCCAGCGCCATCGTCGCGGCGATGCCCGCCGCCTCGCCCATCGCCATGCAGGGCGGGATCTCGCGCGAGGTCTTCTGCGCCGCCGAGGTGGCGGAGTAGTGCCGGCCGGCGACCAGCATCTGGTCGACGTTGCGCGGCAACAGCGCGCGATAGGGCGTGTAGTAATCGCGTCCCCGCGCCACGCTGTCGGCGAAGTGCACGCGGTCGGCCACGTCCTCCTTGGTCACGACGTACTCGCCGTCGAGCAGCCGGGTCTGGCGCACGCCGGTCTGCGGCGCGACGTCCACGACGTGGCACTTCTCGAAGCCGGGCAGCGGCGTCTTGCGCAGCCAGTCGACCAGCGCGTAGATGCGCTTGCGCCCCTCGAACTCCGCCCGGGTCAGGTCCTCGACCTTGATGCCGTCATAGCCCGACATGTGCGGGCAGTTGCACCACACCACGCCGGGCAGCGGCGTCTTCAGCCACCACATCTCCCAGGCCCCGCCGATCAGGCGCTTGGCCTCG
>JADZDN010000125.1 GCA_020851015.1 Alphaproteobacteria bacterium | reverse complement strand
GGTGCTGGAAAAAGACCTGAAGATCGACACGTTCCGCTCGTCGGGCGCCGGCGGCCAGCACGTCAACAAGACCGAGAGCGCGATCCGCATCACCCACGTGCCGACGGGCATCATCGTGTCGTGCCAGGTCGACCGCTCGCAGCACCGCAACCGCGCCATGGCGATGCAGATGCTGAAGGCGCGGCTCTACGAGGTGGAGATGCAGAAGCGCGAGGCCGCCGCCCAGGCGCGCCACGATGCCAAGTCGGACATCGGCTGGGGCCACCAGATCCGCTCCTACGTGCTGCAGCCCTACCAGATCGTGAAGGACCTGCGCACCGGCGTGGAGCGCGGCAACGCGCAGGCCGTGCTCGACGGCGAGCTCGATCCGTTCCTCGAAGCGGCGCTGGCCCAGAAGGTCGGCGGCGAGGCGGCCGCGCCCGCCACCGCCTGAGCGGAACGCCCGCCCAGCGAGCACGTTCACTCGCCACAGAGGGAGGCCGCGAATGCTGGAGGCTTTCTGTCGGGCGATCGGCCCCTTGGCGATCATGGCGCTGAGCTATGTCTTCCCGTGCCCGACCGGCGCCGAGCCGATCGAGGGCCGCCAGCCGCAGACCGTCAAGGAACAGTTCCGGCCCGAGGTCAGCGGCTACAAGGTCGAGGTTTGGACGCGGCGGCTGGAGATTCCGTGGTCGCTGGTGTTCCTGCCCGACGGCCAGGCGCTGGTCAGCGAGCGGCCGGGCCGCATCCGCATGGTCGCCAAGGATGGCACGCTCGCGGAGGCGCCCTATGCCGCGCTGCCGGTGCGTGCCCAGGGCGAAGGCGGGCTGATGGGCTTGGCGCTGCATCCCGATTTCGCGCGCCAGCCGTTCATCTACGCGATGATGACCGTTTCCGAGGGCGGCAAGGTGATCAACCGCGTCGTGCGGATGCGCCATGGCGCCGGCGCTGCAATCGACAAAGTGATCGTCGACGACATTCCCGGCGCGACCTACCACAATGGCGGGCGCATCGCCTTCGGACCGGACGGCATGCTCTACGTGACGACCGGCGAGAACTTCCAGGCCGAGCTGGCGCAGGACCTGAAGTCGCTGGGCGGAAAGATCCTGCGCGTGACGCCGGAGGGCGCGGTGCCGGCCGACAATCCCTTCCCCGGCTCGCCGGTCTGGAGTTACGGCCATCGCAACCCGCAGGGGCTTGCCTGGCATCCGGAGACGAAGGAGCTGTTCATCTCGGAGCACGGGCCGTCCGGCGAATTCGGCCGCCGCAAGGACGACGAGATCAACATCGTCCGCAAGGGCGGCAATTACGGCTGGCCGCGCGTGGTCGGCGCCGCGGGATTGAAAGACTACGTCGACCCCGTCCTGCTGTGGCGCGAGACCGGCGCGCCGCCGTCGGGCATCGCCTTTTTCGACGGGTCGCTGTTCGTGGCGACGCAACGCTCGGACAGCCTGATCCGCGTCGATTTCGACCGCAAAGGCGAGGACTGGACCGTCAAGTCGATCGAGCGCTGGTTCTCCGACAAGCCGGACAGCGGCAAGTGGGGCGCCTTCCGCGACGCCGTGGTCGGCCCGGACGGCGCGCTCTACGCACTGACCAACTTCAGCGGCGGCGACGACAAGATTCTGCGGATCACGCGGCGGTAGCGGAGTCGTCGAGCTGGCGCTGCGCCGGTTCGAGGAGGCGAATAGGGTGTTCGGCCCGGCCACGTAGGCACCCTCGTCCCGTCATGCCCGGCCACCGAGCACGGCTGTCCGGCTCGCGAACCGCCGCCGGGTAGATCTCGTGTTTGGTCCCCCCTCCCCTTGCGGGAGGGGGTTAGGGGGAGGGGGGACTAAAAATGGGGCGTCTCGCTTCGTGATTGCGCAACCGGACAGCCGTCGGTCAAGCCCGGCCGTGACGGATGAACTACGCTGCGAACTCGTCCAGCCTATAGCCCTGCATGTAGAGCAGCGCCGTCAGGTCGCCGTGGTCCACGCGCGCGCGGGCCGCGGCGGCGGTGATCGGCTTGGCCTGGAAGGCCACGCCCATGCCGGCCGCCTGGATCATCGCCAGGTCGTTGGCGCCGTCGCCCACCGCCATCGTCGCGTCGAGCGCGAGCCCCAGCCGCGCTGCCTCGGCCCGCAGCGTCGCCAGCTTCGTGTCGCGGCCGAGGATCGGCTCGACCACCTTGCCGGTCAGCACGCCGCCTTCGATTTCCAGTTCGTTGCCGCGGTCCTCGTCGAAGCCGATCAGCGCGCCGGCATAGGCGGTGAAGATGCGGAACCCGCCGGAGACCAGCAAGGTGCGCGCGCCGGACCGGTGCATCGTCGCCACCAGCGCGCGGGCGCCCGCCGTCGGTTCCATCGCGTCGCGCACCTTGTGCAGTACCGCGGCGGAGGCGCCCTTCAGGATGGCGACGCGTTCGCGCATCGCCTCGGCGAAGTCGAGCTCGCCGCGCATCGAGCGCGCGGTGATGACGGCGATGCGCTCGCCGAAACCCACCTCGGCGGCAAAGGCGTCGAGCGTCTCGCCCACCACGATGGTCGAATCCATGTCCGCGAGCAGCAGGCGCTTGCACCGCCCCGCCGACGGCTGCGCCACGATATCGACCGGGGCTGCGCCCAGCGCGGCGCGGGCGGCGCTCTCGGCCGCCTTGGGGTCGATGCCGCCGAAGGCGATATCGCAGGCCACGCCAGGCGCCAGCCACGCGACGTCGCCAGCCTCGCCGCCCGCGGCGGCGATCGCGCGGCGGGCCGCATCGGCCATGCTAGGATCAAGGATCGGCGCGGCGGGGTTCGCGATCAGGGTCAGAACGGAATTCATGCGGTCCTATAGCGGAGCGACGCGATGAAGCTCAAGGTCGTCGTCGTCGCCGGTCCGACCGCCAGCGGCAAGTCGGCCCTGGCCCTGGCGCTGGCCGAGGAATTCGCCGGCACGATCGTCAACGCCGATTCGATGCAGCTCTATCGCGGCCTGCGTGTCCTGACCGCGCAGCCCGATGAAGCAGCGCTTCGCCGCGCGCCGCACGCGCTCTATGGCGTGCTGGAGCCGGAGGATCACGCCTCGGCCGGGCGCTGGCGGTCGATGGCGGTAGCGGCGATCGATGCGGCGCACGCCGCGGGCCGGCTGCCGATCCTTGTGGGGGGCACCGGGCTCTACTTGCGCGCGCTGATGCAAGGCATCGCCGCGATCCCGCCGATCCCCGCGCCGATCCGCGGGGATGCGCGGGCGCTGCATGCGGCGCTGGGTGGCGACGCCTTCCGCGCCCGGCTTGCGGAGCGCGATCCCGCCGGCGCCGCGAAGCTGAAACCCGGCGACACGCAGCGCCTGATCCGCGCCTACGAGGTGGTGATGGCGACCGGCCGCCCGATCGCGTCGTTCCAGGGCCAGGCGGCGCCCGCCGACATGGCCGGCAAGCAGGTCTTCACCCTGCTGGTGATGCCGCCGCGCGCGGCGCTGCATCAGGCCATCGACGCACGATTCTTGCGGATGCTCGACCAGGGCGCGCTGGACGAGGCGCGAACCCTGCTGGCGCGCAAACCGGATCCCAGCCTGCCGGCGATGAAGGCGCTCGGCCTGCCGGCGCTATTCGATCATCTCAACAAATTGATTTCATTGGATGAAGCCATTGTCCGCGGGCAGCAGGCCACACGCCAGTACGCCAAGCGCCAGGCGACCTGGTTCCGCCACCAGCTCAAACCGGACCACCGGATCGACGCGCAATTTTCGGAAAGATTCTTACCAGAAATCTTTTCGATAATTCGTCAGTTTCTGTTGACCCCATAGGGTCGATCCGTCTACGGTGCCGGTCCTTTTTTGGACGGAAACCCCAGCCGCGGCGGCATTTCCGCGGCTCTCGGTCTTGGCGGGAAGGACCCATCATGGCCCAGCAACGCACGCCCGCGACGCGGGTGGCTTCTCCGCGCGCCCCGGCGCTGCGCGCGGCCGAGCCCGCCGCGGCGGCGCAGCGCCTGACCGGCGCGGAGATCATCATCAAGGCGCTGCTGGACCAGGGGGTCGAGGTCGTTTTCGGCTATCCCGGCGGTGCGGTGCTGCCGATCTACGACGCGCT
>JADZDN010000124.1 GCA_020851015.1 Alphaproteobacteria bacterium | reverse complement strand
CGATCGGCAAGGACGTGGTGCCGTCGCACCGCGACCTGCCGAACCCCGCGGGCGGCTCGATCATCGTGATCCTCGCGACCGATGCGCCGCTGCTGCCGATCCAGTGCCAGCGCCTGGCGCGGCGCGCCACGGTCGGTCTCGCCTGGGTGGGCGGCATCGGCGCCAACAGCAGCGGCGACATCTTCCTGGCCTTCTCGACCTCCAACCGCGTGGCGCTGGGCAAGCCCATCGCGGATGTCAGGATGATCGCGCCCGATCAGATCACGCCGCTGTTCCAGGCCGCCGCCGAGGCGACCGAGGAGGCGATCCTCAACGCGATGACCGCCGCCGAGACCACCACCGGCCGCCAGGGCCGCATCGTGCACGCGCTGCCGCTCGACCTTCTGCGGGACGCGATGCGCCGGCACGCCCCGTCGCGAACCTCCCGCTAGCGCTTCGGGCGCCGCCGGCGCCCAAACGCACCCAAGCCCAGCCCCAGCCCGCCGAGCGCCAGCAGCGCCAGGCTGCCCGGCTCCGGCACGGTTTCGACGCGGCCGTTCTGGTCGAACACCGTCTGGTTGGTCGCCAGGTCGGTCAGCGTCCAGTCGGTGATCAGGACGTTGCTGCCGGTATAGAGCTGGATGCTGGTCAGATCGAACGTGTTGCTGAAATCGGCGAAGGAGGTGAAGTTCGCGCCGTTGGGCGCGTCGGGATAGTCGGGGCTGCCGACCAGCACGCCGGCCGCGGCATAGAACATGATGTCCAGCGGGGTGGCGGTCGAACCGAGATAGGTGAAGGTGTAAGTGCCCGGTCCGGTCGCGTGCAGCGCCGAGCCGCCGAACACGTCGAAGAACGAGCCGCTCGACGACCCGTCGGCGAGGAAGTCCAGCCGCGTCACGGTCGTGCCGAACGGTGCCGAGCTCGTCCCGCTGACCGTGAAGGTGAAGTCCACCCGCCCGGGGGTCTGCGCGGAATTGAACTGCGCCTGCGTGCGCTCACCGTACGAGCCGATCGAGGTGTAGCCAAGATTGCTCGACGCATTGGTGATCTGCGCGCTCGCCGACGCCTTCACCTGGCCGAACGCATCCGACGCGGCGAAGGTGTTGGCGGTCATCGTGCTGCCGCTCTGGCTGAGCGTGAAGGCCTGGGTCGAGGGTCCGATCCGCGTACCGGAATTCTGGATGACGCCGTTGGACTGCAGGTTGTTGAAGTTGTTGTCCTTGATCTCGCCGTAGGTCTGGCTGAGATAGTACTGCGCGGCCAGATCGCTGGGCCCGCCGATGAACAGGACATCGGCGCGCGCCGCCGGTATCACGGCCAGACAGACCAGGACGGATGTAACCGCTTTCAACTCACGCATTAAATTCCCCATCACATGATGCGCCTGCCGTGCCGTCCCGCCGGCGCGGACACGCATCGGAACCCGTGCGGAAAAGTGCAACCCCTATGCCACGGCTCGAAATCGCGGAAACCGATGCGGCGACGGCTGGGCGCGCGAGCCCGATCGTCAAGCCTGCCGACAGGCATGCGCCGCCGTTTGACAGCAGTAGCCGTGGCGGCCGGCCCTTCCCTATTCAAATGGCTAGTGCGCGAAGCGCGTTCTTAACCCGCCCCGCCGTGGGATGCTCGCCAGTTGGAGTCAGCGCAGGAGCGGCAGTCCGGCCAAGTCGCCCACGACCTTGCGCATGAGCTGGCTTTGGCTCGTCGTGCCGGTCTTGCGGAGAACGTGCCGCAGGTGGAAGCGAGCGGTGCTGGGCCGCACGCCCGCCTGCTCGGCGTGCTGCAGCAGCGAGACGCCGTCGAGCAGCGATTCCAGCAAGCGTGCCTGTTCGATCGTCAGCCCGTAGAGGCTACGCAACATGCCGGACAGCGCCTTCGGGGCCGACGCTTCGTCGCGGACCAGCACCAGGGCGCCGCGATAGGGCCAGGGGAACTGCCCCCCGGCGACGTCGCGGCGCAGCGGCGCCACCAGCATGGCGTAACCGGCGCCGTCGCCGGCGCGGCGCCCGTGCACGATGCCGCCGGGCCCCGGATCCGGCGCCAGCACCTCGGCCAAGAGCCGGACGAGGCGTGCGTTCGCCTGGTGGTCCAGCGACACCAGCGCGCGACGGTCGAGTTTCAGCCCGTCGCCGCGCGCGAGGATCGCGTTGGCCGCGGCATTGGAATAGACGACGTCGCCCGCGCGCCCGACCGCGATCACGCCCACCGCCAGACGGTCGAGCAGAAGATCGGCGATACCGCCACCCTTCAGCGAGCCGGCGAGGCCGCGCTGCAGCCGGATCGCGGCGGCGACGTGCGGCGCGATCGCGCCGAACCGCCCGATATCGCGATCGATGAAGGTTCCGCGCCGCGCCGCGCGCTGGACCGCCAGCAGCGCGAAATTCTGGTCGTGCAGCAGCGCGGTGGCCATGCTGTCGACCAGCCCAGCCGGCACGAAATACTCGCTGACGAACGGCGAGTGCCGCATGAAGTCCGGATCGTAGACCCTGCTGGTCAGCGACACCTGGCCGACGCCGCGGCGCGCGATCTCGTCCGGCCAGGGATCGAACCGGCCGTAGTGATCGCGATAGCGCGCCACCATTTCCGGCTCGCCCAGGATGCCCCCGCGGCAGACGAACGCGAACTTGCGCTCGGAATCCAAGACGCCGAGGCTCGCGGACGCTGCGTCGAGATGCTCGATGATCGCGTTCAGCACGCTCGGCCAGGACGCCGGCTCCAGCGCCGCGCCGTAGATTGCCTCGATCAACGCCGCCGGCTTGTCGTCGCTTGTCATCTGGTCAATACCGCATACCTTGCGGGCACCGATCCCGCGCTACATCGCCGCCTTGATCTTCTCGAAGTTGGCCTTGATCCGCGCCATGTCGCCCGCGCGGTGGCCCCAGTTGAGCTTCAGCTCGTCGCCGATGCGGCGCGGCAGCACGTGCAGGTGGAAATGGAGCACCGACTGCTCGGCGCCCTTGCCGTTCGCCTGCACCAGGTTGATGCCGTCGGGCTTCAGCGCCTTCTGCACGGCGATCGCCACGCGCTGCGCGGTGCGCGCCACGGCCGCGAGCCGATCCGGCGGCAGGCCGAAGAGGTCGGGATGATGCGCCTTGGGAATCGCCAGCGCGTGGCCGTCATTGCCCGGATTGATGTCCATGAAGGCGATCGTCTCGTCGTCCTCGTGGAGCTTGAAGCACGGAATCGCGCCGGCGACGATCTTGCAGAAGATGCAGTTGGGGTCGGCACTCACGGGCGATGGGCTCCTTCTGTCCTACAAGGGAAAGATCGGCTTGCCGGCGATCCAGGGATGCGCCACGGCCAGCAGCGCGTAGAGCGCGATCCCGCCGGCGATGCGGCCCCAGCCGATCTCGCCCGGCCGCAGGCTGGTGCGCCCGCTGAGGATCGCGACGAAGGGAACCAGCGAGCTGCGCATCGCGATCGGCCCCCAGGCGGCGCCCAGACGGCGCGCCGTCTTGGCGTCGAGCGAGGGCATGCCGCCCAGCGCCAGGATCGCCATGCCGCCGAACAGGGTGAGGCTCGCCATGTCGCCGTTGGCGAGGGCGTGCGCGACGGCCCACAGCGCCACGCCCCACAGGAAGGGATGGCGCGTGAGCTTCATGATGCCCGGGACCGGGTCGTTGAGTTCCGCGGCGCGCTCGCCGCCGACCGCGGTCGCGTTGGGCGTCGACAGGCCGGCCACCAGCAGGATGCAGGCGAAGGGCATCGCCACCACGGGAATCCATCGCGTCCAGCGCAGATCGGGCCACAGCGGATAGAAGGGCGCATGGGCATAAGCCAGGATCACCCAGATCAGCGTCACCGCCGAAAAGAGCGAGAAGACCCCGCGGAACCGCGCCTCCCCACCCACCAGATCCACCATGGTCGCGCGCAGCGGCGTGCCGGCGAACAGCACATGCCCGCCGACGAAGGCAAGCACCGCAAGGACCAGATCCGTCATGCCGCCAGCCATGCCGGCATTATCGGGAAACCGGCGGCGCGAGGCCAGCGGCGTTTTTCGCCCGGCTAGAGCGCCGGGACGGGCTTTCCGTGCCGGCGGCAGGCCGCGATCACGGTGTTGCGCAGCAGGCAGGCGATCGTCATCGGACCGACGCCGCCTGGCACCGGCGTGATGGCGCCGGCGACCTCGGCCGCCTCGGCGAAGGCGACGTCGCCGACCAGCTTGCCCTCGGCGGTGCGGTTGATGCCGACATCGATCACCACGGCGCCGGGCTTGACCCATCCGCCGCGGACCATCTCGGGCCGGCCCACCGCGGCGATCAGGATGTCGGCGCCGCGGCAGATGCCGGGCAGGTCGCGGCTCTTGGAATGCGCCACCGTCACCGTGCAGTCCGCCGCCAGCAGCAGCGCCGCGACCGGCTTGCCGACGATCATCGACCGCCCGACCACCACCGCGTGCGCCCCGGCCGGTTGCGCGACCGCCTGGCGCAGCAGCAGCATCGAGCCCTGGGGCGTGCAGGGCACCAGCCCCCCGCCCTGGCCCCACAGCCGCCCGGTGTTGATCGTGTGGAAGCCGTCGACATCCTTGTCGGGGTCCAGCGCCTCGATCACCGCCTGGGCGTCGACCTGCTTGGGCAGCGGAAGCTGCACCAGGATGCCATGCACCGACGGATCGGCGTTCAGGCGGCGGACCAGCGCCAGCACCTCGTCCTGCGTGGCCGTCGCCGGCAGGCGATGGGCGGTGCTGTTCATGCCGGCGGCCTTGGCCTCGCGCTCCTTGCTGGCGACGTAGACCTTGCTGGCCGGATCCTCGCCCACCAGCACGACGGTCAAACCCGGCACGATCCCGTGGCTTGCCTTCAATTCGGCGACGGCGGCGGCGACCCGCGCGTTCGACTCCCGGGCCGTCTGCTTGCCGTCGATCAGCTTCGCGCTCATGTCCGTCCCTCTATCAATGCGGCGATCCGCGGACCCAGCACCGCCGGGTCGCCCGCGAGATGCACCAGCTTGCTGCGATGCGCGTGACCGGAAGCGACGCTTAGCGTCGTGCGCGGAACATCGAGCCACTTGGCGAGCAGTTTCAACAGCGCGGCGTTGGCCCTGCCGTCCTCGGGCGCGGCGGTGACCGCCGCCTTCAGCGCCGCGCGGCCCGCATCGTCCACCACGACGCCGAAAATGCGGTCAGCCGACGCCTTCGGGGTTAGCCGCACGGCAAGGCGCAGGCCGTCGGCGGCCGGCGTCACGGGCGAAGGCGCCGCGGCCATGCGGACCTAGCGCGGCCAGTACTCGAACAGCAGGTTGCGCAGGAAGACCAGCAGCAGGATCAGCACGACCGGGGACAGGTCGAGACCGCCCAGGCTCGGCAGGTAGCGCCGAATCGGCGCCAGGGCGGGCTCGGTGATGCGATACAGGAACTCGCCCACCATCGCCACGAACCTGTTGTGCGGGTTCACGACATTGAACGCGACCAGCCAGCTCAGGATCGCCGAGGCGATCAGGCACCAGATATAGATGCTGATGACGGTATCGATCAGGAAAAGCAGGGAAAGCATGGCCGGAATTATCGCCTGGGGTGGCCGGGAAGCGCGCTACCCTAGCGGCGCGCCGGACGTGGCGCAAGGCAGCCGGTAATCTCGGCTCAGCTCCTTGGGCTGGCGGTCAGACTGGTCCAAACACTGGCAAAACCAGCTTGCATCTGCCAGCCGCCCTTCCCTTGACACCCGCCCGCCCCCTACCCATTATCCCGCCGCGTTTCGGGCGCCCAACCGCCCGACTCCAATGGGGCTGTAGCTCAGTTGGGAGAGCGTCTCGTTCGCAATGAGAAGGTCAGGGGTTCGATTCCCCTCAGCTCCACCATTTATCCGTAATAGATCAATGATCTACGCAGACCCGCGCGGGCCGTCTGCATTTGGGCCATTGTCAGGAAAGCAGGGGAGATGCGCGGGCGGCCGTTTCGCGACCGCGACGAAAGTCCGCGAGTTCACCCCAGGCAACCAGCATGAGATCGGGGGTGCGTAACGCGCCGCGATCGCTTCGTTGTCGCGCTGATCCTTGCAGTCGGCGCGATCCTCATCGCGTTGCTCTACGGCCGGGCTTGGCTCATCGACGCCCTCGGCCCCCTGTTCCTTGGTAGACCTGTATTCTCACTAGGGATGCCTGCGGTCACTTCCACGTTTGAAGGCCAACTTCCGGGGCCTCGACGCCGAGCGCGCGGCGCTGGCCGGCCCCATCGCTCGCAGAAAGCCGCCCGCTCCCGCTAGCGTCGTTCCTCCGCCTTGGCAACATCGTACCTACCTCTTGCGATTGTATGAAATAGCCTTCACGACTCCGGCGCGGCCAGCTTGCGAAGTGCGGCCTCGTAGCTCTGCGCCTCGCGCTCGTTGCCCGGCAGCCGGCTGACCGCGAGGCGGTCGAGGAACACCATGATGAGACGGTCCTGGTCGTCCGGCAGTCGATTCTTGAACGCGTCCTCAAACAGCGCCCGCGCGCGGCCGTAGTCGCCGGATCGCAGCGCCTGGTGCGCCTCGCGATAGGTTTGCGCCGTCTTCAGGCCAGAATCGTCGACGCGGTCGCGCAGCCGCGTCTCCAGTTGGCGCAACAGGCTCCAGGCGGTGCGGTAGTCCGCCGCGCTGGCCGCGAACTCAAACACGCGCAGCGCCACCTCGGCATTGCCGAGGTGGTCGAACTCGGACGTGCCCGTGGCATGCCGCACAGCCAGCGCCGCCAGCGCCTGCGCGTCCAAGGTCGCGCGGAGATGCGCCGCCAGCCCCAGTTCCCAGGCCGAGTCCGCCTCGACCGCGCGCCGCGCGTGCGCCGCGGGAACGAGGCGTGCCGATGAGGCGATGGATCCAGGCGGCTGGTCCGGCATGGGCGCAATCATATCACAGCCGAAGGCCGGATAGCTTGGCCAGTAGCACCGATGCACCTGATGGAGGCCTATCGTTGGCGAGCCAAGTCCCGGGTCGCGAGTCGCGCCATCGCAGCGGAACCGCGGCCATGCGAGTTGCCAGCGGGGGCACAGGCATCCCACACCCTGTTCATGCGGTTGAACAGCGCCATGTCCGGAGGAATATCTGAACGGTCAGCAATCTCGTCTTGTCGGTTCCAGCCCTGGCGAGCATCACGTCGACTGCAACCCGCGGCACACATGCGAGATTCCGTTGAGAGCGGCGGTGCCTCGGAACCGCCCTCAAATGACGGCTATCTGGTATTTCCGCAGTAACCGATAGACGAGCAGCAACGGCAGAGCCGTCGTGATGATCAGGACCGCCGCTGCCGCGGATGCGATCCCCGCGCCGGTGCCTTCAAGTGCCTGGAACATCACGGTCGTCATCGTCGACCACGACCCGCTGTAGAGAACCACGGTCGAGCTGAGCTCCGCTGCGAGCGTCACCCAGGTCAGCACCATGCCGCCGACCACACCCCCCAGCATCAGTGGGACAGTGAGACGCATGAACGTCGCGAGCGGCGACCTTCCGAGATTGATCGAGGCTTCCTCGAGCGATGGGTCGATCTGGTGAACGATCGCGCTGCTGGCGCGGACGTTGAAGGGCAGCTTTCGGACGCAGTATGCGATCACGAGGATCAGCCAGCCACCGGTCAAGATCAGCCACCCGGAATTGAACGAGACGACCAGGCCGATCGCAAGCACCGTGCCCGAGACGGCGAACGGCATCATCGCCGCGGTATCGAGCAGGTGCGACAGGCGTGAGCGATATCGCGTCACCACGTAGCCGATCGGCACGCCGATAATGGCGGCAATGATCGCGGCTGCGCTTGCCAGATAGATCGTGTTGAACAGCGGTCGCGACGATCGGTTCCAGAGGTCCTGGAAGTTCGTCAGCCCGAAGTTCGCGTGCATCACGGGACCGCGGAACTCCATGAAGGCGATCACCACGACCGCGAAGAACGGAACCAGGGCAAGGAGCACGGTGCCCCAGGTGAAGACCGTCGCGAGGATGTTGACCCCGGGCCCCACCTTGAGGATGGGCGGCGCCGAGCGGGCGCTCGTCGCGTACCGCCGCTTGGCAAGATAGAAGCGCTGCAGCAGCAGCACGCAGGTGGTGCAAACGATCAACGATACGCCCAACACGCCGGCCGAGGCCGGATTGGCGCCGACCTCGCCCACGAACAGCTTGAAGACCTCGATGGCGAGGATCGGCCGGTCTTCGGCCAGGACGAAAGCAACACCGAAATTCTCCAGCGACTCGATCAGCACCAGGAGTGCACCTGCAAGGATCGAAGGCACGACGATCGGGAGGGTCACGGTCAGAAAGACCCAGAACCGCGACGCCCCTAAGCTCTGGCCTGCCTCCTCCATGGACGCGTCGACCGCCTTGAATGCGGCCAACGTCGGCAGGACGACAAACGGGTAGTGCGTCAGGACATAGACGATGACGAGGCCGGGCATGCCGTAGATCGAGTGAAAGGGAACGCCCTGTGCCTGTAGCCACTGCGTCAGAACGCCCGATCGACCCAGGAGCAGCACGAGCGCGTAGGCCGCGATGAAGGATGGCAGCACCAACGGCAAGGCAACCAGGACCATCACCAGCGATTTGCCCGGGATTGGCAGTCGCGCCAGGCAATAGGCCAGCGGGACACCGAGCAGCGTGGTGCCGATCGCGCTCGCGCCACTGATGATGAAACTGTTGATGAACGACTGCTGGTAGAAGGGTTTCGAGAGGATGCGGACGTAGTTGGCGAAGGTGAGCTGCGTCTGGGTGGCGTCGAGGAAGCTGACCTTAAACACCGAGAACAGCGGGTAAACGAAGAACAGCCCCAGGAGCCCCAGGGCCAGCACCGTGACGGTCAGCGGAAAGACCGCTTGTGGACGGATCACCCTCATTTCGCGGGGAACAAGGCCGCGCGGTCAGGATCGTAGCCGAGCACCACCCGCTGGTTAAGAGAGACGCTCGCCGGCATCTTGTCGAGAACCGCCAGGCGAAGCGTCAGTCCGTCGAGGTCGAGATCGACGCGCGTGAGAACGCCGAGATACTCGACCCGCGCGATGGTGGCCTCGAAGCCGACCATGCCGTCACCAGGCGAGGGCATCGACGACAGCAGCTTGAGCGCCTCCGGCCGGAGGAGAAACGTCACGTTGTCGCCCACCCGTACCCAGGCCTGCTGAGCCGCGGACAGCAGCGTCTTTCCGACCTTCACTTCGGTGCGGCCGTCACGGACGGCCGTGACGACAACCGGCAGCAGATTGGTTACGCCCATGAAGTCTGCAACGAAGGCCGTGCTCGGCCGGTTGTAGATTTCCCAGGGAGTGCCGACCTGCTCGAGCTGACCGGCCCGCATCACGCCGATGCGCTGGGAAATGGCCAGCGCCTCCTCCTGATCATGCGTCACGTAGATGGCGGTCAGCTTGAGCTTCTGCTGCAGCTGGCGAATCTCGTGCCGCATCTCGACCCGCAGCTTGGCGTCGAGGTTCGAGAGCGGCTCGTCGAGAAGCAGCACCTCGGGCTCGATCACCAGGCAGCGGGCAATGGCGACGCGCTGCAGCTGGCCGCCCGACAGCTGATAGGGCCAGCGGTCCTCGTAGCCGTCGAGATGGACGAGCTTGAGGGCCTTCCGAACGCGATCGTTGCGCTCGGACGTGTTCACGCCCCGCACCCGCAACCCGTAGGCCACGTTGCCGGCAACGGTGAGGTTGGGAAAGATCGCGTAGTTCTGGAACACCATGCCGGTATTGCGGCGGTGCGGCGGCAGGGTGTCGATGCGTCGGTCACCGAAGCGGATGCTGCCGGAATCGAGTTCACAGAACCCGGCAATCATCCGCATCAGCGTCGTCTTGCCGCAGCCGGACGGGCCGAGCAGCGTGAAGAACTCGCCGTCCTTGATCTCCAGGGAAATCTCTCGGGCCGCGTGGATAGTGCCGAACTTACGGTCCACCTTCTCTATCGTGATCGAAGCCAAGGTCTACCCTTCCACTCCGCCATCCGGTGACCGTCGCGAGGCACCAACGCGCATGGTCCCTCGTGCTCGATGCCAGCGCGACGGCCGTCCCGGGCGGACGGCCGGTACCGCCGGTCAACGCGTTTTCTGGATCAGATCCTGCAGCTTCTCGATCGATGCGGCGCGGTTGGCGGCCCAATAGTCCTCATCGTACGGCAACACCTTGACGTCGGACAGCTGCGGCAGACCACCGGGTAGGTGCGCGAGATCCAGGTCCTGCCGCGTCGGCCGCCGGAACATCTTCGCGAGGATCAGCTCGCGGATATCCTTCCGCGTCACGAAATCGACGAACTGCTTTGCCGCATCGGGATTGGGGGCCCCCTTGATGATGGCGGTTCCCTCCATCACGGCGACGCTGCCGTCGGCGGGATAGATCACCTTGACCGGCGCGCCGTTGGTCTTCCAGAGATAGCCCGCGTATTCCAGCGCCATCCCGAGCTCGTATTCGCCCGTGCCGACACCGGAGAAGATCAGCGAGGACTTATTCACGACCTTGATGTTCTGCAACAGCTTCGTGAGCTTGTCGCCGCCGACTTCCTTCGGATTGCCCCAGAGCGTGGACAGGAACGTCAGATTGATATAGGCGGAGCCCGAGTTGCTGGGCTCCGTGACGGCGACCTTGTTCTTCCATCGAGGCGCCAGCAGATCTTCCCAGGTCTTGGGCTCGACGTCCGGCTTCACCAGATTGGTGTTGGCCAGAATGACGAGCAGATGGAGATTGGTCCCGATCCAGTGGTCGTCTGGATCGCGGAATTCCGCCGGGATCGCATCGCGGTTTTTGGAACGATACGGCGTGAAGAACTGCTTGTTGTTGTTGAGATTGAGACGGCTCAGCCCCCAGACAACGTCGCCTTGCGGCCGATCCTTCTCCGCGGCGATGCGCCGCATCACCACGCCGGAGCCGACCTCGACCGCGTCGACGCGAATTCCAGTCTCCTTCTGGAACGCGGGAAACACCAAGTTGTGCAGCGTGCTTTCGTTTGAGGTGTAGACGACGAGATTCTTTTCCTGTGCCTGGACAGCGGAGCTCGTCCAGAAGATCGCCGCAGCGGATACCAGGGTCAGAAGTCTGCGCATGTTGTTCCTCCGTGTGCGAGTTTGAGCGCGCTCCGCCGCGCTTCTTCAGCAGACGATGCCGGCGGGCAAGTCGTCGTCCGTACAAGTCCGCATTGGAGCAAATCCAATTTGGGCCCCTATGATTTCATACTGCCCGACAGGCGGATTGTATACTTCAAAATACCGATGTTTATCGGGCATGTATCGCCCAATTGCTGGGCGCCAACTGCCCTGTTTTCTGACCTTCACCGCGTGTTCTGAATGATCCCCTCGATCCGCTGCAGCGCGGTCGCGCGCGACCGCTCCTCCGTCCAGACCGCGTCGTCGTACTTGGCGAACGTGATCTTGTCGAAGGCCAGCAGCCCGCCTGGAAGATTGGCCAGATCGAGGTCGGTCCGCGCCGGTCGGCGGAAGGTGTTCGCGAGGATGAGCTCGCGGACGTCCTTGCGGGTGATGAAGTCGACAAACAGCTTGGCGCCCTCGAGGTTCGGGCCATTCTTGATGATCGCGATGCCGTCCATGGCGGTGACGGTTCCATCCGTCGGATAGACCACCTTCACCGGTGCGCCGTTGTGCCGCCAGAGATAGCCCGCGTACTCCATGGTGGCGCCCACCGCGTATTCGCCGTTGCCGACGCCCGAGAAGACCATCGAGGTCTTGGAGAGTATCTTCGCGTTCGCGAAGATGCCGCTCACGTCTGCCCATCCTTGGTCGCCGCCACGGAGCGACGCGATGAGTGTGGTGTTCAGATACGCCGAGGCGGCATTGCGCGGGTCCGGAAAGGCGATCTTGCCTTTCCACTTGGGATCAAGGAGATCGCGCCAGGTCTTGGGCTCCTCCCCTTCCGGAACTAGTTTCGTATTGAGCAGCAGCGCCATCACGTGGACGTTCGTGCCGATCCAGAGGTCATCGGGGTCGCGAAATTCTGCGGGAACGAACTCGCGGAACTTCGAGGGATAGGCGGCGAAGAACTGCTTGTTGAGTTGCAGCAGCGATCTGCCGATACCCCAGATGACGTCTCCCTGCGGACGGTCCTTCTCGGCGACCATGCGCCGGACCAGGATGCCCGACGACCCTTCGACCGCCTCGATGACGATGCCGGTCTCCTTCTCGAAGGCCGAGAAGGCGAGTTTGTTGAGCGTGCTCTCGTTGCCGGAGTAAACGATCAGCTTCTTACCCTGCGCCGTCCCCGTGACGCTGAGCGACAAGATGGAGAACGCCGCGACGACGGCGGACAGCAAGCCTCTGCGGATCATTGATCATCCCCCTGGTTGGTGCCTGAAGGAGCTGCGGCATTCGGTTACGGCGACCAGGAAGGACCAATCGGAATCAGACTTGCTCCAATAGAGTCCATTGTATACTAGAGTACCACCATAGCGGTCATGGCCATTTCCCGGCCGAAGGCTCGAATGCCGAAGCGACAAGACATGCTCGGTAAGAGGGCCGGCGAACCGCGCGGCTCGCTGGCCTATGCGAAGCTGCGCGACGGCATCCGCGCCGGCATTTTCAAGCCCGGACAGCGCATCCGCGAGGTCGACCTTTCCGGCTGGCTCAAGATGAGCCGCACGCCAATTCGCGAAGCGCTGCGGCGCCTGGAGTCGGAAGGGCTGCTCACGCACGAGCCACACCGCGGCGTGGTTATCTCCAGCCTCGACCACCAGATGGTCATGGAGCTTTACTTCATGCGCGAGGTGCTGGAAGGCACCGCGGCGCGCCTCGCGTCTCGCCATGCGTCCGACGCCGAGATCTTCATGCTTCGCCAGATGGTGATCGACGAAAGCAACATGCCGGCCGACCCGATGGCGTTGTCGAACCACAACTACCGCTTCCATCTCGCCATCCTGCGCTCCGCCCACAATCGATACCTCCTGCGCTCACTCAATGCGCTTCGGGAGGCCATGTGGGGCCTCGTTCGTACGACGTTTTCCGTTCCAGGCCGGCCCGCGACGGCGGTCAAGGAACATCAGGACATCGTTGCGGCGATCGCCAGCCGCGATGGCGACGCTGCGGAAGCGGCGGCGAGAAAGCACATCCAGATCGCTCTGGTTAATCGACTGCTGCTTCTCAACGAAGAAGATGCGAACGGCGCCGACATCTAACGTCGGCGTCGGTCGGTAGCGGTTCGCCGTCAACGCCCGTCCGCCTGGCAGAGGCCTTCGATCAGACGGCGGGCCGAGCTCCATTGATACCGACCGACCGTCAGGGGCGCACGGGCCCCTAGACCGCGCGCCCATATCGCGCGATGGCCCAATTCCTTCGCCGCATCGAGGTCGATGCTTCCCGGTGGCGAGGCCATGTCCATAACGAGGATTCCGCGCCGGAGCCGGGACAGGTAGGGTCGCTCCAGGATCCGGCTGGGCACCGTCGACACCAGCAGGTCCAGCTTCGCAGCGAGATCGCTGGCGTCCTCGAGCGTGCTCGCCTCGAGTCCGAGGGCAACGGCGGCGGCCCGCTGATAGCCGTTGCGCGCCACCACATGGACCTTGGCGCCGAGACCGTGAAGGGCGTGCGCCAGCAGCGATCCGAGCGGTCCATATCCGAACACCGCGATCTGGGCGTTGTGGATCGTGATCTCCGTGTTCTGCACGATGACGGACAAGGCGCCCTCGATGACGCTGGGCGCGCGCGACATGCGCAATTCCTTGTCGTGCTCGCGCTCGTGCAACTGGATGCCGAGCTTGGCGGCCGCGGCCTTCAGCCCAGCATCGGCATGGCCGAGGATGATGTGGGCGCCAGGTGCCATGCGCTTCAGCACGCTCGCGTCCGGCCGGATCGGTGCCGGCGACTGCGGGGCGTACAACAAGCCATCCTTCATTCCGGCCATCGGGAAGAGCGCAAACCGCGCCCCGTCGAGCGCGTCCCCTGCATCGGCCGCGACCCCGACCCCGCCGATCCCGCCCATCCCGTCCGGCGGCAGCGGAAAGCCGTACGCCTTCACCCGCGCCCCGGTCGCCGCGGCCAGCCTCGCGATTTCCTGCTCGCGCCGATCGCCGCCGACAATGGCGATCGAGATGCGGGCCCAATCGATTCCGGTCGTCATGAACGCTCTCCCGACGCGGCCACCGCGGCATCAGTCGCGCCAAAGCCGCTCCCCGCGAGTGCTTCGGCCCCTACCCCGACGATGTTCCCACCGCTCAGCGCGGCCCTGCCGCATGCTGAAGGCGTCATCGTATACGGTCTTATACCTTTGTGTACAATCGGGTTATCCGTGTGTATCGATCGTTCAACGGAAGGTACATGGCTGCGCGCGTTCGGTTTGGCGACGCAGACCATCCATCTGGACGGCGGACGCCTTGGGCTCAACTACACGATTCCGGTGCCCCAGTAACAAGACGTTCCAGGACGCCTCCCCGGAACAATCCGATCCCGATCCTCACGATTCATCGAGCAATGGAGCAGACGAATGTCGATCGAACGTCACGAAGTAGGCCCCCGCATGAGCAAGGTTGCGGTCAAGGGCGACACCGTCTACCTCGCCGGGCAGATCGCTGCCGATCCGGTCCCATCGGTCAGGGGGCAGACCACGCAGATTCTCGCCCAGATCGATGCGCTGCTGAAGCTCGCCAAGACGGACAAGTCGAATCTGCTTTCGGCGACGGTGATCCTGTCGGACATACGGAACTACGATGAGATGAACAGCGTATGGGATGCCTGGGTCGTGCAGGGCGATACGCCGCCGCGCGCCGTGTTCGAAGGCAAACTGGTGAATTCGAAGGCTCTGCTAGTCATTATTGTCACCGCCTCGCGGTGAGCGACGGGCGCAGACACAGCGTGGAAGTCGGCTACGAGGTGTAGCCGACTTCCTTGACTGGCGCGTTGTCGACGATGCGCCGATGCCCGAACCTCGACAGGTCGAGGGATTCGTACCGCCCTTTCAGCACGAGCTCGCCCATCGCGCGTCCGATGGCGGGGGCGGCCTGGATTCCATGCCCCGAGAAGCCCAACGCGATGTGGAAATTGCTCGGACCGCCGATGACCGGCCCCAGGACAGGATTGGAGTCGAGTCGGTTCTGGTCGTAGAGGCCGGACCAGCCGCGCCGCATCTTCAGCGCTTCGAACGCCGGCACGCGATGTGCAAGTCGCGGCCATATCTCGTTCTCGAACCAGTCGTAGTCGACCTTCCAGTTGAATCCCGCAGGCTCCTTGCGGTTGGTGAGGCCCACGGTATAGCCCTTGCCCTCCGGGCGGAAACTGACCTCCGTGCTGTCCTTGGTCCGCGGCAGATGCTCCAGCTTCTGCGCGACCTCGAAGAAGTAGTTGTCGCGCTTGATCGGCTCGATCGGCAGCTTCAGCCCCAGCTTCTCGCACAGGCCGGGGCCCCATACATTCGCGCAGTTGAACACGATCTCGGCTTCGATCGTTCCGCCACTTTCCAGCGCCAGCGACCGGATACGCCGGTTCTCGAGGTTGAACCCCGTGACCCGATCCTTGACGTAGGTGACGCCGAGGCTGATCGCCTTGCGGCGAAAACCCATCAATGCGGCGTTCGGATCGATCGTCCCATCGTCAGGCGACAGCACGCCACCGATGATGTCGTCGTTGCGGATCGATGGAAACCGCTGCTTCAGCGCGGCGCTGTCCAGCAGGATGACGTTGGCGCCGTTGGCCTTCTGCGTCGCCGCATTGCTTTCGATGACCTGCATGTCCTTCGGCTGCGATGCCAGGAACATGTATCCATCGGGGCGGAACGACACGCTCGGCTGATCGCCGCCCACTGTCATGATCTTCCCGAAGTTTTGATAGAAGTACAGGCCGTACTGCGACATCTTCACGTTCTCGGGGACCGAGAAGAGTTGCCGCACTCCGCCCGAGGAGCGCAGTGTCGCCGCCCATTCGTAGGTCGGGTCGGGCTCGATCACGGAGGTCGACTTTCCGTGGCCTTCCAGCGCAAGATGATAGGCGATGCTCGATCCGATAACACCACCGCCGATAATCACAAACTGCTGCATCCATTCCCCCGATCGATGCCCCTGATGCGCCGCTGCGTGGCACGCATCAAGTCATTGAATGCCCCATGGACGGCGCGCATCGCCCCCGGCCTCTAGTTGCGTGTTCCCGCCGGCATCGCCCTGGAGGCCGCGAAACGTTGATACCGGTATCGACAACGGCTCCGACGCCTTGAAATGACAAATCGCATACTATTGTACGCAATAGAAGACAAACGTCGTCGCTGATGCACACGACTGGAGCCGCCACTCCGCTTAGCTGAAGAACTGGCGCGGGTTCGCCCACGAGCAGGACGGCGGCAAGGAAGTTTTGGGCGGTCTTTTCGTAGCGGGTGGCGACGCGGCGGAAGTGCTTGAGCTTGTTGAAGAAGCGCTCGACGAGGTTTCGCTGTCGATAGAGTTCGTGATCGACCGAACGCTGGACCTTGCGATCGCGGCAGGTGGGGATATGCGCCCGCCCGCCGCGGCGCTCGACCAAATCGACGATGGCGCGGGCGTCGTAGCCGCGATCGGCGATGACGTCGCGGCCGGGCGGCAGCGCTTCGAGCAGGGCCGGGGCAGCGGCCTTGTCGGAAGCCTGGCCACGGAACTAGCGGTTTTCGGGCATTCCGGCAACGTGGAGGAAAAGATGGAAAACCTTAGAGCCGATCCAAGAAGTTAGGATTCAAGAACACGGGGCTGGCTTGGTCAAGCGTCGGAGCATGATGCGGATCATGGCGAGGCGGACGAAGGCGGCGACGGTGCGGGCGTAGCGCTCGAAGTCG
>JADZDN010000123.1 GCA_020851015.1 Alphaproteobacteria bacterium | reverse complement strand
CCACGCCCCTCGGCCCACGCCCCTCGGCCCACGCCCCTCGGCCCACGCCCCTCGGCCCACGCCCCTCGGCCCACGCCCCTCGGCCCACGCCCCTCGGCCCACGCCCCTCGGCCCACGCCCCTCGGCGGAGACGCAACGCCCCTCAGCCGAAGGCCGCCATGGCCAGCACGATCGTCGCGTAGACGACCAGGCCAGCGAGCTGCGAGGCGAACGCGCGGCGCAGGTCGCGCGGCGGCTCGGTATAGTGCGCGGCGGCGAACAGCCCGGTCCGCGACGAGGCGAATTCGTCCACCACGGTAGTTTCCCTCCCTCGCGCGACCATCAGGGGATGACGAGCGTCAGATAGGGCGCGGCCGGCTTTTCCGACGGGCCGGCCGGCGCCGGCACCTTGTGCCGGACCGGCTTCAGGCTCTTCAGGTAGGCGGCCAGCGCCTGGGCATCGGCGTCGGTCAGCCGGCCGTAGCTGTGATACGGCATGACCGGCGCCAGGATGCGTCCGCTGGGCGTCACGCCGGTCCGTACGGCGGTGACGATCGCCAGCTCGCTCCATTCGCCGAGCCCCGTCTCGCGGTCCGGCGTCAGGTTGGGCGGGTAGAACACGCCCAGCTCGGGAATCCCGAAGCCGATATCCGAGCCGGACAGGCTGCGCGACAGGTCGGGCTTGCCGGCCAGCGCGCCCGGCGTATGGCAGCCGGTGCAGTCCATGATCGCGGCGAGGTACTCGCCGCGCTTGATCCGGTCCTGGGCTTTGGCCGGCGGGGCGGCAGCGAGGATCGACAGGGCGAGCAGGCCTGCGTTGACAAGCATCGAGCGCATGGGGATAAACCTTCGGACCGTGCGGGGTTGAAACGAGGCGCGGTTTGTAATCCGCGCGGCTTTCCGCGGCACTACTACATTCTTTCCGGAACTTTCCTGGAACGTTTCCGGGTATCCCCAGCCATCCGCGTCGGGGCAGGTCGACCATGGACGGCAAAAGGCGGATCGCCGCCGCGATCAAGGACTACATCGCCCGCGAGCGCATCTCGCGCGACGAGTTCGCGCATCGCGCGCGGCTCGGCAAGTCGACCGTCGATAAGCTGTTGACCGGCCTGTTCTCCGACCGTACGCTTTCGATCGCCGAGGCCTACACCAAGCTTCCGCTACGCGCGATGCTGGATGATGCATCCGTCGCCGCGCCGCCGGCCGCCGCGGGCGCCCAGCGACCGATCGACAAGCCGTCGATCGCGGTGCTGCCCTTCACCAACCTGGGCGGCGACCCGGCGCAGGACTTCTTCGCCGACGGCATCACCGAGGACATCATCACCGCGCTGGCGCGCTTCACCTGGCTGTTCGTGATCGCGCGCAACTCGACCTTCACCTACAGGGGCCGGGCGACCGACGTGCGCGCGGTCGCGCGCGACCTGGGCGTGCGCTACGTGCTCGAGGGCAGCGTGCGCACGGCCGACAGGCGCATCCGCATCACCGGCCAGCTGATCGACGCCGGCACCGGCAACCACATCTGGGCCGCGAAATACGACCGGCAGCTCGAAGACCTGTTCGCCGTGAAGGACGCGATCACCGAGCATGTGGTGGCGGCGGTCGAGCCCCATCTCTACGCCGAGGAGGGCTTCCGCGCCGCCGGCAAGGAGGCGGCGAGCATCGATGCCTGGGGGCTGGCGGTGCGTGCGCTCGGCCTCATCAACAAGGTGGAGCACCGCCAGAACCAGGAGGCGCAGGATCTGCTGCGCCAGGCGATCGCGATGGAGCCGGGCTATGCGCGCGCGCATGCCCTGCTCGGCTGGGCCACCTATTGGAGCGCGCTTTGCTACTGGTATCCCGACACGCGCGCGGGCTACCGCCAGGCGCAGTCGCATGCCCAGGACGCGCTGAGCGCCGACCCAGCCGACCCGTGGGCGCGCATGGTGGCCGGGCTCTGCCACAGCACGGCGGGCCAGCACGACCGCGCGCTGGGCGAGCTCGCCGAGGCGCTAACGCTCAATCCCGCCTTCGCCCTCGGCCACATGGCCTATGGCTGGGCTCTCTTGCGCGCCGGGCGCTTCGACCAGGCGATCGCGGAGACCCGCCAGGCGCTCGACCTCAGCCCGGTCGACAGCTTCGCCGGCTTCTACACGACGATCCACGGCCTTGCCCTGCTGGGGGCCGAGCGCTTTGCCGAAGCGCTGCCGTTCCTGCGCCGCTCGGTCGCCGCCTTCGCAGAGTATGCCGGCCACTACAACACGCTGATCAGCTGCTGCGGCCATCTGGGGCTGAAGGCGGAGGCCGAGGAGTACATCGCGGCGCGCAACCGCATCGGCCCGCCGATCCGGCTCAGCGTGCTGCGCACCAACCTCGCTCCCTTCGCCCATCGCGACACGTTCATCGCCGGCTTGGCCAAGGCCGGCGTGCCGGAGTGAGCCGCTAGTCCGAGGCTTCGGCCAGCACCGGTGCCGCGGCCGCCACGCCGAGGGCGGCGATCAGCGAGGCGATGCCGGCGCTGCGCAGCGGGACGTACGGCTTCGCCATCTGGACGCACAAACGCTTTACCGTCGCCACCGCCGCGTGGCTGATGCAGTCCACGGGGAACAGCACAAGATCGGCGCGGCTGACCAGGCCCGCGAGCAGGCCCTCGCGATCGTCGACCCCGCCGTCGTGGTGCAGCAAGGTTCCACCGCGGCGCGCGATCCACGCGCGCATGTGCGGAATCGCCGATTCGCGACCGCCGACATAGAGGATCGTCTCGCCGGTCGCCGCCGCGGCTCCCGTTTCGGCCGGCGCCGCGTCGCCGGCGATCGCGAGGGCCGCGTTCGCCGCGTCCAATTCCAGGCGCAGGTCGCGCTCGCGCCGGCTCGCCGCCGATTCCGCCCGGCGCGCCGCCGCCAGGTCGCGCCGCGCCTGCGCCAGCGCCTGTTCCGCCCAGGCGCGCTTGCGCGTCTCGGCGTCCAGCGCGCGCTCCGCCTCGCCGCGTTCGACCGGCGCCTCTGCCGCCGCCGTCGCGGCGACCGCGCGCGCGGCCTCGGCAAGGTCGAGCGCCTGCCTGGTCGCGTCGCGCGCCACGGCCAGGTCGCGCAGCCGCGCCTGCTGGCGATCGATCTTGTCGCGCAGGTCGGCGTTCTCGCGTTCGAGGTCGCGCAGGCGGCGGATATCCGCGCGATTTGCCGCGCCGACGAGATGCGACAGCATGTGCACCTCGCCGAATATCGCCCGCGTCAGCGCGGGATCGGCTTGGGGATGGGTCAGGGCGGCCCAGTAGGCGCCGGGAATGTCGCCTTGCGCGAGGTCCTCCTGCCACAGCGCCATGACCTCGTCCGCCGACCTGGCGCGCGCGAAGCGGGCGACGGCATTCTGGTGGCGGCGGTCCAGCGCCTTGTGCAGCAGCTTGCCCGACGTGGCGCTATCCCCGGCCAGCGCGACGCCCTTGCCGTGGAGCTCGTGATCGGACAGCGACTCCGCGCCGGCGACGCCCAGGCGCTTCAGCAAGCCGCGAAGCTCCGCGGCGACCAGGCAGGTGCCGATGACGGAGCAATGCAGCGATGGGTCCAATTCCCAGATCCGCCACCGCTTCGGCCGCGCGGGTATGGGCACCGGTGGCGCCAGGCTCGGGGTGCGGAGGTGGAACCCGCGCGGTGCGAGGGCCGACCCGGCCGACAGCCGGCTGCGCCAGTTCCCGGCGGTCGGCGCCGGCCCCGCTAGCGGGTCGCCCGCCACGGCCTCATCCCGGGCCTTCGCCGGGCTCGACGAAAGCGTTGTATCCATCCGAACATAACGGCATATTCGGTGGGTTCCGATGTCCTGTCAACCGGCGGGGCGGCTCCGGTTGCGCCGCCTTGTCGAGAAGTCCTTTTCAAATGGGCATTATTCGTTATATTCATACAAATATAACGTTTGCCAAAAGGGGAGCCATGACCATGTTATCCAACCTTCGCGCCGCCGCGATCGCGGCAGCGCTCGGTCTGTTGGCCGCGACGCTATCGCCGGCCGGCGCCGGTCCGGTCACGATCAGCGGCGAGGTCGGCGGCGCCAGCGCGGGCAGTTTCTCCATCAGCCAGTTGCAGGCGCTCGGCAGCACCACGCAGACGGTTGGCGGCGACACTTATGTCGGCGTCTCGCTGTGGACCCTGCTCGGCGGCGCGCCCGCCGGGGGAACGTCGAACATCATTCCGACCGGATCGGGCAACAACACGATCCTGCGCAGCTACATCACCGCCATCGGCACGGACGGCAGGACCTCGCTGGTGTCGGTCGGCGAGATCAATCCCTTCTTCGGCAGCGGCCCCGGGCCGGCAGCGCCGGGCAACCAGCCGCTCTATGCCGGATCCCTCCCGGCCATCGTTGCCTATCAGCAGAATGGCCAGCTGCTCGACACGCCAAAGCTGATCGTTCCGCAGGACGCGACCGGCACGCGCAGCGTCGGCAACCTCGGCAGCCTCGTCGTCGGCAGCGCGGTTCAACCGCCGGCCGGCCCGGGCGGCCCATCCACGCAGTTCACGCTGACCGGCGGCACCAACGGCCCCGCCACCTACGATCTGCCCGCGCTGCAGAGCCGGCCGTCCGTGCACATCGACGATGTCCAATTCTTCAGCGGTCAGAACCTCAGCCAGCAGATGGATTTTGTCGGCGTGTCGCTGTGGGGCCTCTTGACCGATGCGGGCATCGATGGCTTCGACGTGCTGACTAGCTACCTGCTGGTCACGGGGACCGACGGCTATCAGGTCATCCTGGCCCTGGCCGAAATCGATCCCGCCCTGACCGGTCGCGACTACATCGTCGCCTATGAGGTCAACGGTGCCGGACTGGGTTCCGGCGGTTTCGCGCGGCTGGTCCTTCCCGGCGACCTGCGTGGCGGCCGCTACGTGTCGAACGTCGCGAGCCTGGAAATCGTCCATGTGCCGGCGCCGGCGGCGCTGGGGCTCCTGGCTTTTGGCCTGCTGGCCCTTTCGGCCGCGGGGCGGCGCAAGCCTCGCGCGTGACCGGACGGCCGCGCGCCGCCTGATCGCGAGGCATAGCGGCCGGCTTGCCAGCCGCCAGGGCCGGCCGCTATGTTTTCGCGGATATTGCGTGGCGGCAACGAATGGGAGTCCGCGCCATGAAGCTCAGCGCGCGCAACCAGCTGAAGGGCAGGATCGTCGACGTGAAGAAAGGCGCCACGACCGCCCATGTACGGATCGACGTCGGCGGCTCGGTGGTCACGGCCTCGATCACCAACGAGGCGGTCGACGATCTGGGCCTGAAGGCGGGGCAGGACGCGATCGCCGTCATCAAGGCGTCCGACGTGATGGTCGCGGTCCCCTAGCGCCACCATGGTCCGCCGCAACGAGATGCGCGCCGGCGAGCGGGCGATCGAGCTGCCGGCGCCGACGGACGCGGGCATCGTCTTCATCGGCCGCATCCGCACGCCGTGGACCGACCGGTTGCAATGCCCACGCCAGGGCCGGTTGGACGGGCCGCATTGCCGGATCGAGCTGTTCGAGCCCTTCGTTGCCGGGCTCGACGGGCTGGCCGGCTACGCGCAGGTCGAGGTGCTCTACTGGCTGCATGAATCGCGACGCGACCTGATCTGGCAGTCGCCCAAGAGCGACGGCCGGACGCGCGGGGTGTTCTCGCTGCGCTCGCCGGTCCGGCCCAACCCGATCGGTACGCAGATCGCCAAGCTGGTGCGGATCGAAGGCAACGTGGTGATCGTCCAGGGCCTGGACTGCCTGGACGGCACGCCGCTGGTGGATCTGAAGCCGGATCGTTGCGCCTTCACGCCGCTGGCGCCGCGCCAGCCCGGCGACGACCAGGTGGAAGGCGGGGGCTGATCCGGCGCGCCGCGTAACCGAACTGTCACATTTCTCCTGACGCGCGGCGCAAGCTTCGCTATTTTGCCGCGCCATGTCCGCGATCGCCGAGGATATCGAACAGCAGCGCTACGACCTTCTGGTCGTCGGCGGCGGCGTCAACGGCGCGGGGATCGCGCGCGACGCCGCGGGCCGCGGCCTGAAGGTGCTGCTGTGCGAGAAGGGCGACCTGGCGGGCGCCACCTCCTCGGCCAGCTCGAAGCTGATCCACGGGGGCTTGCGCTACCTCGAGTACTACGAGTTCCGCCTGGTGCGCGAGGCGCTGCTGGAGCGCGAGGTGCTGCTGGGGTCGGCGCCGCACATCATCTCGCCATTGCGCTTCGTGCTGCCGCACGACCGGCACTTGCGCCCGACCTGGATGATCCGCGCCGGCCTTTTCCTCTACGATCACCTGGCGCGGCGCCGCTCGCTGCCCGGCAGCGCCGGGGTCGACTTCCGCCGCGACGCCTCCGGCCAGCCGATGAAGCCCGAGTTCCACCGCGGCTTCGTCTACTCGGACTGCCGGGTCGACGACGCGCGGCTGGTCGTGCTGCTGGCGATGGACGCGCGCGAGCGCGGGGCGCGGGTGCTGACGCGCACGGAATGCGTGGCGGCCGAACGCGGCGGCGAGGGCTGGATGGCGACCTTGCGCGACCGGCGGGGCAAGGCCTGGCGCGTGCGCGCCGGGGCGATGGTCAACGCCGCCGGTCCCTGGGTCGGCACCGTGCTGGCCCAGGTCGCCGGCCGCAACGACGCCAAACCGCCGCGCCTGGTCAAGGGCAGCCACATCGTCGTGCCGCGGCTCTACGAGGGCGAGCACGCCTATATCCTGCAGAACCGCGACCGCCGCATCGTGTTCGTGATTCCCTACGAGGGCCGTTTCAGCCTGATCGGCACGACCGACGTGCCGTTCGACGGCGACCCGTCGAAGGTCTCGATCTCGGCCGAGGAGACGTCGTATCTCTGCGAGGTCGTCGGCCGCTGGTTCCGCCGCGCGCCCACCCCCGCCGACGTGAAATGGAGCTATGCCGGCGTGCGGCCGCTGTTCGACGACCAGAGCGACAACCCCTCGGCGGTGACGCGCGACTACGTGCTGAAGCTGGAGGACGCGGGCGGCCAGGCGCCGCTGCTGTCGATCTACGGCGGCAAGATCACCACCTTCCGCCGCCTGGCCGAGCATGCGCTGGAGAAGCTGGCGCCGCATCTTCCGGCGGCGGGGCCGGCGTGGACCGCGCGCGGCGTGCTGCCCGGCGGCGACCTGGGCGGCCAGGACTTCGCCGATTTTCTCGCCGAGCAGCGCCGTCGCTATCCCTTCCTGCCGGCGGCAACCGCCCAGCGCATGGCGCATGCCTATGGCAGCCGCATCGAGCGCGTGCTGGACGGCGCGCGCCGCGCAGCCGATCTCGGCCGCGACCTGGGCGCGGGCCTGAGCGAGCGCGAGGCCGCCTATCTCGTCGCCGACGAATGGGCGGTCACGGCCGAGGATATCTTGTGGCGGCGCTCGAAGCTGGGGCTGCACGGCCTGGCGGACATGCAGGCCGCGCTGTCGGGCGTCCTGGCCGAGCGGGGCGCGGCGGCATGAGCGTGACCAGCGCCAGCGCCGCGCCCGCCGATGCGGCCTCGCCGCGCGAGGCGCGCGCGACCCTGGCCACCTGCGGCGCGGCGCATGCGGTCCACGACGGCGTCGGCGACTGCATCTACCTGTTCCTGCCGCTATGGCAGGCCGAGCTGGGCCTCAGTCTTGCCGAGGTCGGCGCGGTCAAGACCATGTTCGGCCTCGGGCTTGCGGCCTTGCAGATGCCGGCAAGCCTGCTGGCCGAGCGGGTGGGCGAGCGCATCGTTCTGGCGCTGGGCACGGCGCTGCTGGGCCTGGGCTACGTGCTGGCGGGCTATGCCGGCGGTGCGGTCGCGCTGGGCGGCGCGATCCTGCTGACCGGCATCGGCGCCAGCGTGCAGCATCCGCTCAGCAGCACGCTGATCTCGCGCGCATCGTCCGGCGCGGCGCTGCGGGTCGCGCTCAGCACCTATAATTTCCTCGGCGATGTCGGGAAGGTCGCGGTGCCGGCCCTGGCCGCGGTGCTCGTCGGCCTGTGGGGATGGCGCGCGACGATGGAGACGATCGGCCTTGCCGGCATCGTCGTGGCCCTTGCCGTGTTCCTGCTGCTGCGCCAATTGCTGCAGGCTGGAAGTGCGCCGTCCGGCGCGCCGCCGCAGGGCGCGTCGACGCCGGCGCAACCGGTGGCGACGCACTGGCCGCGCTTCGCCAACCTGGGCGCGATCGCGGCCTTGGACAGCGCGGCGCGCACCGGCACCTTGACCCTGCTGCCGTTCGTGCTGATCGGCAAGGGGGCGGCGGTGTCGACCGTCGGCCTGGCGCTCAGCCTGGTGTTCGCCGGCGGTGCCGCCGGCAAGTTCGTGTGCGGACTGCTGGCGATCCGCTGGGGCGTGGTGGCGACGGTGGTGGCGACCGAGATCGCCACCGCCGTCGCGGTGCTCGCGCTGGGCTGGCTGCCGCTCGTCGCGATCCTGCCGTTGCTGCCGCTCCTGGGCCTGGCGCTCAACGGCACGTCCTCCGCGCTCTACGGCTCGGTGCCCGAAACCGTGTCGCGCGACAAGCTGGCGCGCGCGTTCGGGCTTTTCTACACGCTGTCGGTCGGGGGCAGCACGACGGCGCCGTTCCTGTTCGGCTATCTCAGCGACCAAGCCGGGCTGCAGGCGGCGCTGGTGGCGCTGGCCTGCCTGGTGCTGGCGATCCTGCCGCTGACCCTGCCCTTGCGCTGGCTCGACCGCCGGGCGTAATTGCCGCTGGGCCTAATTGCCCCAGCCGCGGCGGCGGTAGAAGTCGTTGAGCTGGCGTTCGCCCACGTCGCAGCCCGGTTCGTAGACCGCGCCCGCGCGCAAGAAGCGCGTTGGCGGAGCCGCGGCGCGCCAGCGCAGCGGCGGGCCGAGGCGGGCCAGGCCGCGCCCGGCGGGCCGGATGCCGGCGATCTCCTGGATCAGCTTGCGTTTCACCGCCTCGCCGAACGCCTCGAAATTCCCGGCGACGACGACGAACGAGCCTTCGCCGGTGATCACGCAGCCCTCGTAGTAGCGGTCGAGGTCGGGCAGGCTGGGGAAGTTGAGCGGATTCGGCCGGTCGTTGAGGATCGGCAGGCCGTTGATGACGACGCCCATCGCGTTGGCGCGGTCGCGCATCTGCACGATCGGCGGCCCCTGGTTGTTGGGGCCGTCGCCGGAGATATCGATCACCTTGCGCGTGCCTTCGTAGCCGTTGGCGCCGAACATCGGCAGGATGTACTCGATCGCCGCGCTGATCGAGGTCGACACGCCGCCGCGGATCGGCTGGCTGGCGAGCGTGGCGGCGAATTCGTCGGCCGCCGCGCGTCCGTCGATCAGGCTCCAGTCGACCAATAGCCTGCGCGTCTCGTAGCCCGCCCATTCGACATAGGCGATGGCGATGCGCCCGGTGACGCCGCGCGTGATCGCGCGCACCACCTCGGGATCCGTCAAGGCGGCGATATAGCCGTCGCGCTGCAGCTTCATTTCCTCGGCGTCGATGCTGCCGGATACGTCGACCGCCAGCACCAGCTCGAGATCGACCGGCAGCATCTCGGCGCGTCCGGCGCCCGGCGCCAGCAGCGCGGCGCCGGCGATCGCGGCCCCGGCACCAATGCCGCGGGCCAGCCTCGCGGCCAGCCGGGGCGGTGGCGGCAGGCGGTGCGTCATGCTGCGCTCCTCAAGCCCTGGCCGGCGCCCCGGCCGGGCCGACCGACGATCCGCAAACCCCTACGACAAGCTCTTCCTTATCACCTTCGCCAACAAGTTTTCCTGGGGAAAAAGCCAGGCGACCGGCGCGGCCCGGCCGGCTGGACAGAGCATGCCGCCTGCAACCATCGGCGCTGCTTTGCGAATTCGCGCTAGCGGCGGATTTCCGTAAAGCATCGCTAAAATGTTGGATTTCCTAGGGAAAGCAAGGTGTTAACTATTTAACGCAAGGGTTTGTTAGAAGATTGAGCCCACGATGCTCCTCGCGGCCCGGGTGGACCGTAGCTGAGCGAAGGAGATCCATGATGCAGTTCCAAGTGAAGAAGTTCGTGAAGGACGAATCGGGCGCGACGGCCATCGAATACGGCCTGATCGCCGCTCTCGTGTCGGTCGCCGCGATCGCCGCGCTGACCTCGATGGGCTCGAGCCTGTCGCAGATGTTCGGCAAGGTGTCGTCGGAGCTGAGCAAGGCTGTCGGCAGCGGCACGGGCGGCTGATCGCGCCTGACGCGGACCGTACGGTCCAAGTACTTGGGCAGAATTGCAGCGGCGTCGGCTGACTCCAGAAGGAGCGGCCTTCGCCCGAGGCAAATGGCGGAGCGGGAACGGCTTATTCAAGCGTTCCTGCTCGCCCGCCCTTAGCGGGGCGATCGTCCAGGTGCCTTGACCGGCCCGTTCGCGGCCTTCCCGCAAGGGGCACCCTGCCATGCCTCCACTTTTCTACCTGCATCTGCTGTCGCTGGCCCTCTGCATGGGCCTGCTGCTGTTTGCGGCGGCGGGCGACATCAAGAGCTACCGCATACCGAATGCGATCAGCATCGCGCTGATCGCGCTCTATCCCATCTTCGTGCTGAGCGCGCCGTATCCGGTGCCGTTGCTGTCGTCGCTGGTTGTCGCCGGCGCGGCGCTCGGACTCGGCCTCTGCGCCTACGGCACCGGGCGCGTGGGGGGCGGCGACATCAAGCTGCTCAGCGCGACCATGCTGTTCGCGGGGCAAGGCCTCGCGCTGGAATTCGTGCTGATCACCGCGCTCGCGGGCGGGGCGGTTTCGCTGGTGCTGATTCACCGGCCGATGCGCCTCGGGCTTGCCTTCGCGCTCGACCATATCGGCTCGCGCACGCTGCGCGACGCGCTTCTTACCGAAGCCATCCCCTATGGCGTGGCGATCGCCGCCGGCGGCATCTACGTGACGCTGCGGCTGGTCGGGCTCGCCGCCGACGCCGCGCCCTAGTTCCAGCGGAGCACTGCCATGAACCTGCGCAATATCCTGATCGTCTTCGTCGCCGTCATCATCGCCGGCATGACTGCGATGATGGCGCGCAACTACCTGATCGAGCAGCGCGAGGCGATGCGGCAGAAGCCGGTCGCCGCCGCCCCGCAGCCGGTGGGGCAGTTCGTGCTGGTGGCGAAGACATCGCTGAAGCCCGGCACCTTCGTGCAGCGCGGCAACCTGGACTGGGTCGCGTGGCCGAAGGAAGGCCTGGTCAAGGGCTACGTCGTGCAGGGCGAGCGCAAGCTCGAGGATTTCGTCGGCGCGGTCGCGCGCATGACGATCAACGCCGGCGAGCCCATTCTCGACGCGCGCTTCGTCAAGCCGGGCGAACGCGGCTTCATGGCGGCGGTGCTGACCCCCGGCAACCGGGCGATGACGGTGCCGATCACGGCGACGACCGGCAACGCGGGCTTCGTGTTTCCCGGCGACCTGGTCGACCTGATCCTGACCGGCCGCTACAGCGCGAAGGACGACGACAACGAAGGCAAGAACCAGTTCGCCTCGACCATTCTCGAGGGCATGCGCGTGCTGGCGATCGACCAGACCACCGAGAACGCCCAGGGCGACGGCAAGGTCGGCGCCGCGCCCGGCCGCACCGCCACGCTGGAAGTGACGCCGAAGCAGGCCGAGATCGTCGCGCTGGCCCAGAACATCGGGCAGCTCTCGCTCAGCCTGCGCT
>JADZDN010000122.1 GCA_020851015.1 Alphaproteobacteria bacterium | reverse complement strand
GCGAAGCTGTTGCTGGCGCTGATCGCGTGGATATGCCCGTCGCACAGGCCGGGCATCAGGACGCGGCCGCGCACGTCGACGCGCACGGCGTCGCCCGATTTGGCCGGCGCTTCCGATATCCGCTTGATGCGGCCGTTCTCGACCAGCACGTGACGCTCGGCCAGCGTGCGCCCGGCC
Source organism: Alphaproteobacteria bacterium (assembly GCA_020851015.1). The sequence continues at coordinate 6,855 of JADZDN010000122.1, read as the reverse complement.
ACGACATCCAGCACGCGCGCGTTTTCGAACAGGACAGCGGTCATCGTCGGTCCCCCGCGAAGGCCCGGACGCGCGATTGCGCCCGGGCCAGGCCGCAGCGTGTCAGAGCGTGGGCAGCGGGTCCATCGGCCGCCCCAGCCACTTGATGTGCAGCTTGTTCAGCTCGCCGTTGATCTTGTTGAAGAAGATGAACGAGTTGATCCACTCGAGCATCCGGCTCTCGCCCTGGCGGACCGCCATGTGGCCGGGGCTGGGGCGAATGACGAACTTCAGGTCGAACTCCTGGGCGGTGTTCTGCTTGCCCAGCTCGACCGCGATGAAGCTGCTGCAGGCGAACAGGTCCGCCTGGCCCGACAGGTAGGCCGCCGCCGCCGCCGCGTCGTTCTCCATGCGCAGGATGTTCGCCTTCGGATTCATCTCGGTCAGCGACGTCTCCTCGGTGTTGCCCTTGGCCGCGCTGACCTTGTAGTCCTTGAGCTCCGCCGCCGAGGTCACCGCGATGCTCTTCGGACCGAACACCGCCAGCGACGTGCTGGCATAGGGCGCGCTGAACCACACCTGCTTCGCGCGCTGCGGGGTCAGCCCCATCAGCGACACGGTCATGTCGACCTTGTCGGTCAAGAGGAACGGAATGCGGTTGGCGCCGGTCAGCGGCACGAACTCGACCTTCACGCCCAGCGACGCCGCCAGCATGTTGGCCAGGTCGATGTCGAATCCCACCGGCTCGCGGTTGGCGTTCTGGAAACCGAACGGCGGCAGGTCGGCCGGAATGCCGATGCGGATGACGCCCTTCGTGGTCACTTCCTCGAACTTGTCGGCCATGGCCGGCCCCGACAGGCCCAGCATCACCGCGACGGCCACCGCCATCGCACGAACCAATCGCATTACCATCGTCCGCTCCCCTCTTGCCGCTGGTTGATTCGCGAACGCCTAGCGAAGAGCATCGAGCCCACCGCTGTCAATGCGGCAACCGCATCGCCAGCCGGCACGTCGACGGTTTCGTTTCAACGCGTCCTGGGAAAGTCGCGCAATCAAGGAATGTGAGGATCAGCCGACCCTTCTTGCGCGGGGCGGCCAGCCAATGCTGCATCCCCTCCGAACGGCACCGGCGCCCTCGCACGCCGCGTCAGACCTCAATCGTGCCCTCCAGATACGGCGCCACCTTGCCGCCGATCGCGACGCGGTCGCCCTTCAGCGCGACCGCCAGTTCGCCGCCCCGCGCCGAAACCTGGCGTCCGGCCATGCCGGCCTTGCCGAGCCGCGCGGCCCAGAACGGCGTCAGCGTGCAATGGGCCGAGCCGGTGACATGGTCCTCGTCGATGCCGCGGCAGGGGGCGAAGAAGCGCGAGACGAAATCGCTTTCCGTGCCGGCGGCGGTCGCGATCACCGCCTTGTCCATCCGGCGGAGCAGCGCCATGTCGGGCCGCAGCGCCCGCACCGCGGCTTCATCGGCGAAGACGCAGAGATAGTCGCGCGTCGCCAGAATTTCGAGCGGCCTCGCGCCCAGCGCCCGCTCCAGCCCGTCGGGCATCGGAACGGGTTTCGGCGGCCAGGACGGCAGATCGAGCGTGTAGCGATCGCCGTCGCGCGCGACCGACAATTCGCCGGCGCGCGGCGAATTGAATTTGACCCGCCGCAGGCCGGGCTCGAGATAAGTCGTCACCACCGCGGCCGAAGCCAGCGTGGCGTGGCCGCACAGGCTCGCCTCGACGGTCGGCGAGAACCAGCGGATCGCGTATTCGCCCCGGCCGCCGACGACGAAGGCGGTGTCGGGCAGGTTGTTCTCGGCGGCGATCGCCTGCATCGTCGCGTCCGGCAGCCATTCGGCCAACGGGCACACCGCGGCCGGGTTGCCGGAGAATACCGCGCCGGCAAATGCATCCAGGCGATAGATCGGAATCCTCATCCCCGCCCCCGCGCGGTTCGGCCGCGCTCAGACATGGATCGTGCCTTCCAGGTAGGGCGCCACGCGGCCGCCGATCGCGACGCGACCGCCCTTCAGCGCGACCGCCAGCTCGCCGCCGCGCGGCGAGACCTGGCGCGCCGTCATGCTGGTCTTGCCCAGGCGCTCGGCCCAGTAGGGGGTCAGCATGCAATGCGCCGAGCCGGTGACAGGATCCTCGTCGATCCCGTGACTGGGCGCGAAGAAGCGCGACACGAAATCGCAAGCCATCGGCCCGCCCGCGTCGCCGGGCGCGGTCGCGACCACCGGCTTTTCCAGGCGCTTCAGGGCCGCCATGTCGGGCTTCAGCGCCTTGACCGTGGCCGCGTCGGCGAAGACGCAGAGGTAGTCGCGCTTGCCGGACAGCACCTGCGTCGGGCGCGCGCCCAGCGCGCGGTCGAGCCCGTCGGGCGCGACGACCGGCTTCGCCGGCCAGGCCGGGAAATCGAGCACGTAGCGCTCGCCGTCCCGCGCGACGTAGAGGTCGCCGGCGCGGCGCGTGGAGAAGGTCACTTTCTCCAATCCGGGCTCGAGATGCGTCATCACCACGGCGGCCGAGGCCAGGGTCGCGTGGCCGCACAAATCCGCCTCGATCGCCGGCGTGAACCAGCGGATCGCGTAGCTGCCCTTGGCCCCGACGAAGAACGCGGTCTCGGCCAGGTTGTTCTCGGCGGCGATCGCCTGCATCGTGGCCTCGGGCAGCCATTCCTTCAGCGGGCAGACCGCGGCCGGATTGCCGGCGAACACCGCGCCGGCGAAGGCGTCGAGCTGATAGAGGGGAAGCTTCACCGCGATCTCCCTGATGCCTAGGCGACCAGCGCCTTGTCGTTCCCGCCGGCGGCGAGGCGCCGGATCAGGCGCTGCTTGACCGACGGCCACTCCTCACTGGTGATCGAGAAATAGACGCTGTGGCGGATGCGGCCGGAGGCGCAGACCATGTGGTTGCGCAGAATGCCCTCCTCCACCGCGCCCAGGCGCTTCAAGGCCGTGCGCGACTGGATGTTCAGCGAGTCGGTCTTGAACTCGACGCGGATGCAGCCCCAGGTCTCGAACGCGTGCGCGAGCATCAAAAGCTTGGCCTGCGAATTGACCGCCGAGCGCTGGTAGGGCCGCGCCACCATGGTCCAGCCGATCTCGGCGCGGCGGTTTGCGCGATCGATCGCCCCGAACCGCGTCGTGCCGATCGCCTTGCCCGTCTCGCGCAGGATCGTGGCGAACGGCAGCATGTCGCCCTTCGCCTGGCCGGCAAGGGCGGCCGCGATGTAGTCGCGCATGTCCTCGCGCGTCAGCAGCGGCTTGGTGAACCACTGCGTCAGCGTGGGGTCGAGCCCGGCGGCGAGATCCGCCTCGTGCCCGGCCGCGAGCGGCTCCAGGCGGATCGCCGCCGACTCCAGGACCACCGGCTCGACCTTCATCGCGTCCATCCCTGCTGTTCGAGCGGAATGATCGCCGATCGCCGCTAGGGTCGCCAGAAGGGTTTGTCCAGCTCGATCATGATGTCGACGCGGGTCAGCCCCAGGTCGTGCAGCATGTGCTCGTCCATCGCCGCCAGCGCGCGGCGCTCGCGCGCCCGCTGCTGCCAGGCCAGCAAGACCCGAACCGCCCGCCGCAAAACCCCGCCCGCCGGGGCGTCGCTCGCCGCAAGCGCACCGATTGTGTCGATATTGTGCCGCATCATGTCCTCCAAAGCTCCGATACAATATCCTTATTTCCTCCCTCTTGTATCAATACATTTGACAAACTGTGCCAGTCAATCTAAACATTGTCACCATGACAAGTTGGCAGCCGGATTTGTCCGCGCGCAAGGGGCCGCGCTATGAGGCGCTGGCGGAAGCGATCGCCGACGCGGTGCGATCAGGCGAGCTGGAGGCGGGGGTGAAGCTGCCGCCGCAGCGCGCGCTGGCGTGGAAGCTGGGCGTGACGGTCGGCACGATCGGGCGCGCCTATGCGCTGGCCGAGCAGCGCCGGCTGGTGTCGGGCCAGGTCGGGCGCGGCACCTATGTGCTGGCGCCGGCACCGGCGGAGACGGCGCCCGCGCCCGCCACGGGCACGCTCGATCTCACCCGCAACACGCCGCCGATGGCGGGCCAGGCGGACGCGCTGGCGCAGTCGCTGCAGGAACTGAGCCGGCATCCGGCCGCGCTCGAGACGTTGCTGTCCTACACGCCCGAGGCCGGCCACCGCGCGCATCGCCGCGCCGGGTCGCAGTGGATCGCGCGCGTCGGGCTGGAGGCGCCGGAGAGCCGCATCCTCGTCACCGGCGGCGCGCAGCACGCGCTGGCCGCCACGCTGCTGGCGCTGGTGCGCCCGGGCGACACGGTGCTCACCGAGCACATGACCTATGGCGGCGTCGGCAACGCGCTGCGGCTGGGCGGCGCGCGGCCGATGGGCGTGGCGATCGACGCGGAGGGCGCGCTGCCCGAGGCGATCGACCGCGCGGCGCGCGAGACCGGCGCGCGGCTGGTGTTCCTGACGCCGACGATCCACAGCCCGACCACCGCGCTGATGGGCGAGACCCGCCGGCGCGCCATCGCCGAGGTGTTGCGCGCGCGCGACCTGATCCTGGTGGAGGACGACGTCTACGGCTACATCCCCCGCCGGCGCCCCGCGCCGATCGCCGCCTTGGCGCCGGACCACGTGATCTATGTCGCCAGCGCGTCGAAATGCCTGGCGGTCGGATTGCGCGTCGCCTGGGTGGTGGCGCCGCCGGCGCTGAAGGCGCGGCTAGCCGAGACCGTCTACGCCATGGCGCTGGCGCAGCCCGCGATCAACGCCGAGATCGCCACGCGCTGGATCGACGACGGCACCGCCGACCGCGTCGTGGCGACGATCCGCGCCGAGATGGCCGAGCGCCACGCCATCGCCGCCCAGGCGCTGCGCGGGCTGCGCTGGCGCGGACGGCCGGATGCGCTGCACGGGTTCATCGAGCTGCCGGAGGGCCGGCGCGCCGGCGACGTGGCCGAGGAAGCCCAGCGCCGCGGCATCCTGCTTTGCCCCGCCGGCTCCTTCGCCGTCGACGACGCGCCGGTGCCGAACGCGTTCCGCGTCACGCTGGGCTCGCCGCCCGACCGCGCCACGCTCGGCCGCGCGCTCGACACCATCGTGGCGATCATCGGATCGCCCGGCGACGCCGAGACGCTGCGCCGCCACATCGTCTGACCATGGGCGTGGCGATGCAAAGCCTGCTGGGCCCGCTGTTCCTGTTCGCGCTCAGCATGTCGATCACGCCGGGCCCGAACAACGTGATGGTCACGGCCTCGGCCGCGAATTTCGGCTTCCGTCGCTCGATCCCGCACATGCTGGGGGTGACCTTCGGCTTTCCGGCGATGATCCTGGCGCTGAGCCTGGGCTTCGCGCAGCTCTTCCACGCCTATCCGCAGATCCACCAGGCGATGAAGTTCGTCGGCGCCGCCTACCTGCTCTACCTCGCGTGGCGCATCGCCCGCGCGGGCGGCGAGAAGACCGCCGACGGCAAGGTGCGCCCGATCGGCTTCATCGAGGCGGCGCTGTTCCAGTGGATCAACCCGAAAGCCTGGATCATCGCGGTGGGCGCGCTGACCACCTACACGACGGTCGGCGGATCCGTGCTGGGCGAGGCCGCGCTGATCGCCGTCATGTTCATCGTCACCTGCTTCCCGTCCCTGGCGCTATGGGCGCTGTTCGGCGCCGGGCTGGGCCACTGGCTGGAGAACCCGCGGGCGCGCGCGGCCTTCAACTGGTCGATGGCGGCGCTGCTGGTGCTGTCGCTGGTGCCGGTGGTGGGGTGAGGCGATCCCAGGGACTGAGAAGCAGCTCACATCGGTCCCCCGCTTTCCCGGCTAGCTTTCCCCAGGTAGAATTTCGCTGGGGGGAGCACGATGAAGCGCGTAGCCCCCGTGCTTGTCCTTGTCGCCCTGTGCTGCGGCGCGCCGCCGGACGCCGCGCTGGGCGACGTCGTCCCGAACGACAATGGCGCGAACGCGACGACCGGGAAATCCAAGAGCAATTCGCCGGACCAGGGTTCGCGCACGGGCATCGGCGCCGGCAAGTCCAAAGGACAGTTCGCCCGACCAGGGCCGATCACCACGCGATGGCGGTCCCTCGGGACTCGATTCCGGCAAGCCGCCCGGCGACCCTGGCCCGTCCGGCCTCAGCAGCGCCAAGCCCGCGGACGGCGCCATGGTTGGATCGTCGGACCTCAGCAGCGGCAAGCCCACCGGCGGCACCACCGGCGGCACCACCGGCGGATCGTCTGGTCTCGGCAGCGGAAAGCCCACGGGCGACAACGCAACCGGCGGCGCCTCGGGCATGGCGCGGAGCAAGGATCGGAAATTGCTCGATCCAACCGGCGGCAATTCCGGCATGGGCCGCACGACGGACGGCACGGCGATGGGCGGCGGCGGAACGGGCTTGAGCGGCGGTGCCTCCCGCTTCGGCGCGTCGCTCGGCTCGCTGCGGTCGCTGAGCGGCGTCAATGACCTGTTCGTCAACAGCCATGGCGGCGACCGGGGCAACCCGCCGGCCGCGATGCTGGCGGCGACCCCGACGCCGGCGCACGCCCCCGATCCCCAAGGCCCGGCCGGACAAGCCGGCGCAATGGTCGTTGTCGGCACGGGGATATCGCTATCGGGCCGCGCCTCGTCCCGCGCGTACGATCCGAACAGCGCCAGGCGCGTGACTCCGCGCGCGCGAATCTCCTCGGCGCGGCTCCTCAAGCGTGCAATGACTTCTTCCCGCCGCATGTCGCCCGAATCTGCTCGCATCCACGCAGCGGCGCAAGCCCCCTACTCCACCACCACGTCGCGGTAGCGCAGCGCCTGGTAGCGGCGCTCGGCGGCGGGTTCGATCAGCATCAGCATGCCGCTGTCGGAATTGACCCAGCGCTCCTTGAAGGTCATGTCGCCGTGCGGCGTGTTCCAGACCTGGATCTCGGT
>JADZDN010000121.1 GCA_020851015.1 Alphaproteobacteria bacterium | reverse complement strand
TCAAACGCCCGATCGGCGCCGGCTTTCGTGCAATTCGTCAAGTGCTCAGCCGGACAGTCGTGGGCTTGTCCCGGGCATGACGCTAGAATTGGGTTGGCTCTGTTTAATAGTGCAAGTAAATACCGGAACAATGAAAAAGAAAGTTCCCACGCTCAGGTCCGATCGCGCTGCCGAAGAATTCCTGGCGCAAGACCTATCCGACTTGGACTTCAGCCGGTTCAAGCCGTTGAAGCGTCTCTTCCCCACCGCGGATACCATCCCGTCACATCCAGGTAGCGCGCGACCGAGGGGGCGTAGATCTCGACGATCACGTTGAGGGCCTTGTCGCCGCGGTACATCACGTAGTGGCGTCCCAGAAACGGACCTGTGGCGTGGAAGCGCTGGTCGAGCATCGCTCCGCTGGCCAGGAACAGGCTCAGGATCTCGCGGCAATACTCCGCGCGGCCGCGTTCCATGTTAGTGCCGATCGGCAGGGCGGGGTTCGCCAGGAAGCTTGCGTAGTCGCCCGCGTTCCACCACGAGACGGCATGGCTGAGCAGCACGCCCGAGCGGGTGCGCAGCATCACCCGGCGCCGGAGAAGCGGGGGCGCGAGCTGTTCGAGCTCTGGCGGCGCCTCGCGGTCGCCGTTGACCCTGGCGGCCTCGATGATCTCCACCGCGATCGCCTCGCCGGTCAGAACCGAAAGCGAACGGGTCGCCGACCCGTCCTGCAGCATCAACAGCCGCCACCCGGGCGAAAGCTCGGCCAGCACCGGGTCGTCATAGGGCATGCCCGGCGTCCAGACCTCGCGATGCGCGAGTCCGGGCAGGTGCCAGGATGCGGCAGGAAACAACTCCATGGCGCGCGCCGACGTCCCCTCGATGGCCGGCTGCGCCGCCCTGGGTCTACCGCCTCAGGTATGACCCGGCGGATCTGAAACTGGCGCCGCCCCGTTTGCGGCGCATGTTCCTACCCTTGCGCGTACGGCACAAGGGGCAAGACGTGACCGTTTCGGGACGCGGGTCAGTTCGACGCCGATTTCTGGGGCTGCGGCGTATTCTCGAGCTGGCGCGTGCGCGCGACGACGAACTCGATGAAGGCGGGGAAGTTGTTGTTCTTCTGCTGCAGGACCGAGGTGAACTCGGCGCGCTGCGAGACGACCAGGCTCAGCCCGTCGACCTTCAGGTCGATGATCTTGGGCGCCGGCGCCGCGTTGAAGATGCGCCACCCCAGCCCGATCGGCTTGTTCTGCTTGTGCGGGACGTGAATCAGGGTATCGACCGCGATGTCGTTCTCGTTGTTCGGGATCGTCGACACGACCTCGATATAGACGCCCTTCACGTCCCAGGGCTTGGCGGCGTAGTTCGCGACCACATAGTCCTCGAAGACTTTCAGGAACTGGGCCTGTTGTTCGGGCGTGGTCCGGTTCCAGTAGGCCCCAAGAACGAACCGGGCGATTGCCGGCACGTCGAACGAGCGGTTCAGCAATTCGCGGAATCGCGCATAGCGGGCGTCCTTATCCGGCGTGCCGAAGGTCTGGATGGCCTCGGCGCCGATCTTGTCGACGAACTGGCGCGCCACCGCGTTGAAATCGCTGGCCGCCGCCGGGCAAAGGGCCTGGCCGGCGCAAAACCCCGTCGCCAGGACCAAAGCAAGAAAAGCACGCTTCAACATCTCACGACCGCTCCTCTGCCGATGGTTGGATGGCGGGCTGGTGTCGCCGCCACGGTGCGAATGCCGGCCCCTGGACGGACTGCCAACTCGGTCCCAGATGACGGATCGCTTGGCGCAACTGTCGCCCCACGGCACCGTCGATCAGTCCCGGCGCGATGGCCTGCACCATCGCGAAGACCCGCTCCCCCGGGCCCGGATAGACGGTGCGTGCGCCCCGGCACGCCCCGCGCAGGATGCGTCGCGCCACCTGGTCGGGCGAGTCGACCGTCATCGCGAAGGCGTTGCTCAGATGCGGCGCGCGCGCGGTCATCGCCGTCGCGGTCGCGCGCGGCGCGGCATAGGTCACGCCGATGCGATCGGCTTTCAGCTCGCGGCGCACGGCGTCGGCGTAGCCGCTGAGCCCGGCCTTGGTCGCGGAATACCCGGCGAACAAAGGAAACGCGATCGTCCCAAACATCGAGCCGACGAAGACAACGCGCGACGGCGCGGCCATTCGCAGCATGCCGACCATCGCCCGGGTCAGCATCATCGGCGCCAGCAGATTGGTGCCGACCATCGTCGCCAGGGCCTGGTCGCCAACGCGTTCCAGCGGGCCGGCCCCACTGCGCGCCGGCATTGTGGACCAGCAGGTCGAGGCGCCCGAACGCGCGGCGCACGACGTCCTGAAGCTGGGCGCAATGGTCGGGCCGGGTAATGTCGCCCGGCACGATGTGGACATCGACCGGCTGCGCGATCAGTTCCCGGGTTTCTTCCAGCGCGATGCGGTCGCGCCCGGTGAGCAGCAGGTTTGCGCCTTGCCGCGCCGCCTCGACGGCGAGGGCTCGGCCGATGCCGGAGCCGGCGCCGGTGATCAGCACCGCCTTGCCTTCAAGCCGCATGCTGTTCCTCCCCCCTGCTGTCCAGCTCCCGGAACATGTCGCCGTAGAGCCGATACATCTCGTTGGCGGTTGTCGTGACCGCGTCCAGCGCGGCCGGGTCGTCCATCCGCTCGACGAGGGTGCGAAAAAAGGCCACGTGCCCGATGTCCAGCGCGCCGTGGGACGTGAGGTAGCGAAAGCCTGCGCCGTCGCGGCCGGCCGGGACCACCCGGCGAATGGCACCGGCGGCGCGCTCGGCCAACAGCACCGACATGCCTTCCAGCACGTGCACCATGCCAAGCAGCGCGCTCGGCCCCCGCTCCTCGATCGCGCGGTAGGCGCCTTCAACCATGGCGGCGCAGGGCGGCCGCGGCGCGGCATCCCGCACTGCCGCGGCATCGCCGCCCAGCGCGGCGATGTCGTCGAGAATCCACTGCTCGTGGCCCTGCTCCTCGGCCACGTAGTGAAGGAAGGCATCGCGTAGCCATTCCTCGCCCGGGCCGCAGCGTGCGGCCGCCGTGGTCAGCAGCGGACAGGTATGCTTCACGTGATGATAGGCCTGACCCAGGAACGCGAGGTAAAGCGCCGCGTCGACACCGCCAGTGACGGCCCGCCCGATGACCGGGATCTGCAGGAACCGCTCGCGCTCTATGCGGGTATCGGCCAGCAGCGTCTCGAAGCGGCCAATCGGCGTCGCCGCCGGCGCGTTCCGGCCCTCGCGCAGGGCGGCGATCACCTCGGCGAAGCGCTCCGCGACCGCGGCTCGCCGCGGCCGGCCGTTGCCGGTCAGCAGCGACGGCTCGCCGAGCGCCCCGGGCGGCAGGTCCACGACGTGGCGCGGCCGCGCATAGTCGGGCGCAGCGGCGGCGAGTTCGGCCACCAGCGCCGCCGTCGACCCGCCGGCCTGATCGCGCCAGGCCTGACCGCGCCAGGCTCGGCCCGCCGGGGAAAGCTCGACAATCGCCACCGGCCAGGCGCAGCCATCGCCAGCGATCACGCAACGCTGGACCCGCGGATCGGCGCAGAGCAGGTTTTCGATCCATTCCGGATGGATGTTCCGGCCGAGCGCCGTGCGGATCACCGCGTCCTTGCGGCCCAGGACGGTCAGGTACCCGTCGGCGTCGATCGCGCCGATATCGCCGGTGGGCCAGCGCCCTTCCGCCGCGGCTCCGCGGAGGTAGCCATCCATGACGGTCGGCCCGCCGACGACGATCTCGCCGTCGACGATCTCGATCGCGATGCCGTCGAGCTTGCGTCCGACCGTGCCGGCGCGCCGCTCGCCCGGCCGGTTGATCGAGACCACGGCGCAGCACTCGGAAAGCCCGTAGCCTTCATGCACGGGAATGCCGATCGACCAGGCCGCGCGCGCCAGGACTTCGGGAATCGGCGCGCCGCCGACCGCGACCAGGCGGAGGGTCTCGGGCGGCGGCGCGCGGCACGTTCCGGCCGCGTGGACCCAGGCGCGCAGGAGCTGCGGCACCAGCGACATGACGCTCGGCCGCACCCGCGCGACCGTGTCGACCAACGCGCCGCCGTCGCCCGCCAGGGCGCGTCGCGTCAGGTCGGCGGAGAATATCGCGCGCGCCCCGGCCCGGATCGGCAAGTGGATCGCGCTGATCTGCTCCAGCAGCAGCGCCAGCGGCAAGGTCGACAGGTAGACGTCCTGCGGGCTTGCGCGCACCGCCGCCGCCAGCATCGCGCCGCTGGCGTCGAGCTGGCGGTCGCCGAGCACGACGCCCTTCGGTTGGCCGGTGGAGCCGGAGGAGTAGACGATCATGGCCCAATGCTCGGCCGCCGCTCCGGGGGACGCCTCGGCGCCGCCGTCGACGATCGAAGGCAAACCAAGGCCACGGGCTAGTGGCGCCAACGCCTGCGTCGTGACGACCGCCTGTACGCCGGCATCCGCGACGATATGGGCGAGCTGGCCGGCGCTGAAGAAATCCGGCAGCGGCACGACCGTCCTGCCGGCCCATTTGCAGGCAAGCGCGGCAACTGCCCATTGGTTTGCGTTCGGCGCCAGCACGCCGACGACATCGGCGCCTCGATCGAGGCGCCGGGCCAGGCCACCGATCCGCCGCAGCAGGCCGGCGGCCGTCAGCGTGCCCTGCTCGTCCTCGAAGACGATCGACGCGGGGGCCGTCTCGGCCCGGCGCCGCAGAAGCTGCAGGAATTCGCTCATGCGTCGTTCAGAGCGCCAGCATCGTGGGTGCGGCCCGGGGCGTGACGGGCCGGATCGTCGGGGCGATTACCCGGTCCGACATCGCGCAGACCCAGGGATCGGTTTCGTAGTAGCTGCCCCAATCCTCGGGATGCGCGGCGCGGTCGCGGCGCGCGGGGGCAAGTTCCACCAGCGTCATGCCCAGGCGCGGCAAGGCCCGGCGCAGCTTTGCGGTGGCGGTGAACAGCCCCCATCGCATGCCCAGCGAGCGGCCTAGGCTGGTGATCGAACGCACCAGCCGCAAGGACTCGGCCGAGCGCTGGCCGACGAGCGTGGTGACTTCGAGGATCTCGGCGCGGCCGACCGGCCGGCCATCGACCCCGCTCAGAACCACGTCGGCCGGCCCGTCGAGGTACTGCTCCGAGAAGCAGTCGGTAAGGCCATAGCGCACGCCGGCAACGCAGGTCGGTTTGCCGGCGGCATCGACATAGGCCGCCAGCAGATCGGGAAAGCCGCGCACCTTGGCGCCGTAGGCTTCCCGATAGACCGCGCGCACCCGCGCTTCCGCCATCGGGCGGAGTGGGTGATCGCGGCGAATGAGCTGCAGGATCATCGACGGATCAATCTCGCATGTTGCGCCGCCCGGTATTCCTTCCGGGCGGGGGCACCATAGGTGCGGCCCATTACGGCTACCTGACGCGATATACGGGCCCTGGGCCGCGATGAGGCGACCGTCGCATCCGCGGATGTGATCCGGGCCCGATGCATCCGTAATGTTCTTATCAGCCACGCATCGGATATCGCGGCGTCACGTCGAAGCGCCGGTCGAGAGCGAGGGCAGCAATGGTTCGCATCTGGAATCGATTCCCGCCGGCGGTTGCCGGCGCCTACCTCTATCTGATGCTGCTGCCCGCTTCGCGCGCGGCCGAGCTGGCCGCGATCCCGACCTCGGGAATGGCGCTGCACTACGACGTGCTGCGCGACGGCGACAAGATCGGCGAGCACGAATTCGTGTTCACGCGCACCGGCGATGCCGTCAACGTGACCGTGAAGACCGATGTCCGGGTCAAGCTCGGCTTCATCACGCTCTACCGCTTCTGGCACGAAGGCTCGGAGCGCTGGGTGGACGGGCGCATGGTCGACCTGGCGTCGAAAACCGATGACGACGGCACCAAGCACGAACTCAAGGTCCACGCGTCCGACGGCAAGCTGCAGATCGTCCACGACGGCAAGCCGGTCGCGCCGGTGGCGGCGGAAACGATCCCGGCCAGCCTGTGGCACAAGGGCATCCTCGACGTGCCGGCCACCCTCAACACGATCGACGGCAGCATGATGGCGATCAAGACCAGCCTGGCCGGCGACGAGCAGGTCCCTGCCCCCACCGCCCCAAAACCGGCCAAGCACTATTTGATCACGGGCGAACTGCAGCGCGAGCTGTGGTTCTCGCCCGAGGGCAACCTGGTCAAGGTCCGGTTCAAGGCCCAGGACAAGTCCGACATCCAGTACGTCCTGTCGAAAGCGCCCTGAACGGTCTGCGACCAACCGAAACTTGCCAAGTCGGGGCGGGATGGGCATGGTCGGCCCCCAATTCCGACCAGCCTGCCGTCAAGGGGCCTGCCATGATGCAACGCCAGACCGCCCGGACCGCCGCGGACAGCCCGCGCTACCTCTCTGACCGCCAGGTGGCCGATTTCGAGCGCGACGGATTTCTCTATGTGCCGCGCGCCTTCAGCGACGCGGAAATGCGCGAAATCACGACCTGGACGGCCGAGGTGCAGGGATGGCAGGAGGTGCCGGGCCGCCACATGGCCTATTACGAGGACAGCTTGGCCGTCCCGGGGACACGCGTTCTCCAGCGGATCGAGAACTTCGTCCCGTATCACGATGGTTTTAAAAAGCTTTTGGCCGACAAACGGATGCTGGGTGCCGTCGAGCAGCTGTTTGCCCAGCGCGCCGTGCTGTTCAAGGAAAAGATCAACTTCAAGCTGCCTGGCGGCGACGGGTTCAAGCCCCACCAGGACCAGCAGGCGGGATGGTGGAACTATGCCCCGATCTTCATCACCGCGCTGCTGACGATCGACGAGACGACGGCCGAGAACGGCTGCCTCGAGATGGCGGCCGGTCATCACAAGAAGGGGCTGGTCGGCGGCGAATGGACGCCCCTGACGGAAAAGGACATGGCGGACATGAAGTTCGTGTCCTATCCGACCAAGCCGGGCGACGTGATGTACTTCGATTCCTTCGCGCCGCACGCCTCGGCGCTGAACCGAACCGACAAGCCGCGCCGCGTGCTCTACATCACCTACAACCGGCTCGGCGACGGCGACCACCGCGTGCGGTACTATGCGGACAAGCGCAAGAGCTTCCCGCCGGACGTCGAGCGCAAACCCGGCCAGACGTTCAAGTTCCGGGTCTGACGCGGCGAGACCGAGCTGCCCTCATGCCGAGCTTGTCGAAGCATGAGGTCGACGTCCTTCGACAAGCTCGAGACGTGGACTGACGGTAGGGCCCGACGGCATGCTGTTGACCATCCTGTCTGCCCTGTCCCTGACCATCTGGCTCTACCTGGTGACGATGCACGGGCGGTTCTGGCGCGCCGACCAGCGCTTGGAGCGCGATGCACCGCCTCCTGCGGCCGGGCCGGCGGTCATCGCGGTCGTGCCGGCGCGCAACGAGGCCGATGTGATCGAGCGCAGCATGGCCGCGCTGCTCGACCAGGACTATCCCGGGGCGTTCCAGGTCGTGCTGGTGGACGACAGCAGCGAGGACGGCACGGGCGACGTCGCCCGCGCCTTGGCGCGCACGCATCCGCGCGGGCAGCGCCTGTCCGTGGTCGCCGGCGCGCCCCTGCCAGAGGGCTGGGTCGGCAAGATGTGGGCGGTCCATAGCGGCATCGGCCGCGCCGACCAGGCGGATCCCGCCGCGCCCTATCTGTGGCTGACCGATGCCGATATCGCCCATGGGCCGAACGTATTGCGGTCCCTGGTGGCGAAGGCCGAGTGCGACCGACTGGACCTGGTGTCGCTGATGGCGCTGCTGCATTGCCGGCGGCCCTGGGAGCGGCTGCTGATCCCCGCCTTCGTCTATTTCTTCCAGAAGCTCTACCCGTTCCCGCGCGTCAACGACCCGGCCGACCGCATGGCCGGCGCGGCGGGCGGCTGCATGCTGGTCCGGCGCGACGCGCTGCGCGCGATCGGCGACATCGCCGCGATCCGCGCCGAGGTGATCGACGACTGCGCGCTGGGCCGCGCCCTCAAGAGGAACGGCCCGATCTGGCTCGGCCTGGCCGAGGAAACCCACTCGATCCGTCCCTACGAGGGGCTGAAGGACATCTGGCGGATGGTTGCGCGCTCGGCCTACGACCAGCTCGGCTATTCGCCGCTGGCGCTGGCGGGGACGGTGATCGGCATGGCGCTGATCTACCTGGTGCCGCCATTGGTGGCGCTCGCCACGCCCTGGCACGGCAATGTCGCGGCGGGCGCGATGGCCGGGCTTGCGTGGCTGCTGATGGGGTGGAGCTGCCGGCCGACCCTCGCGCTCTATGGAAAACCGTCCCCCGCCGCGTTGCTGCCCATTGCCGGGCTGCTCTACAACCTGATGACCCTCGACTCCGCCCTGGCCTACTACCGCGGCCGGGGCGCGTTCTGGAAAGGCCGCGCCCAGGCGCCGGCCCGCCGCGCCTGACGCCGGAGCGCCGGACTCGTCCTGGCCGCGCGGCAAGGCTATAAGACCGATCCATGACCGCCCCCGATACCGCCGCCTCGGCCGCCGCGCACCTTACCGGCCAGGCCCTCGACGACGATGCCGCAGCGCGCGAGCACGCGCGGTCGGTCACCGAGCGTTCGGGTACGTCGTTCTACGGCGCGATGCGGGTCCTGCCGCAGGAAAAGCGCGAGGCGATGTACGCGATCTACGCCTATTGCCGCGAGGTCGACGACGTGGCCGACGATCCCGCGCCACCGGCCGACAAGATCCGCCGGCTGCAGGAATGGCGCGAGGAGGTCGACCGCCTGTATGCCGGCCGCCCGACCTATACGACCACGCGCGCGCTGCTGGGGCCGGTCCGGCGCTACGGGCTGGCGAAGAAGGATTTCCTGGCGCTGATCGAGGGCATGGAGATCGACGCCTCGGAAACCCTCAACGGTCCGTCGCTGGAGCGGCTGGAGCACTACTGCGCCTGTGTCGCCGGCGCGGTCGGGCTGCTGTCGATCCGCGTGTTTGGCGCCACCGACCAGCGCGCGCAGGAGCTTGCCTGGGCCCTTGGCCAGGCGTTGCAGCTCACCAATATCCTGCGCGATCTGAAGGAGGATGCCGAGCGTGGCCGTCTCTACCTGCCGGCCGAGTATCTCGACCGCTTCGGCGTCAAGGAACGCGACCCGCGCGTCGTGCTGAAGCATCCCAACCTGCCGGCAGTGTGCGAGGAACTGGCGCTGCTGGCGCGCCGGCGCTTCGGCCAGGCCGTGCGCAAGCTGCAGGAATGTCCGCGCCGGCAGATGCGGCCGGCCGTCGTGATGATGTTCGTCTATCGCGCCATCCTCAACGGCCTGATCCGGCGCGGCTGGCGTGACCTCGACACGCCGGTGCGCGTGCCGAAATGGCTGAAGCTCTGGTACGCATTCCGCTACGGCGTGCTGTAGGCGATGCGCTCAGCCTTCGACAGGCTCAGGATGAGGAGCCTAGCTATTTTCCTCGTCCCGAGCTTGTCGAAGGACGACCTTCGGCGTTAGCCCATGACAGCGGTCCACATCGTCGGCGCCGGCTTGTCCGGCCTTGCCGCCGCGATCCGGCTGACCCAGGCCGGGCACAAGGTCGTGCTGTATGACCAGGCCGACCATGCCGGCGGCCGCTGCCGCTCGTACCACGACGCGGTGCTCGACCGACGGATCGACAACGGCAACCACCTGCTGCTCAGCGCCAATTGGGCGGCACGCGATTTCCTGGCGACGGTCGGCGCGGCGCGGAGCCTGGTCGGGCCGACGCGGCCCGCCTTCCCGTTCGTCGACCTTGCCAGCGGCGCGCGCTGGGAAGTGACCTTCGCGCAAGGTCCGCTGCTCGGCCGCATCCCCCTGCCCCCGCGCGGAATCCCGGGCGTGACCTTAAGCCAGCTCTTCGGCGCCTTGCGCCTGCGCGGCGCGGGGCCGAACCAGACCGTCGCGCAGTGCCTGGACACCACGACGCCGCTCTACAAGCGCTTCTGGCGGCCGCTCGCGGTCGCCGCGCTCAACACCGAGTGCGGGGCCGCGACGGCGCGGCTGCTGTGGCCGGTCGTCGCCGAGACGGTCCTGCGCGGCGGGAACAATTGCCGCCCGCTGGTCGCGAAGGACGGGCTGTCGGAGAGCTTCATCGATCCCGCCTTGCATTGGCTTGCCGCGCATGGCGTCGCGGTCAACCTGGGCTGGCGGCTGCGCGCCATCGCGTTCGACAGCGATCGCGCGACCGCGCTGGATTTCGCCGGCGAACGCCGCGCGACCGTGGCGGGCGCCGTCGTGCTGGCGCTGCCGCCGGCCTCGACGCAGCGCGCGCTGCCCGGGATCGAGGCGCCCCAGGAGAGCCGGGCCATCGTCAATGGCCATTTCCGGCTGGACGGCATCGCCCCGCCGCGCCTGCCGCACGACAGCCCGCTGATCGGCGTGCTGGGCGGCACGGCGGAGTGGGTGTTCCTGCGCCGCGACGTGGTTTCCGTCACCGTCAGCGCCGCCGACGCCCTTGCGGAATTGGACGAGCAGACCATCGCCCAGCGCATGTGGGGCGATATCGGCAAGGCCCTTCGCCTTGCCCCCCTTCCGCCAATGCCGATTTATCGGATCGTCAAGGAGAAGCGCGCCACCTTTGCCCAGACCCCCAGGGAGGAACGGCGGAGGGCCGCCACGCGTACTCAATGGCGGAACTTGATGCTCGCCGGCGACTGGACCGATACCGGCCTGCCGGCGACAATCGAGGGCTCCATCCGCTCGGGATTCTCGGCCGCGGCCGCTGTGGCAAATCAGCAACAACCTGCCTGAGTCGGTTAAGGGTTGATGACTCCGCGGATGGACAACCCGTAGACGCGCCCCTATGTTGCGGCGCAAGAGGAGCAAGGCTGTGCAAGCGTCGCCTGTCAAAAAGATAATCGACGGCGCGCCGACGCGGGAAGAGGTCCAACGCCATCCGGCCGATGCCACCACGGTGGATCGCCGCCTGTTGGACGATGTCATCGGCGATGCACGCGAATGGTTGAAACGTAGGCAGAAGGACGACGGCCATTGGGTCTACGTCCTGGAGCCTGACGTAACCATGCCGGCTGAGTTCATTCTCTACGAACATTTCCTCGGCGAGATCGACGACGCGCTCGAGGCGCGCATGGCGGACTACATCCGCCAGACCCAGGCCGAGGAGCACGGCGGCTGGCCGCTTTACTACGGCGGCGACTTCAACATCTCGGCCACGGTCAAGGCCTACTGGGCGCTCAAGATCGTCGGCGACGATATCAACGCGCCGCACATGGCGCGCGCCCGCGAGGCGATCTTGAAGCGCGGCGGCGCCGCGCGCTGCAACGTGCTGACCCGCTTCTACCTGGCGCTGTTCGGCCAGGTGCCCTGGCGTGCCGTGCCGTGCATGCCGGTCGAGCTGATGCTGCTGCCGCAGTGGTTCCCGTTCCATATCAGCAAAATCTCGTACTGGTCGCGCACCACGCTGGTGCCGATGACCGTGCTGATGGCGCTGCGCGCGCGCGGCGAGAACCCGCGCGGCATCGACGTCCAGGAACTGTTCACCGTGCCGCCGGACCAGGAGAGGACCTACCAGGTCAATCCCAGCGGCAAGGCGCTCGGCGAGGTGTTCCTCGCCCTCGACCGCGTGCTGCACAAGGTCGAGCCGCTGTTCCCCAAGCGCCTGCGCAAGAAGGCGATCGATGCCGCGATGGCCTTCATCGGCGAGCGGTTGAACGGCGAGGACGGCGTCGGCGCCATTTTCCCGCCGATGGTCTTCACCGTGCTGTGCTTCAAGATGCTGGGATATCCGAAGGACCATCCCGACGTCATCACCGCCAAGAAGGCGATCCTGAAGCTGATGGACCTGTCGGGCGACAAGGCCTACATGCAGCCCTGCGCCTCGCCGATCTGGGACACCGCGCTGATCGCGCACGCCATGATCGAAGCCGGCGAGGAGCGCGACGGCGAGGTCATGGGCAAGGCCTTCGACTGGCTCGCCAGCAAGCAGGTCCTGAAGACCGTCGGCGACTATGCCGCGTGGAAGCCGCAGGTCAGGCCGGGCGGCTGGGCCTTCCAGTACAACAACGACTACTATCCCGACGTCGACGACACCGCCGTCGTCGTGATGGGCCTCGACCGCAACGGCGCGCCGCGCTTCCGCCAGTCGATCGAGCGCGCGGTCGAGTGGGTGCTCGGCATGCAGAGCAAGAACGGCGGCTGGGGCGCGTTCGACGCCGACAACACCTACTACTACCTGAACCACATCCCGTTCGCCGATCACGGCGCGCTGCTCGACCCGCCGACGGCGGACGTCACGGCGCGCTGCCTGGGCATGCTGGCGCAGCTTGGCTATCCCCACGGCCACCCCGCCCTGTCGCGCGCGCTCGAGTATCTCAAGTCCGAGCAGGAAAAGGACGGATCGTGGTTCGGCCGCTGGGGCACGAACTACATCTACGGCACCTGGTCGGTCCTGCACGCGCTGAACGCGGTCGGCGAGGACCCCAAGCAGGCTTACATCCAGAAATCCGTCGCCTGGCTGAAGTCGATCCAGCGCGAGGACGGCGGCTGGGGCGAGGATTGCGGCACGTACTGGCGGAAGGAACATGGCGGCCTGGCCCGGGCCTCGACCGCCTCGCAGACCGCCTGGGCCGTGCTCGGCTTGCTGGCCGCGGGCGAGGTGCAGTCCGAGGCGGTCGCGCGCGGGGTCAAGTTCCTGCTCGACGCGCCGCGCCAGGGCGGTCATTGGGACGAAAAGTGGTACACGGCCGTGGGCTTCCCGCGGATCTTCTTCCTCAAGTATCACGGCTACAGCCACTACTTCCCGCTCTGGGCGCTGGCGCGCTACCGCAACCTGACCAGCGGCAACGCGCTCACCACGCCCTTCGGCATCTAGTCCAGCGTAGACGCCCGCATGCCGGGGCGCCGACGCCCCCGACCGGGTGTTGCCCATGCCTAGACTCGGCATCATTGCCGGCCTGAAGAGCGAACTTGCCGCCACCGCCGGCGCTTGGCCCCGGGGCACGCGGCTGTTCGCCGCCGGCGGCAGCGCCGATCGGGCGGCGGAAGCGGCGCGCGGCATGGCGCGCGACGGCGCGGAGCTGCTGATCAGCCTGGGGCTCGCCGGCGGGCTCGACCCCGCCCTTCGCCGCGGGGACCTGGTGATCGCCTCCAGGGTCGTCGTGCCGGCCGAGATTGCCGTCAGCTCGAACACGGAAACGGCCTGGCGCGAAAAGCTGGCGGATGCGGCGCGCGGTGTTGTGCGTTGCGTGGTGGCGCCGATTGTCGGGCTCGACGCGCCGGTGACCACCGCCGCGGCCAAGGCCAGCCTCTTCGCGGAGACCAGCGCCGTCGCGGTCGACATGGAAAGCCACGGCGTGGCGCGCGCCGCGGCCGATACGGGCCTGCCCTTCCTGGTGCTGCGGGTGATCGCCGACCCCGCCGATCGCGCCATTCCCTGGTCGGCGATGGCGGGCATGGCGCCGGACGGATCAGTCCGCCCGGCTGCGGTTCTCGGCCGCTTGCTGCTAAGGCCCTGGGAAGCGCCCGCGCTCGTGCGCCTGGCGCGGGACAGCCGGCACGCGCACGCGGCGCTAGGCCGCGTGGCTGCTCCGCTCGCGCGGGTCCTTGCCGGCTGACGCTTTCGGCGCGTGCTTGGTCTCGGCGATGAACTGCTGCACGTTCTTGTCGAAGACATACTCGGCAGGCCGCGCCTTGGAAAGATCGACGCCCGGGACCATGTCGCCCTCGGTCTTGATGCCGCGCATGGCCAGCGCCATGATCTTGAACGGGTTCCTGACCGCGTCCATGGCCGCCGTCGCCTCGTAGCCGCAATGGACCATGCAGTCCGAGCACTTCTGGTATTTGCCCGTCCCGTAGCTGTCCCAGTCGGTCGTCTCCATCAGCTCCTTGAAGCTGGAGGCATAGCCTTCGCCGAGCAGGTAGCACGGACGCTGCCAGCCGAACACGTTGCGCGCCGGCATGCCCCAGGGCGCGCACTGGTACTGCTGGTTGCCGGCCAGGAAGTCGAGGAACAGCGGCGAGTTGCTGAACACCCATTTCTTGCCGGTGTTGCGCCGGAAAATATCGCGGAACAGGTTGTTGGTTTTCTGCCGGTTGAGGAAATGCTGCTGATCCGGCGCGCGCTCGTAGGCATAGCCCGGCGAGACGGTGATGCCGTCGATCTGCAGCTCTTCGGTCACGTAGGTGAAGAAGTCGGCGATGCGCTTGGCGTCGGTGCCGTCGAACAGCGTCGAGTTGATGCCGACCTGGAACCCCTTCGACTTGGCCAGCTTGATCGCGCTGACCGCCTTCTCGTAGACGCCTTCCTGGCAGACCGACTTGTCGTGCTGGCCCTTGTCGCCGTCGAGATGGACGGAGAAGGTCAAGTAGGGGCTCGGCTTGAAAAGGTGCAGCTTCTTCTCGAGCAAGAGCGCGTTGGTGCACAGGCTGACGAACTTCTTGCGCGCGACGATGGCGGCGACGATCTCGCCGATCTCCTTGTGCAGCAGCGGCTCG
>JADZDN010000120.1 GCA_020851015.1 Alphaproteobacteria bacterium | reverse complement strand
GGGTGAGGGCCGCGCCCAAGCGACTAGTACAGTACCCGCCACGCGCCGTTCTTCACCTCGACCATGCGGAAGGACTTCACGTCCACGCCGTTGTGGTCGGCGGCGGTCATGGTGAAGATGCCGGTGGCGCCCACAAGGTTCTTGGTCGTCTCCAGCGCGTCGCGCACCTTCGCCCTGTCGGTGCCGCCGGCCCGCTTGATCGCATCGGCCATCAGCAGCAGCGCGTCATAGGCATAACCGGCGAAGGTCGACGGCTCTTCGTTGTACTTGGCCTTGTAGGCGTCGCCGAACGCCACGCCGGCCGCCTTCTGCGGGTCGCGGTCGGGCAGTTGGCGGGCGACCAGCACCGGCTCGGCCGGCAGGCGCACGCCCTCGGCCGCCGCGCCCGATCCCTGGATCCAGCGCGTCGAGGCCGAGCCGTGGTTGTGGTAGAAGGGAATCTTCAGCCCAAGCTGCGCATAGTTCTTGGTCACCACCACCGATGACGCGCCGAACCCGCAGTAGAGAACCGCGTCCACGCCGGCGTTCTTGATCTTGGTCCAGTGCGGCGTCATGTAGGTGTCCTGCGCGCCGTGCGTCTCGTCCGCCGCCACGGTCAGGCCGTGCATCTTGGCCAGCGCGCGGGCATTGTCGCTGCAGGACTTGTCGAAGCCGCCGCTGCCGGCCAACAGCCCCATCTTCTTGGCGGCCCGCTGCTTCATGTCGATATAGACCTTCTCGACCGCGGCGCGGTCGGTCTGCGGCACCTTGAACACCCATTTCTTGACCGGCTCGACGATCACCGAGGCGCCGCCCAGCGACACGAACGGCACGCCGGCACGCTCGACCTCGGGCACCATGGCCATCGTCTCGCCGGTCGTGCTGCCGCCGATGATGAAGTCGACGTTGTCCTGGGCGACCAGGCGCTTGGCGAAGGTGGCGGCGTCGGCGGCGGCGCCGTTGGTCTCGTACAGCACCAGCTCGATCTTGCGTCCAGCGATGCCGCCTTCGGCATTCATCTTGTCGACGTAGAGTTTCAGCACCTTGGCTTCGGGATCGCCGAGAAAGGCCGGTCCGCCCTGGGTGGCCAGCACGGCGCCCAGCTTGATCGGCGCCTGCGCCTGTGCGGCGCCGGCGATAGCCAAGGCGCCAAGCGCAAGTACGACCCCTGCCGTCACGAATTTCCGTAGTTCCGGCATATCGACCCTCCCCGACCGTATTTTGTTGGCGAGGCTATATCACGCACGCAACCGGGTAAACCGCCTTGGACCCGCGCGTGCCCCCCGGGGCAAATACCCCAGGGGCGACAGAAGTTTCGTCTAGAAGCAGAAGTTCAGCGAAACGCCCGGGTGGGGATAGACCGGTGGCGGGGCGTAGACCACCGGCGGTGGCGTATAAACATAGCCCGGTGCCGTGTAACTGTCCGTTCCGGCCAGGTGAGGGCGGAAATCCGGCGGCAAAGACGGGCGAAGACGGACGTCAGATCGGCGAGGCGATTCCGTATTGCCCCGCGAAATAGAGCAATTCCTGGCCGGGATGATGCTCGAACCGGTCCACTTCCCCCACCAGGATCAGATGGTCGCCGCCGTCATAGCGATGACGGGTCCGGCATTCGAACCAGGCGATGCAGCCCTTGAGCAGCGGAATCCCGTCCTGGCCGGGTTCGATGTCCACGCCGTCGAAGCGCTCGCCGGGAATTCCGGCGAAGCGTCGCGACAGCTCGCGCTGCCCGGCGCCCAGCACGTTGACGGCGAAGCGCTCGGTGGCGGCGAAGGCGTCGTAGAACGAGCCGCGCCGGTCGATGCTCCACAGCACCAGCGGCGGGTCGAGCGAGACCGAGTTGAACGAGTTCACGGTCAAGCCGACCGGGCGCCCGTCGCGTGCCAGGGTCGTGATCACGGTGACGCCCGTGACGAACCGGCCGAGGGCGATGCGAAAAGCGCGGGTGTCGACGGGCTGGGGATGCGGGGTGTTGGAATCGTTCATTGGCGTGCATTCAAGCACAGAGGGCGGCGGAAAGGAAAATGCTCGTGTCGACGAATCGGACTGCCAGTCGTCAACCGGCCGCCACATGCGCTATGGTCGCCGATGCGGGGGGAACCGGATGGTGCATTGCAACTCGGTACGGGCATGTTCCGCCGGCCGATGGGCATGGCGGGCGGGCGGGATCGCGCGGATGTCGGTCCTGATCATGCTGCTGCTCGGCCTCTCTCCGGTGCTGGCGGCCGCCGAGGCGGCGCCGGCCGGTCAGGAGCGCCAGGTCGCGCCGCAGATCGGCGACGACGTGGACGATCTCCTCGATGCCCTGATGGACGCGCCCGTGCGGGAACATGCCGGCGACCGCGTGCTGACGGCCGCCGCTGCGCGATGGTCCTGCTCGGCAAGCTGCAACGTGCAGCAGATCAACCGGGACGCGCGCTGTCCGGCACGGACCACGGGCCAGGCGCGGGGTCCTGACGAGGCCACGGCCTGCCGCGACGCCAAGCGCGCGGCGACGCAATCGACGCCCGGCGGATGCTACTCCCGGCATTGCCAGTGCTCGTGCTCGAAATAGCGAACCGCCATGGCAAGAAAACTGTTCGAGATCGTCAAGACATACGAATTGGAGCCGATCGTTCCCGACGTCGAAGGCGCCGAGCCGTTCCGCTTTCGCATCGAGGTGCGCCGGGCGGTCGACGGCAAGCTCTACCAGGCGCGGGTCTACCGGATCGAGTCCCTGCGCGTGCAGCCGAGCTTTTCCGCGCGAGACGGCGCGGCGGCCGCGCCTGCCGACCATGAAATGATCGTCGCGGACGACCATGTCGGCGCGGCGACGTTCGAGGGCGGAAGCGCGGAGGAGGTACGCGACAAGGTGCTGGCGCGGATCGACGCGGTATTCGGACCTACCGGCGGCCGAACGCGGGGGTAGGGAGTCGATGCTCGCCGACCGCATCGAAGGGAAGTGGATCGACGCGTTCGAATCCGTCCTGGCGCTCTGCCGGGTCCAGCGCGGCGAGGCGGTGGCGATCCTGTCGGAGACCCAGTCGCGGGCGGTGAACGTGCAGCTCGCCGAGCTGGCGCTGCACCGCCTGGGGGCGCGGGCCTTCCATGTGGTGGTCCCGACCCCGGCGCAGCGCGCGCCCGTGGCGGTGCGGTCGACCGGCGCGTCGGACGCGGTGGGCGGGCTCGCGCCCGTGGTCGCCGCGCTGGGCGCGTCCGGCCTGGTCGTGGACCTGACCGTCGAGGGCATGCTGCACGCGCCCGAGCTGAAGGACATCCTGAAAGGCGGCGCGCGGCTGCTGATGGTCAGCAACGAGCATCCCGAGGCGCTGGAGCGCCTGGCGCCCGACCCGGCGCTCGAGGCCAAGGTGAAGGCCGGCATCAAGCGCCTGAAGGCCGCCAAGACCATGCACGTCGCCTCGGCCGCCGGCACGGACCTGGCGATCGGGGTCGCGGGCGCCGAGGCGGGCGGGGTGTGGGGCTGGTGCGACCGCCCGGGCAGTGTGGCGCACTGGCCGGGCGGGCTGGTGCTGTGCTTTCCGCGCGCGGGCTCGGTCGACGGCCGCCTGGTGCTGGCGCCGGGCGACGCCAACCTGACCTTCAAGCGCTACATCGAAAGCGCGGTCGTCCTGACCGTGGCCGACGACTACGTGACGGCGGTCGAGGGCGCTGGCGTGGACGCCCGGATGATGCGCGACTACATCGCGGCCTGGGGCGACCGCAACGCGTACGCGGTTTCGCATGTCGGCTGGGGCATGAATCCCAAGGCGCGCTGGGAGGCGCTGGCGATGTACGACAAGCGCGACACCAACGGCACCGAGCTGCGCGCCATCGCCGGCAATTTCCTCTACTCCACCGGCGCCAACGAAACGGCGGGACGGTTCACCCTGGGCCATTTCGACCTGCCGCTGCGCGCCTGCACCGTGACGCTGGACGGTGCCGTGGTGGTGGAAGAGGGCAGGCTCGTGGGAGAGCTGGGGTGACACGAATTCGCATGGACGCGCTTCCTGTGTCCCCCCTCCCCTTGCGGGAGGGGGCTAGGGGGAGGGGGCATCCTCCCCACCGCAAGGGAGTCGCGGTCCGCATGGCGCGCCCCGAAACCACCAAGGCACCAAGACACCAAGGCAAGCAAGAAAGACTCACCACCACGACACGACGGACACCACCCCGGGGACGGAGAATTTGCGTTCCAGCGTCGTGTCCGTGGTGCCGTCGTGGTTCAAATTTCCTTCCTGGTGCCTTGGTGTCTTGGCGGTCTTCTTCGCGCACTGGACGAACGCAACGCCATCAGTGCGCCGCGAGGAACCCCCTCCCCCTACCCCCCTCCCGCCAGGGGAGGGGGGACGAGAGGGAATCGGCAACGCGACGGACGCGGGATGAAAACCCGTGGCGCAAGCCCGGGCATGACGGACTCACCGTTCAAGGAGCATTCGCGTGACCGTCGTCATCCCCTTCGCGACCTTTGCCGGCGACACCGGGACGCCGCTGGGGTTCCTGCACGGGATCGGCGGCGGGCCCGGTCTGTGGCGCGCGCAGTTCGTGGCGTTCGGCGCCACGCATCGCTGCATCGCCTGGGAGATGCCGGGCTACGGCCATACACCCTTGATGCCCGAGACCAGCTTTTCCGCCCTTGCCGAGGCGCTGGGACGGCTGATGGACCGCGCCGCGATGCCCGCGGCGCAGGTGGTCGGGCATTCGATGGGCGGGATGGTCGCGCTGGAATTCGCCGCGCGCTGTCCGGCGCGCGTGCAGAGCCTGGTGCTGTCCGGCAGCTCGGCCGCGTTCGGCGGCAGCACCGGCGCGTGGCAGGCCGAATTCATCGCCAAGCGCACCAAGCCGCTCGACGAAGGCAAGGGAATGGCGGGTATCGCGCCCGGCGTGGTCGACGGGCTGTTGGGCGATCAGCCTGACCCGGCGGCGCGCGCGACCGCGATCGCCGCCATGTCGGCGATCCCCGAGGCCGCGTATCGCGCGGCACTGCAGTGCCTGGTGACCTTCGACCGGCGCGACGCGCTCGCCGGCCTCGCGATGCCCGTGCTGCTGCTTGCCGGCCAGCGCGACACCGTGGCGCCGCCCGAGCTGATGAAGCGCATGCAGGCGAAGATTCCCGGCGCGCAGTATGTCGAGCTGCCGCAGGCCGGGCATCTCGCCAACATCGAGCAGCCCCAGGCGTTCAACGCCGCGCTGGGCGCTTTTTTGGGTTCCTTGCAGAGGGCAGCCGCGTGATGCTCTCGTGCGCTGGTGGACCCCCTCCCTACCCTCCCCCTGAAGGGGGAGGGACAAGAGGTGCTGCGCTCGTCTTGACCCTCCCCCTCAGGGGGAGGGTAGGGAGGGGGTAAATGACCGACCCCGCGATCGACACCACGGCCGGGCTTACGCCGCGCCAGCGCGAGCTGGTGGGCATCGCGGCGAAGCTCGGCCGCGAGAGGTTCGCGCCGCGCGCCTTCGGATACGATCTCGAGGCGTCGTTCCCGTTCGAGAACTATGCCGATTTGCGCGACGCCGGATTCCTCGGGCTCTGCGTGCCGGCGGCCTATGGCGGGCTGGCGGCGGACTACGAGACCTATTGCCTGGTGGCGGCGGAGATCGGGCGGCATTGCGGCGCCACGGCGCTGACCTTCAACATGCACAGCTGCGCCGCGATGTGGTCGGGCGCCCTGGCCGACGCGCTCGACATGTCCGCCGATCAACGCGCGGGACACGAAAAGAACCGGCTGCTGCACTACGCGCGCATCGTCGGGGAAGGCAAGGTCTATGCGCAGCCCTTTTCGGAAGGCAGCGCCGCTGCCGCGGGCCATGCCCCCTTCGGCACGACGGCGAAGCGCGTGGACGGCGGCTGGGTGTTGAACGGCAAGAAGATCTTCGCCTCGCTCGCGGGCGCGGCCGACTATTACGGCGTGCTGTGCACCGAGGACAAGCCGGGGGCGGGGCGGCGCGACACGCTCTATCTCGCCGTACCCAAGGACGCGCCCGGCCTGTCGGTGGTAGGCGCCTGGGACCCGCTGGGCATGCGCGCGACCGTCTCGCGCACGCTGTTGCTCAAGGACGTGCGGGTGGGCGACGACGCGGCCCTGATGCCCACGGGCATCTATCACCAGGCGGCGATGCGCTGGCCGCACATGTTCCTCACCCTCTCGCCCAGCTACATGGGCATCGCCCAGGCGGCCTATGATTTCACGATCGCCTACCTGCGCGGGGAGATCGAGGGGTTGCCGCCGGTGAAGCGGCGCATGTACCCGACCAAGCAGATCGCCGTGGCGGAGATGTTCATCAAGCTCGAGCAGACCTGGGCCCTGTTCCGCCGGGTGATCGGCGAGGCGCGGGTCGATCCGCCGAAGTCGGTCAGGCTGCGCTGCTACGCCGCGCAGTTCACCATCATGGAGAACGCCAACGCGCTGTGCGCCCTAGCGCTGCGCACCTGCGGCGGCCAGGCGATGCTGCGGCCCTTGCCGCTCGAGCGCCTCTACCGCGACAGCCGCTGCGGCGCGCTGATGCTGCCCTGGACGGCCGAGCTCTGCCTCGACCGCCTGGGCCGCGAGACGCTCTACGGGCCGGGCGAGACGGACGAGTGACCCTTACCGCCTGGATCGAGCGCCACGCCACGGCGACGCCGGGCAAGACCGCGATCCGGTTCGAGGGCAGGGCCGTCGACTATGCCGAGATCGAGCGGCGGGTGCGCGCGATCGCCTGGGTGATGGCGCACAGCGGCATCGGGCCGGGCGACCGGATCGCCTATCTCGGCCTCAACCGGCCCGAGATGATCCTGCTGCTGCTCGCCTGCGCGCGGCTGGGCGCGATGCTGCTGCCGCTCAACTGGCGCCTCGCCCCGCCCGAGCACGCCTATATCCTCAAGAACGCCGAGCCCAAGCTGATCTTCGCGGAGGAGGAATTCCGCGCAGGGCTCGCGGCGATCCTGCCCGACCTGCCTTCCATCAAGGGCAGGCACTTCGGCGCCGACGAGACGCGGTGGTTCGGCGCGATGGCGCTGGCCGATGCGCGGAGCCCGGACGTGCCGGTCGCGGGAACGGCCGATTCGCCGGTGCTGCTCGTCTACACCTCGGGCACGACCGGCCGCCCCAAGGGCGCGGTGCTGACCCAGGACGCGCTGGAATGGAACGCGCTGAACAGCGCCGATATGCACGGCATGACCGCCGAGGACCGCGTGTTGACCGTGCTGCCGATGTTCCATGTCGGCGGCCTCAATATCCAGACCCTGCCGGCCTTGCGCGCGGGCGCGGAGGTGCTGCTGCATCGCCGCTTCGACCCGGCGGCGACGCTCGACGCGATCCAGGCCGACCGGCCTTCGCTTTGCGTGCTGGTGCCCGCGACCATGCAGGCGCTGATCGACCGTCCCGGTTGGGCCGCGATCGATTTTTCGAGCCTGCGCGCGGTCACCACCGGCTCGTCGATCGTGCCGGCGCATCTGATCCACGCCTTTCATGCGCGGGGGGTGCCGGTGATCCAGGTCTACGGCTCGACGGAGACCGCGCCGATCGCGGTCTACCAGCGCGTGGAACACGCCCAGCGCGTCGGCTCGACCGGCCTGCCGGCCAAGCACTGCCAGGCGCGGATCGTGGACGATGGGGGCAGCGAGGTCGCGCCCGGCGTGCGCGGCGAGATCGAGGTCCGCGGCCCCAACCTGATGCGCGAATACTGGCGCGATCCCGCGGCGACGGCCGAGGCGTTCCGCGCGGGCTGGTTCCGCACCGGCGACATCGCGCATCGCGACGCCGACGGCTTCTTCTGGATCGACGAGCGGCGCAAGGACCTGATCATCTCGGGCGGCG
Source organism: Alphaproteobacteria bacterium (assembly GCA_020851015.1). The sequence goes on along the minus strand of JADZDN010000120.1, from coordinate 10,156 downwards.
AGAACATCTACCCGGCCGAGCTGGAAGCGGTGCTGCTGGAAGACCCGTCGGTCGCGGAATGCGCGGTAGTCGCCCGCCCGCATCCCAAATGGGGCGAGGAGCCGGTGGCGGTGGTCGTGCCGCGATCCGGGGTGCGCCCCGACGTCGCGGCGATTCTGGCGAAGTTCGAAGGCCGCCTCGCCCGCTTCAAGCATCCGCGCGACGTGGTGATCGTCGAGCGGCTGCCGCGCAACGCGATGGGCAAGCTGCTGCGGTACGAATTGCGGGCGATGGTGAAGAAGTAGCCGCCCTCACTTTCGGTCCCCCCTCCCCTCGCGGGAGGGGGATAGGGGGAGGGGGCATGCGCTCCGCTCTCGCGAGACCATCACCCTCCCCCTAACCCCCTCCCATCAAGGGAGGGGGGACTAAAAAAGAATATGGCCTTGTATCACTTTAGAAGATCGAACCCGTCGCCCCAGATGTCGGCCAGCTTGTAGCCCTGGGGGTAGGGGTCGGTCGGGTCGACGCCGACGTGGTGGATGCCATGAATCCAGCCGCGGCCGGTGATCTCGGGCAGCACGGCGTCGCGGCCCGCGACCTCGGTCAGGCCGAGAAACCCCACGTCGAAGCGGCTGCGGATCACCGAGCGCGCGAGTATCTTGTCGCCAGGCTTCGCTTCGCCGCGCGCGTGGCGCACCGCCAGCCGGGCGCTGTTGCCGGTGCCGCAGGGCGAGCGGTCGAGCCGCCCCGGCGCCATCACCGTCGCGCCCAGAAGCCCTTCCTCGTCGCGGTCGACGAACATGGTGTAGGCGATGCCCTCGATCCCCGGCAGCTCGGGATGCTTGATCGCGAACTTCTTGTTGAGCGCGCGGTGCGTCTGGATGCCCGCCTGCACCAGCGCGCGGGCCTGGTCGGGCTCGATGCTGAGGCCCAGCGGCCGCGGATCGATCAGCGCGTAGAACACGCCGCCGAAGGCGATGTCGCATTTGACCTTGCCCACGCCGTCCACGTCCACCGTCACGTCCAGTTCGTGCACGAAGCTGGGGTTCATCGCCAGCCGCACGCGCTCGCATTTGCCGTCGCGACACGCGGCCGTGGCGGTGACGAGACCGGCGGCGGTGTCCCAGCGCACCACCGTCTCCGGCTCCTTCATCGCGATCACGCCGGTTTCGAGCAGCGCGGTGGTGACGCAGATCGCGTTCGATCCCGACATGGCGTGCGCCCGGTCGCCCTGCAGCACGATGAAGGCGGCGTCGGCGTCGGGCCGCGTGGGCGGGAACACCAGGTTGGTGCTCATCGCCGGATAGCCGCGCGGCTCGAACACCAGGAAGCGCCGCAGGCTGTCGTCCTTGTCGTTGAGGTAGGCGAGCTTCTCCAGCATCGAGGCACCCGGCACGTCGAGCACCCCGCCCGTCACTACCCGCCCTACCTCGCCCTCGGCATGGGCCTCGATCATCGCCACGGTCCTGGACCAGCGCATCGCGTTCCTCGTCGTTCGGCGTCCTTCATCCTTCGAGACGGGCCTGCGGCCCTCCTCAGGATGACGCGAAGGCTTGGGAGAATGCCCGAAGAAACGCGTCATCCTGAGGAGGCCGCGACAGCGGCCGTCTCGAAGGATGAAGCCGCGCGCGTTCCCGCGCCGCACCCTATAGCGCCGTCCCAGCCGGGGCCAGCGCGGCGGCGCTGGACAGGGCGATATTTTAAGCCTAAAGTATCTGCCGCTGCAGTCGCGGAGGAGGGCGCAAGGCCCATGCGCGTGGCGATCGTCGGCGGGGGGCCATCGGGGCTCTATCTGGGCATCCTGCTGCGCCTGGCCGACCGGCGGCACCAGGTCACGGTGGTCGAGCGCAACGGTCCGGATGACACGTTCGGCTGGGGCGTCGTGTTCTCGGACCAGACGCTCGAGAATTTCCGCGCGGCCGATCCCCTAAGCCACCAGCGCATCGTCGAGCGCTTCGCGCACTGGGACGACATCGACATCCATTTCGGCGGCGAGGTCATCACCTCGGGCGGCCACGGCTTCTGCGGCATCGCGCGCAAGGAGCTTTTAGGCCTGCTGCAGCGCCGCGCGTCCGACCTGGGCGCGGAGCTTAGGTTCGCGACCGAAATCGGGCCCGACGCCCTGCCAAGGGAGCCGCTGTTCCGCGACGCCGACCTGATCGTGGCGGCGGACGGCATCAACAGCCAAATCCGCGACGCCTACGCCGACCGCTTTGGCCCGGACCTGGAGCGGCGGCGCAACAAGTACATCTGGCTTGGCACCAAGCAGCCGTTCGACGCCTTCAAGTTCGTTTTCAAGGAGACCGAGCACGGCTGGTTCTGGGTCCATGCCTATCGCTTCGACCGCGAGACCAGCACCTTCATCGTCGAGACGTCCGAGGAAGCCTGGCGCCGCGCCGGGTTCGACGCGATGGACCGCGAGCAGGGCATCGCCAGGCTGGAGGAGATGTTCGCCGAGCATCTGGGCGGGCAGAAGCTGATGAGCAACGCGCGGCACCTGCGCGGCTCGGCCTGGCTCAACTTCGTCAGGGTCGGCAACCGCGCGTGGCGCCACGGGCGCATCGTGCTGATGGGCGACGCGGCCCATACCGCGCATTTCTCGATCGGCTCGGGCACCAAGCTGGCGATGGAGGACGCGATCGCGCTGGCCAGGCACGCGACGGGCGGCGCGCCGCTCGACCAGGCGCTGCGGGCCTACGAGGACGAGCGCCGGATCGAGGTGCTGCGCCTGCAGAGCGCGGCGCGCAACAGCACGGAGTGGTTCGAGAACGTCGCGCGTTACGTCAAGCTGGCGCCCACCCAGTTCGCCTACAGCCTGCTCACCCGCAGCCAGCGGGTCAGCCACGAGAACCTGCGCCAGCGCGATGCGCCGTACCTCTCGAACGTCGAGCGCTGGTTCGCGGGCAAGAGCGGCGAGCCGAAAGCCGCGCCGATGTTCCAGCCGTTCACCTTGCGCGGCGTGACGCTGGCCAACCGCGTGGTGGTCTCGCCGATGGCGATGTACAGCGCCGTGGACGGCACGCCGGGCGATTTCCATCTGGTGCACCTGGGCGCCCGCGCGCTGGGCGGCGCCGGCCTGGTCTTCACCGAGATGACCTGCGTGGCGGCCGACGCGCGCATCACCCCGGGCTGCGCCGGGCTCTACGCCGACCAGCATGTCGCGGCGTGGAAGCGCATCGTCGACTTCATCCATGCCAGCAGTCGCGCCAAGGTCGCGGTCCAGCTCGGCCATGCCGGGCGCAAGGGATCGACCCGCTTGGGGTGGGAGGGCTACGACGAGCCGCTAGCGCAGGGGAACTGGAAGCTGGTCGCCGCGTCGCCCATCGCCTATGGCGCGCAGAACCAGACCCCCGCCGAAATGACCCGTGCCGACATGGACCGGGTGCGCGACGCGTTCGTGGCGGCGACGCGCCGTGCCATCGCGGCCGGGTTCGACTGGCTGGAGCTGCACATGGCGCACGGCTATCTGCTGTCCGGCTTCATCACGCCGATCAGCAACGCGCGCACTGACGAATACGGCGGGTCGATCGAGAACCGGCTGCGCTTTCCGCTTGAGGTATTCGACGCCGTGCGCGCGGCCTGGCCGGGGGATAGGCCGATCTCGGTGCGCCTGTCCGCCACCGACTGGGTGCCGGGCGGCATCGACGGCGACCAGTCCGTGGCGATCGCCCGGCTGTTCAAGCAACGGGGCTGCGATTTGATCGACGTCTCGGCCGGCCAGACCTCGCGCGACGCCAAGCCGGTCTATGGCCGAATGTTCCAGACGCCCTTCAGCGACCGCATCCGCAACGAGGCCGGCATCGCCACCATGGCCGTCGGCAACATCACCGATTTCGACCAGGTCAACGGCATCCTGGCGGCGGGGCGGGCCGATCTCTGCGCCCTGGCGCGCCCGCATCTCGGCGACCCGCACTGGACGCTGCGCGCCGCGGCCGACCAGGGCTACGCCCAGCAGCCCTGGCCGCCGCAATACCTCGCGGGCAAGGAGCAGATGGAACGCCAGCGCCGGCGCGCGCCCGGATCGCTCGCGTCCGAACAGGGGCCGATCTGATGGCGGCGAACCTCAACGGCGCGCATGCGCTGGTGACCGGCGGGGGCAGCGGCATCGGCCTGGCCATCGCCCGCGCGCTTGGCGCGGAAGGCGCGCGCATCACGCTGATGGGGCGCGACGGGGCGCGGCTGGACAAGGCGGCGCACGATCTGCGCGCGGCAAAGATCGCGGTGCAGGCGGTGCCCGGCGATGTCGCGGATGCCGCGCAGGTCGCGCGCGCCTATGACCGCGCATGCCAGGGCTTCGATGCGCCGGGCATCCTGGTCAACAACGCCGGCCAGGCCGAAAGCGCGCCATTCCATCGCACCGATCCCGTACTGTGGCAGCGGATGCTCGCGGTCAACCTCACCGGCACCTACCTGTGCAGCCGCGCCGCCCTGCCGGCGATGCTCGAGCGCGGCCAGGGCCGCATCGTCAACATCGCCAGCACCGCGGGGCTCAAAGGCTATGCCTATGTCACGGCCTATTGCGCGGCCAAGCATGGCGTCGTGGGCCTGACCCGCGCGCTGGCGCAGGAGACGGCGAAGGCAGGCGTGACGGTCAACGCGGTCTGCCCGGGATACACCGACACCGACATGGTGGCGGCGAGCGTCCGGCGCATCACCGCCAAGACCGGGCGCAGCGCGGACGAGGCGCGGGCCGACCTGGCGCGCGCCAACCCGCAGGGGCGGCTGATAGCGCCGGCGGAGGTCGCGGCGGCCGTGCTGTTCCTGTGCGGCGCCGAGGCCGGCGCGATCACCGGCCAGGCCATCGCGATCTCGGGCGGAGAGACGCCGTGAGCGCGGGCGAAACGCGCGCTGCGCTGCGCCTGTGGCTGCGGCTGCTGTCGACCTCGAACCTGATCGAATCGCGGGTGCGGGTGGGACTGCGCGAGCGCTTCGGCTCCACCCTGCCGCGCTTCGACCTTCTGGCCCAGCTCGATCATGCGCCGGACGGGTTGACCATGACCGAGCTGTCCAGGCGCATGATGGTGACCAACGGCAACGTGACGGGCCTGGTGGCGCGGCTGATCCGCGAGGGGCTGGTCGAGCGGCGCGTCGATGCGGCCGACCGGCGCTCCGCGACGGTGCGCCTGACCGGCGCGGGCCGGCGCGTCTTTGCGGTGATGGCGCCGGTGCATGCAGGTTGGATCGCCGAGGTGTTTGCCGGGCTCGACGACCGCCAGCGCGACGAACTCGCCCGGCTGCTCGGCGCGGTCAAGCGGCGGTTCGAACCCGCCGCGATGGATGCGATGGAAGGCAGGAGCGCATGAAGGCAGCCGATCTCTCTCCCCGGCATTTCCGCTGGCGCGTCAAGAACCGGGTGGCGACCGTGACGCTCGACCGGCCCGAGCGCAAGAACCCGCTGACCTTCGATTCCTATGCCGAATTGCGCGACACGTTCCGCTGGCTGAGGCAGGCCGAGGACGTCAAGGCCGTGGTCGTCACCGGCGCGGGCGGAAATTTCTGCTCGGGCGGCGACGTGCACGACATCATCGGGCCGCTGGTCGCGATGGACATGCCCGGCCTGGTCCGCTTCACGCGCATGACCGGCGCGCTGGTGCAGGCGATGCGCGAATGCCCGCAGCCGATCGTGGCGGCGATCGACGGGGTGTGCGCCGGCGCCGGCGCCTGCATCGCCATGGCGTCCGACCTGCGCTATGGCACCGAGCGCAGCAAGGTCGCCTTCCTGTTCGCGCGCGTGGGCCTGGCGGGCTGCGACATGGGGGCCTGCGCCATGCTGCCGCGCATCGTCGGCCAGGGCCGCGCCGCCGAGCTGCTTTATACCGGTCGCTCGATGGCCGGCGCCGAGGCCGAGCGCTGGGGCTTCTACAACAAGCTTTCGGCGCCCGAATCCGTGCTCGACGAGGCGACGGCAATGGCCGAACAGCTTGCCGCCGGACCCAGCTTCGCCCATGCCATGACCAAGACGATGCTGCACCAGGAATGGACCATGACGATCGAGCAGGCGATCGAAGCCGAGGCCCAGGCCCAGGCCGTGTGCATGGCGACCAAGGATTTCGCCCGCGCCTACCGCGCCTTCGCCGCGAAGCAAACACCGGTGTTCGAGGGGAATTGAAGATGATCCACGCGATTCCCTCACCCGGCTCGCTGCGCTCGCCACCCTCTCCCGACGGGAGAGGGTTGGGAAGCCCTCTCCCCTCGGGAGAGGGAGGGGCCCAGCGCGAAGCGCTGGGAGGGTGAGGGAAGCGATGGCGGACACCACCTTCCTCGACTGGCCCTTCTTCGACCCCGCGCACCGCAACTTCGCCCGGCGCCTGGAAGCCTGGGCGGCGCGGGAGCTGGGCGCGGGCAAGAACCACAAAGAAGAGGAGCTCGACACGACCTGCCGCGATCTCGTCGCGCGCTTGGCCGCCGGCGGCTGGCTGAAATATGCCGTGCCGGCCGCCCAGGGCGGGGCGCTGGACAAGCTCGACGTGCGCCATCTCTGCCTGGCGCGCGAAATCCTGGCGCGACACGATGCGCTCGGCGATTTCGCCTTCGCCATGCAGGGATTGGGCAGCGCGCCGATTTCGCTGTTCGGCAGCGCGGAGCAGAAGCGGCGCTACCTGCCCGACGTGGCGGCGAGCCGCCGCATCGCCGCCTTCGCGCTCAGCGAACAGGATGCGGGCTCCGACGTGGCGGCGATCGCCACCATCGCGCGACGCGACGGCGATGCCTACGTCATCGACGGCGGCAAGACCTGGATCTCCAACGGCGGCATCGCCGATTTCTACGTGGTGTTCGCGCGCACCGGCGAGGCGCCGGGCGCCAGGGGCCTGTCCGCCTTCGTGGTCGACGCCGGCGCGCCCGGGCTGGCGGTGGTCGAGCGCATCGCGGTCATCGCGCCGCATCCGTTGGCCACGCTGCGCTTCGATGGAATGCGGGTCCCCACGGCGCAGATGCTCGGCGCGCCGGGCGATGGCTTCAAGGTCGCGATGGCGACGCTCGACGTGTTCCGCTCCACCGTCGGCGCGGCGGCGCTGGGCTTCGCCCGCCGCGCGCTCGACGAGGCGCTGGCGCGGGTCAGGGCGCGCAAGGTGGCGGGCCAGGCGCTGGCCGAGTTCCAGTTGACCCAGCAGAAGCTGGCCGAGATGGCGGTGGCGATCGATGCCGCCGCGCTGCTGGTCTACCGCGCCGCCTGGACGCGCGACGCCAAGGCCGAGCGGGTGACGCGCGAGGCGGCGATGGCGAAGTTCTATGCCACCGAGGCCGCGCAGCGGGTGATCGACCACGCCGTCCAGCTTCACGGCGGCACCGGCGTGGTCGCTGGCGCAGCGGTCGAGCGCCTCTACCGCGAGATCAGGTCCTTGCGCATCTACGAAGGCACCTCGGAGGTCCAGCAGCTCGTGATCGCCGGGCAGGTGCTGCGCCAGGGGGGATGATCGCGATGCTTCCGTCCGGCCATGTCGACAGCTTCGCGCGCGACAACCTGCCGCCGGCGGACCAGTGGCCCGAGCTGGTGTTCGACCGTGCGCCCGGGCTCGTCTATCCCGACCGGCTGAACGCGGCGGTCGAGTTCGTTGACCGCTGGATCGAGCGCGGCCAGGGCGGCCGCATCGCGCTCAAGTCCGCGGCGGCGCACTGGAGCTACGCGCTGCTGGCCGAGCGGATCGACCGCATCGCCGGCGTCCTGGTCGACGACATGGGCTTCGTGCCGGGCAACCGCGTGCTGCTGCGCGGCCCCAACAACCCGATGATGGCGGCCTGCTGCCTGGCGGTGTGGAAGGCCGGCGGAATCGCGGTCAACACCATGCCGCTGCTGCGCGCGCGCGAATTGGACTATATCGTCGAGAAGGCGCGCATCCGCTTTGCGCTGTGCGACGCGCGCTTCGGCGCGGATATGGAGTCGGTAAGGTCGCGGTCAGCGGTGCTCGAGCGCGTGGTGTCGTTCAACGCGGGAGGCGCCCCGGACTCGCTCGAGGCCCTGATGGCGACAGGGCCGGCGGGGTTCACGGCCTGCGATACTGCCGCAGACGATGTGGCGCTTGTCGCCTTCACCTCGGGCACGACCGGGCCGGCCAAGGGCACCATGCATTTCCATCGGGACCTGCTGGCGATCTGCGACACCACGCCGCGCCACGTCATCATGCCCAGCGTCGACGACGTGTTCATCGGCTCGCCGCCCTTCGCCTTCACCTTCGGCCTGGGGGTCAATCTGCTGTTTCCGCTCCGGATGGGCGCATCCGCGGCACTGGTCGAGCACCCGAGCCCGCCCAACCTGCTCGCCGCGATCGCGCAGAATCGCGCCACGATCCTGTCGACCGCGCCGACCGCCTATCGCGCCATGCTCGACCTTCTGAAGGGGGCGGACATCGCCACGCTGCGCAAATGCGTATCGGCCGGCGAGCATCTGCCGCTGGCGACGTTTGAAGCGTGGAAGAAGGCTACCGGCATTGCGATCATCGACGGTATCGGGGCAACCGAAATGCTGCACATCTTCATCGCCGCGTCGGGCAACGACATCCGCCCGGGCTCGACCGGCAGGGCGGTTCCGGGCTACGAGGCGCGGGTGGTCGACGACAACGGCCACGAGATGCCGCCCGGCCAGATCGGCCGTCTCGCCGTCCGCGGTCCGACGGGCTGCCGCTACCTGGCGGACGAACGCCAGAAGGCCTATGTCAGGGACGGCTGGAACTTTACCGGCGACGCCTATGCGCGCGATGCCGACGGGTATTTCTGGTACGCGGCGCGCACCGACGACATGATCGTCTCGGCCGGCTACAACATCTCGGGCCCGGAGGTCGAGGGCGTGCTGCTCGACCATCCCAAGGTAAGGGAATGCGGCGTGGTTGCCGCTCCCGACGAGGAGCGCGGCGCGATCGTCAAGGCCTATGTGGTGCTGCGCGACCGCGCGGACGCGACGGAGCGGACGGTCAAGGAACTGCAGGACTTCGCGAAGCGCGAGATCGCCCCCTACAAGTATCCGCGCGCGATCGAGTTCGTGGACGCCCTGCCGCGCACCGAGACCGGAAAGCTGCAACGCTTCAAGCTGCGTCTGATGGCGTCGCAGGCCAGACAATGACGCCGATACTGCCGCCGGGCTGGAAGCGGCCCAAGGGTTACAGCAACGCGGTGGTCGCCGAGGGCCGGCAGATTTTCCTGGGCGGGATGATCGGCTGGAATCCGTTGACCGAGGCGTTCGAATCCGACGATTTCGCCGGCCAGCTGCGCCAGACCTTGCTCAATATCGTGGCCGTGCTGCGCGCAGCCGGGGCGGGACCGGAGCATATCGTGCGCACCACCTGGTACGTGACGGACAAGCGCGCCTACCTGTCGCAGCTCAAGGAGGTCGGCGCGGCCTGGCGCGAGGTGGTCGGCCGCCACTATCCCGCGATGGCCGTCGTGCAGGTCACGGCGCTGATCGAAGATCGAGCCCAGGTCGAGATCGAGGCGACCGCGGTGGTGCCGCGGCCCTGAACGCTACCGCCGAGAGCGACGGACCTCGGCGGTACGAAGTTCGCCGATGTCGACATCTCCGTAGGCGCCGGCGCCCACCGCGCCGGCCGGCACGCGGGCCGGGTTGTTGCGGCAGTGGATCACCTTGAACATGCCCATGGGGTGGGCGGGCCGGATCGACTTCACCTCGATCCCGGCCGACTTCAGCAGCGGCTTCAGGTCGAACTCGGGCCGCCAGCCCAGCGTCTTGGAAAGCGGGTTGATCAGGAATTCGACGGCGCGCAGCGGCCCGCCGTCCGAGGTGAAGTGGTTTACGATGATGATGTCGCCCTCGGGCTTGCATACCCGGCGCATCTCGGCCATCAGCCGCTCGGGATGCGGTACGACCGAGGCGACGTACATCGCGATCACCGTATCGAAGGAATGGTCGGGGAAGGTCAGGTTTTCCGCGTCCATCTCCAGCAGCGCCTCGACGTTGCGCAGCCCCTTTTCCTCGACCTTCTCGCGCGCGCGATCCAGCATTTCCTTCGATACGTCGATACCCACGACGGTGATGTCGCGTCGATAGAGCGGCAGGGCAAGACCCGTCCCTACGCCGACCTCCAGCACGCGCTGTTTCGGTTTCTTGTTGGCGGTCGCGACGGCCAGCTTGCGGCCGGGATTCATCGGCGCGCCGAACACAACGTCGTACATGCCGGCATAGCGCTTGTACGCCCGACGAATTGATGCCAAGTCCATGAGGGTGCCG
>JADZDN010000119.1 GCA_020851015.1 Alphaproteobacteria bacterium | reverse complement strand
CTGGCGCAGCACGGCGAGCGAGGAGCCGATCGACTGGCCGCCCTCCATGCCGATCATGCCCGCGATCTTCCCCGCCTTCATCTGCTGTTCGAGTTCCGCCGCCGTCAGCGCGAGCGACAGGTCGCGCGGATAGCGCGCGATCAGCCGCTTCATGACGTCGATCTGTTCGATCGTCTGCCGCACGGCCTGTGGTTCATCGCTGTTCGACGGCACGAAGACCGACCAGAATTGCGCCCCGACGCGGCCCTTGCGCAGCCGGGCGATGTCGGTGTGCATCGCAATCTGCTGGGCCGTCGCGGTACCGGCCGTGTCGCCGAAATCGAAACCGTTGATCATGTTGTCGACACGCTCGCGCAGCGCCCAGGGCACGTCATTATGTCCGTCGAACACCGGCGCGCGCTTCAGCGCCGCCTCGGCGGTGGCCTCGGGCGAGGATTGGGCCGCGGCGGGAAGCGGCATCAGGACGGCGGCGGCCAGCGCGGCGAGCAGAGTCATCTTGGTCATGGCCCGCGACCTTAAGGGGCAGCGCGAGGAAATCGAGCCAAAATTTCGCGCCGCACGAACCGCGCCCTTGTCGGCGCCTGCGACGGCATTCCCCTTGACGCCTACGTCAAGCTGGCGCAGCCTCGCCGCATGACCGCATTCGACGACTGGCGCGCCCGTTCGCCCTATTATGACGAGACTCACGACGCGCTGGCGCAAAGCGTCCGCCGCTTCGTCGAGCGCGAGATCGCGCCGCATATCGACCGCTGGGAAGCCGAAGGCGAACTGCCGCGCGCGCTGCACAGGAAGGCGGCGGAAGCGGGCATATTGGGCCTGCGCTATCCCGAGGAATATGGCGGGCACAGCGAAGGCTTCGACCTGTTCCACGGTCTCGTCCTCACCGAAGAGCTGGCGGCGGTCGGCGCGGGCGGGCTGGGCGCGTCGCTGATGACGCACGGCATCGGCCTGCCGCCGGTCCTCGCGCTGGGATCGGAGGAACTGAAGCGGCGCGTCGCCCCGCCCGTGCTGGCGGGCGACAGGATCATCGCGCTGGGCATCACGGAGGCGAGCGGCGGCAGCGACGTCGCCAACATCCGGACCACGGCGGTGAAGGACGGCGACCATTATATCGTCAACGGCGGCAAGATGTTCATCACCAGCGGCATGCGCGCCGACTGGCTGACCTGCGCCGTCCGCACCGGCGGGCCGGGACCGGGCGGCATCTCGCTGCTGCTGATCGACATGGCCGCGCCGGGTGTCGAGCGCACAGCGCTCGACAAGATGGGCTGGCGGTGCAGCGACACCGCCGCGATCCATTTCAGCGACGTGCGCGTGCCCGCCGAAAATCTGATCGGTCCCGAAAACGGCGGCTTCATGGGCATCATGCGCAACTTCAATTCGGAACGGCTCGGCATGGCGATGGGCTGCTGCGCCTTCGCGCGGGTCGCGATGGCCGAGGCCGCCGAATGGGCGCAGCAGCGCGAGACGTTCGGCAAGCCGCTCGTCGGCCACCAGTCGATCCGCATCAAGCTGGCCGACATGGAGCGCCAGATCGAGACGACGCAGGCGTGGGTCGACCTCGCCGCCTGGCAAGTGAAGGAAGGCAAGGCGCGCCCCGCCGATTTCGCGATGCTGAAAGTGCAGGCGACGCGGATGCTGGAGGCCGTCGCGCGCGAGGCGGCGCAGGTGCTGGGCGGCGCCAGCTATATCAAGGGCAGCAAGGTCGAGCGCATCTATCGCGAAGTGCGCGTCAACGCGATCGGCGGCGGCAGCGAGGAGATCATGCTGGACCTCGCCGGGCGGCAATTGTTCGGCGGCGGCCACAAATGAACGAGACGGTGCGAAACTGGCCCGCCGAGGCGGAGGCGCTTGGCGACGACCTCTCCCGCCTGCGCCGCGCGATTCACCGCGAACCGGAACTGGGCCTTCACAATCCCCGGACGCTGGCGAAGATCAAGGACGCGCTCGCGGGCCTGCCGCTCGAATATCGCGAGGGACCGTCGACCACGGGGCTGGTCGCCACCCTGCGCGGGGGTTTGGCGGGGGACGGGGCCAACGGCCGTACCGTGCTGCTGCGCGGCGACATGGATGCGCTGCCGCTGGTCGAGGACACGGGACTCGACTTCTCGTCCACGACGCGCGGCGCAATGCACGCCTGCGGGCACGACACGCATGTCGCGATGCTGGTCGGCGCGGCAAAGCTGCTGTGCGCGGCGCGCGAACGGCTGGCGGGCACGGTGATGTTCATGTTCCAGCCCGGCGAAGAAGGGCATCACGGCGCGCGCCATATGCTGGAGGACGGGCTGATCGACCCCCTGCCCGACGCTGCCTTTGCATTGCACATCATGCCCAACGCGCCGCACGGCATCTTTGCCGGCAAGCCCGGACCGCTGCTCGCCTCGTCCGATGTGCTGTCGATCAGCGTCAGGGGCGCGGGCGGCCATGCGTCGATGCCGCAGGATGCGATCGACCCGATCCCCGTCGCCTGCGAAATCGTCACGGCGATTCAGACGATGGTGACGCGCCGCGTCTCGGTCTTCGACCCCGCCGTCGTCACCATCGCACAGATCGCGGCGGGGACGACGAACAACATCATCCCCGAAACGGCGGAGATGTTCGGCACGATCCGCACCCTGTCGCCGCACCGCCGCGCGATGATCGCCGCCGAACTCCGCCGCCTCGCCCCCGCCATCGCCCAGGCGCATGGCTGCACCGCCGACGTGACGATCGAGGAAGGTTTTCCCGTCACCATCTGCGACAGCCGCGCCGCCGCCTTCGGCCAGCGCGTCGTCGAAGCGACGTTCGGCGAGGCGGCGTGGCTGACGATGGAGCATCCCGTGATGGGGGCGGAGGATTTCGCCTATGTCCT
>JADZDN010000118.1 GCA_020851015.1 Alphaproteobacteria bacterium | reverse complement strand
CTTCAATATAGGCTTCTCGAGATCAAGCAGTTACAATAACGATGCACAGCCCAGGGCTGTGACAAAATCGGCGTCGGCCGGCGCAATCGTCTCGACCCGCTTGCCATGCAGCGTGATCTTCGTGGCGGTGATTCGCGCCGCCTCGCGCAGGAACTCGATCTTGCGCCGGTCGGATTCGATCAGGTGCACATCGCTCAGCCCCATGATCGCCAGCACCAGGCCGGGAAAGCCGGCGCCGCTGCCGATGTCGTAAAGACGCGCCGACTTTGGCTCAACGAAACGATAAAGCTGCGCCGAATCCAGGATATGCCGCCGCCAGACGTCGTCGAGGGTCGACGCGGCGACCAGGTTGATCCGCGCCTGCCAGCGTTTCAGCAGCTCGACATAGGCCGCGAGGCGATCGAGTGTTTCACGTGAAACATCGACCTGGGCCGCGAAAGCCTCGGGCGTCAGACCGGGGCCGCCCGGTTCAGGCATCGATTTTCGGCAAGGGTGCTGGCCGGCGCTGCACGTGGCGGAGCAAAGCCACCAAGGCGGCGGGCGTCATGCCGGGAATCCGGGAAGCCGCGCCGAGCGTCGCCGGCCGGGCCGCTGTCAGCTTGGTGCGCGCCTCGGCCGACAAGCCGCCGATTGACGCGAAGTCGGTCGCGACCGGGATCGTCAATTCCTCCTCGCGGCGAAAGGCGCGGATGTCGGCTTCCTGGCGTTCCAGGTAGCCGGCGTACTGGCCGTCGATCTCCAGCTGCTCGGCGATTACGGGCGGAATCGTCGTCAACTCCGGCCAAAGCCGGGCGAGGCGCGGCAGATCGACTCCCGGATAGGCCAGGAGATCGCTCGCCGACCGCGGCGCGCCGTCCCGCGGCGCCGGCAGGTCGTGGGCGCGAAGCGTTCCGGGCGTGGCGTTCAAGCGGGTGAGGAGATTCCGCGCTTCCAGCAAGGCCGCCATCTTCCGCTCGAACGCCGTCCGTCGGACCGGGCCGACGCAACCCGCCTCGATGCCCAGCCCGGTCAGGCGCTGGTCCGCATTGTCGGCGCGAAGCAGCAGCCGGTATTCCGCCCGGGACGTGAACATCCGGTATGGCTCGGCCGTCCCTAGCGTGGCCAGGTCGTCGACCATCACGCCGATATAGGCCGTGGCCCGGTCGATCATGATCGGCGTCGAGCCGCCGCAGCGCCGGGCGGCATTGACCCCCGCCAGGATGCCCTGGCCGGCGGCTTCCTCGTAGCCGGTCGTCCCGTTGATCTGGCCGGCGAAGAACAGGCCTTTGATGCGCTTGGTCTCCAGCCAGCCCGTCAGTTCGCGCGGGTCGACGAAATCGTATTCGATCGCGTATCCCGGTCGGATGATTTCCGCGCGCTCCAGCCCGGGGATCGTCCGCACCAGCTCGCGCTGAACCTCGGCGGGCAAGGAGGTCGAGATTCCGTTCGGGTAGACCGTGTGATCGTCCAGCCCCTCTGGCTCCAGGAAAATCTGGTGGCGCTGGCGATCGGCGAAGCGGACGACCTTGTCTTCGATCGAAGGACAATAGCGCGGCCCCGCGGACTCGATCTGGCCGGAATACATCGGTGCGCGGTGGAGATTCGCCCGGATGACCGCATGGGTCGCCGGCGTCGTTTCGGTGATGCCGCAGTCGATCTGGGGCGTGTCGATCCGCCGGGTCAGGAAGGAAAATGGCGGGGGCGGGGAGTCGCCCGGCTGAGCCTGCAAGCCGCGCCAATCGATCGACCGGCCATCCAGCCGCGGCGGCGTCCCGGTCTTGAGCCGACCGAGGCGGAACCCGGCGCGGCGAAGCATGTCCGCCAGGCCGATCGAGGGTGCCTCGCCGACCCGGCCTGCCGCGGTCCTCTCCGCGCCGATATGGATGACCCCGCGCAGAAACGTCCCGGTCGTGAGGACGACGGCGCCCGCGCGAAGGCTTTCCCCGCTGGCCAGCACGACACCCGAGACCCGCCCATCGGCACCGAGGCGAAGGTCGTCGACCGCGCCCGCTCGGATTGTCAACCCGGGCTGCTCGGCCAGGATCGCCTGCATGGCCTCGCGGTATAGTTTTCGGTCGGCCTGGGCGCGCGGACCCCGGACAGCCGGACCCTTGCTCCGGTTCAGAACCCGGAACTGAATGCCGGCCCGGTCGATCGCCCTGGCCATGACGCCATCCAAGGCGTCGATCTCGCGGACCAGATGTCCTTTCCCGAGGCCACCGATCGCCGGGTTGCAGGACATTTCGCCAATGGTTTCCATCTTATGGGTCAGCAGAAGGGTCCGGGCGCCGGCCCGAGCAGCGGCAGAAGCCGCCTCGCAACCGGCATGGCCGCCGCCGACAACGATGACATCCCATTGATCCATCGGGCGAATTTAGGGTGCGCGCCTGGCCCTGTCAAAGCCGCGCGTGGCAATGTTTCACGTGAAACATGTACATACTATATATGGTAGGCGTACGGTGAACGTCTGACCAAACTGGCTATTTTCCGATACAGAACTCGCGGAAAATGACGTCCAGTACGTCCTCGACATCCACCCGGCCGGTAATGCGGCCCAAGGCGCGGGCGGCAAGTCGGATGTCTTCCGCGATCAGTTCGGCCGCCCCTGCCGAATCGACCCTAGCCAAGGCTTCCACCGCGGATTCCAACGCGGCCCGATGGCGGGCGCGGGTCAGAACCGGGGATCCGCCGCTGTCCGTCAGGTCCCGGACCAACCCCGCCAGGGCCTGGCGGGCCGCGGGGAAACCTTCGCCGGTCGCCAGCGACAAGCAATGGACTGGCCGGCCATCCACCGCGAGCGGCCCGGGCGGCGCGCGCAGATCTATCTTGTTCAGCAGGACCAGGGCGTTGCCGGCACAGGCCTGGCGGACCACGGGGTCGATTTCAGGCCAGGTCGTGGCGTCCAGGACGACGACCACCAAGTCCGCGCTGCCGGCCCGCCGATGTGCCCGGCGGACGCCCTCCGCCTCGACGGCACCCGCCGGGGCGCGCAGGCCAGCCGTGTCGGCGATCCGCACCGGGTAGCCCTCGAGGTCGATGTCGATGTCGATGACGTCGCGGGTGGTGCCCGCCTCGGGCGACACGATGGCCGCGTCACGCCTGGCCAACCTATTGAGAAAAGTAGATTTTCCCGCATTCGGCGGGCCCAGGATGGCGACCGAGACGCCGTCGCGCAGCCGTTCCCCCCGGTGCCGGTCGGCGAGATGGGCGCGGATTTCCGCTTCCAGCGCCAGCGCCGCGGCACGGCCGGCTGCGACGACATCCGCCGGCACTTCTTCGTCGGCGAAGTCGATCCCCGCCTCGACCAGGGCCAGGGCCTTGACCAGGCGCGACCGCCAATCCTCGTAGAGCCGCGCCAGGGCGCCGTCCATCTGCGCGAGCGCCTGGCGGCGTTGCGCGGCGGTTTCGGCGGCGACCAGGTCGGCCAATCCTTCCACGGCGGTCAGGTCCAGCTTCCCGTTCAAGAAGGCGCGGCGCGTGAACTCGCCCGGCTCCGCCGGCCGCAGCCCCGGCATGGCGGCCAGCGCCTCGGCAACGCCGGCGATCACCGCCGGCCCGCCATGCAGGTGCAGCTCGACCATGTCCTCGCCGGTCTCGCTGCGCGGCGCCGCGAACAGCAGCACCAGCGCCTGGTCGAGGGTTTCGCCGGTGAGGGGATCGCGCAGCACGCGAAGCGCCGCGTGACGGGGCGCGGGCAGCTCCGGCTTCGTTAAACGGCGCAGTGCGTCGGGCGCCGCCGGCCCCGACACGCGCAGCACCGCGACGCCCGCGCGGCCGCGCCCGCTGGAGAGGGCAAAGATCGTGTCGTCCATTGCGGCCGCACTAAAGCACAGTCCGCGCTTGCGTGTCGGCCGTTCGGCTGACCGGCGACAGGATTTCCTCATCTCCCGAGGCGCAAGGCGGCATCGCGAGGGGCGAGACGGCTGCTTCGCAGCCTCTCAGGATGACGCGATAGATTTGGACCAAATGAAACGTGTCATCCTGAGGAGCGTCCAACGGGCGCGTCTCGAAGGATGACCCGCCGCGCAGCCGAATGCCGGAGTTTCGCGATGTTTCAGCCCTTGGCCGGCGGCTTCTGGTCGGGAGTGAGCATCAGCCGCTCGACGCGCCCGCCGCCCAGCAGATGGGTTTGCAGGATCTCGTCCATGTCGGCCTGCGAGCGATAGCTGTACCAGACGCCCTCGGGATAGATCACCATCGTCGGCCCCAGCTCGCAGCGGTCGAGGCACCCGGCGGTATTGATGCGCACGTCGTCGAGCCCCGCCTCCTTGGCGCGGGCCTTCAGGTAGTTTCGCAGCTTCTCGGCGTCCTTGGCCTTGCAGCAACCCCGGGGATGGCCGGCCGGGCGCTCGTTCGTGCAGCAGAACACGTGGCGGCTGTAGAACGGCGCCGGATCGGCCGCGGGCTTGGACGGGCGGTCGCTCACACTATCCACGGGCAATGAACCTCTCGTCGGAAAACGCGGATCGCGCGTCCGATGACCACAGTGAATTCAGGGTTGAGTACCGGTCGCGCCGATAAGACTATACGTCGGCAACCCCGCGCCGCAACGGCGCGTTCCCGCTGCGCTCCACTCCAAGGGCACGCATGTCGCGCAACCTGCTCGGCCAGGAAACCAGCCCCTATCTGCTGCAGCACGCGGACAATCCGGTGCATTGGCATGGCTGGAACGACGCGGCGCTGGAAGAGGCGCGCGCGAAGGACAAGCCGATTCTGCTGTCGATCGGCTATGCCGCCTGCCACTGGTGCCACGTCATGGCGCACGAGAGCTTCGAGAACGACGCCATTGCGGCGCTGATGAACGAGCTTTTCGTCAACATCAAGGTCGACCGCGAGGAGCGGCCGGACCTCGACACGATCTACCAGACCGCCCTGGCGCTGCTGGGCGAGCAGGGCGGCTGGCCGCTGACGATGTTCCTGACGCCCAAGGGCGAGCCGTTCTGGGGCGGCACGTATTTCCCGGCGACGCCGCGCTATGGCCGGCCGGGCTTCCCCGACCTGCTGCGCGCGGTCGCCAAGGTCTATCGCGCCGAGCCCGAGCGCGTGACCAAGAACGTCGCCGCGATCGGCGACGCGCTGGGCAAGCTGTCGCGCCCCAGCGGCGGCGCGGGCATCCCGATCGGCATGATAGACCGCATCGCCGAGCGGCTGCTGCGCGAGGTCGATCCCCATCACGGCGGCATCGGCGGCGCGCCGAAATTCCCGCAGGCCGGCATTTTCGAGCTGCTGTGGCGGGCCTATCGCCGCTCGGGCCACGCGCCCTATCGCGACGCGGTCGCCACGACGCTGACCGCCATGTGCCAGGGCGGCATCTACGACCATCTCGGCGGCGGCTTCGCGCGGTATTCGACCGACGAGCGCTGGCTGGCGCCGCATTTCGAGAAGATGCTGTACGACAATGCCGCGCTGGTGGAGCTGTTGACCCAGGTCTGGCAGGGCACGCGCGATCCGCTCTATGCCACGCGCGTGGCCGAGACGATCGCCTGGGTCGAGCGCGAGATGGCCGCGCCCCCCTTGGCGCCATTGGGCGCCAACGGCGGCGGCGGATTCTCCGCCACCATCGACGCCGACAGCGAGGGCGAGGAAGGCAAGTTCTACGTCTGGACCGAGGCCGAGATCGACGCGCTGCTTGGCGACGACGCGCCGCTGTTCAAGCGATTCTACGACGTGACGCCGGCGGGCAACTGGGAAGGCCACACGATCCTCAACCGCCGCGCCAACCCGGAGATGCCCGACCCGGCGCAGGAAGCCGTGCTGGCCAAGTGCCGCAAGATCCTGTTCGACGCGCGGGCCAAGCGCATCCCGCCCGGCCTCGACGACAAGGTGCTGGCGGACTGGAACGGGCTGATGATCGCGGCGCTCGGCCGCGCATCGCTGGTGTTCGACCGCAAGGACTGGCTGGCGCTGGCGCGTGGCGCGTTCGCCTTCGTGCGGGATTCGATGACCGAGAACGGCCGCCTTCGCCACGCCTGGCGCAAGGGCCGGCTGGCGCATCCCGCGACGCTCGACGACTATGCCAACATGATCCGCGCCGCCCTGGCGCTGTTCGAGGCGACCGGGGAGGACGCCTACCTCGCGCAGGCCCGTGCCTGGGTCGAGGTCATCGACCGGCACTACTGGGACACGCAGGCGGGCGGATACTTCTTCACCGCCGACGACACCACCGACGTGATCGCGCGCACCAAGACCGCCAGCGACAACGCCGTGCCGTCGGGCAATGGCACGATGGTCGGCGTGCTGACGCGCCTCTACCACCTGACCGGCCATGAGGCGTATCGCGCGCGCGCGGAGGCGCTGGTCGCGCTGTTCTCCGGCGACCTGCAGCGCAGCTTCTTTCCGCTCGGGACGCTGATCAACAACGCCGAGTTCCTGCAATCGCCCTTGCAGATCGTCGTGGCCGGGCCGCGCGACAAGAAAGCGACCAGGTCGCTCCTGCGCGCGGTCTACGACGCGGCGCTTCCCAACGCGGTCATCGCCGTCGTGGCGGACGGCGCGGCGCTGCCGCCGCAGCATCCCGCGCACGGCAAGGGGCCGGTCGACGGCAAGCCCGCCGCCTATGTCTGCCGGGGCCCGACCTGCTCGCTGCCGCTGACCGGCGCTGCGCAGCTGGCCGAGGCGCTGAAGGACGAATGAGGTTGCGCCGCCACGTCGCCTCGCCGCTGGGGCCGCTGACCGTCGCGGCCGAGGACGGGCATATCGTGAGCCTCGGCTTCGGCGCGGGCGCGGCCGAGGCGGAGCGCGACGATCCGCTTCTGGCCGAGGCCGCGCGCCAGCTCGATGCCTATTTCGCGCGGCGCCTGCGCGCCTTCGACCTGCCGCTCCTGCCGCGGGGATCGGCATTCCACCGCGCGGTGTGGGACGCGATGCTGCGCATCCCCTATGGCGACGCGCGCTCCTATGGCGTGCTTGCCGAGGAGACCGGCGGGGTGGCGCGCGCGGTGGGCATCGCCTGCGGCTCCAACCCGATCGCCATCGTCATTCCCTGCCACCGGGTGATCGGCGCCGGCGGGCGCATGGTCGGCTATTCCGGCGGCAAGGGCGTCAAGACCAAGTCCTGGCTGCTGGTCCACGAAGGCTGGCGCCCGCCGCGCGAGGATCCGGCGCAATTGCCGCTGTTCGGCAGTTCCCCGTGACGGACTTCCTCATCCTTCGAGACGCCGCCTTCGGCGGCTCCTCAGGATGACGCGTTCATGTGGGCAACGATGCAAAATCGCGTCATCCTGAGGAGCCGCCGAAGGCGGCG
>JADZDN010000117.1 GCA_020851015.1 Alphaproteobacteria bacterium | reverse complement strand
CGGGGTAGACGTGACGCGCGAGCCGATCCCCGTGCTGCCGACCTGCCACTACAACATGGGCGGCGTGCCGACCAACTATCACGGCGAGGTCGTGATCCCGAAGAACGGCAACCCCGACACGGTCGTGCCTGGGCTGATGGCGATCGGCGAGGCGGCCTGCGTGTCGGTGCACGGCGCCAACCGGCTCGGCTCGAACTCGCTGCTCGACCTGATCGTGTTCGGCCGCGCCGCCGCCAACCGCTGCGCCGAGCTGGTGAAGCCGGGTGAGAGCCAGGCGCCGCTGCCGAAGGACGCGGGGGAGAACTCGCTGACCCGGCTCGACCATTTCCGCCACGCCAAGGGCGGCACGCCGACCGCCGCGCTGCGCCTGGGCATGCAGAAGGTCATGCAGTCGAACTGCGCCGTGTTCCGCACCGGCGAGGTGCTGGAGGAGGGCAAGGGCAAGCTTGGCGAGGTGTGGTCGGGCGTGAAGGACGTGGGCGTCAAGGACCGCGGGCTGGTCTGGAACTCCGACCTGGTGGAGACGCTCGAGCTCGACAACCTGCTGATCCAGGCGGTCGTGACGATGCACTCCGCCGCCAACCGCACCGAGAGCCGCGGCGCGCACGCCCGCGAGGATCACCCCGACCGCGACGACGAGAACTGGATGAAGCACACCGTCACCTGGTGCGCCGAGGACGGCAAGCCCAGGATCGACTATCGCCCCGTCCATATGCGGCCGCTGACCAACGACGTGCAGCCCTTCCCGCCAAAGAAGCGGGTGTACTAGCCATGGCCGAATTCACCCTTCCCGCCAATTCCAAGATCGTCGACGGAAAAGCGTACCCGGCGCCGGCCGGGGCCAAGCGCACCAAGGCGTTCAAGATCTACCGCTGGGATCCCGAGGGCGACGGCAATCCGCGGCTCGACACCTACACGGTCGATCTGGATGCTTGCGGGCCGATGGTCCTGGACGCGCTGATCAAGATCAAGAACGAGGTCGACTCGTCCGTCACCTTCCGCCGCTCTTGCCGTGAGGGCGTGTGCGGGTCCTGCGCGATGAACATCGACGGCACCAACACGCTGGCCTGCACCAAGTACATCGCGGACGTCAGCGGCGACGTGAAGATCTATCCCCTGCCGCACATGCCGGTGATCAAGGACCTGGTGCCGGACCTGACCACCGCTTACGCGCAGCTCGCCTCGATCGAGCCCTGGATGAAGACGGTCACGCCGCCGCCCGAGCGCGAGCGGCTGCAGACGCCGGAGGACCGCGCCAAGCTGGACGGGATGTGGGAATGCATCCTGTGCTTCTCCTGCACCACGGCCTGCCCCAGCTACTGGTGGAACGGCGACCGCTACCTGGGACCCGCCATCCTGCTGCAAGCCTATCGCTGGCTGGTGGACAGCCGCGACGAGGCGATGGGCGAGCGGCTGGACCAGCTCGAGGACCCGTTCCGGCTCTATCGCTGCCACACCATCATGAACTGCACCAAGACCTGCCCGAAGGGCCTGAATCCCGCCAAGGCGATCGCCGAGATCAAGAAGATGATGGTGGCGAGGCGCTGAGGCGCGCCGGGGGTTGCTCGACGCGCTCAAGAGAGCGGACTGGCTGAACCAGCGCCGCGTCCGCGACTACGCCCTGATCTTCCTCGCGGTCTATGCGATCGGCAGCCTGTGGTACTACGCCGGCGGCCAAGGCGCGCTGCTCGACCGCCGCGGGCAGCCGCTGGGCACCGACTTCGTCACCACCTATGCCGCCGGCATGATGGCGCGCGGCCACGATGCCGCCGGGGCCTACGACCACGCCAGGCTGCACGCGGCGGAAAAAGCGGTCGTGGGCAACCCCGACATTCCATTCTTCGGCTGGTACTACCCGCCGATCTTCTTCCTAGTCGCCTGGGCCGTGACGCTGCTGCCCTACGTGACGGCGCTGATCGCGTTCCAGCTCGCGACCTTCGTTCCGCTTGCAGCCGTCGTCAGGCATATCGCCGACCATCCGCTGGCGCTGCTCGTCCTGCTCGCGTTTCCCGGTACGTTCGTCAACCTTGGACACGGACAGAACGGATTCCTGACCGCGGCGCTGCTGGGCGGCGGGCTGCTGGCGTTGCGGCGTCAGCCGGCGCTGGCCGGGATGCTGTTCGGGCTGCTCGCCTACAAGCCGCAATTCGCGATCCTGATCCCGCTCGCGCTGCTGGCGGGGGCGGAATATCGCGCTTTCGCCGCGGCGGCCGCGACGGCGGTGGCGCTGTCCGCGCTGTCCGCGCTGCTGTTCGGGATGGATAGCTGGCACGCCTTCCTGTCGTCCACCGGCGTCACCCGCGTGCTGGTGCTGGAGGAGAGCGGGCTGGGCTGGGAGAAGATCCAGAGCGTGTTCTCGACCGTGCGCTCCCTCGCCGGCAGCATCGCGCTCGCCTATCTAGTGCAGGCCCTCGTTTCCCTGCCCGTGGCGGCCGCCGTGGTCTGGGTATGGCGCCGTTCAGCGCCGATGGCCGTGAAGGCCGCGGCCTTGTGCGCCGGCACCTTGCTGGTGACGCCCTATCTGCTCGACTACGACTTCGTCGTGCTGGCCCTGCCGATCGCGTGGCTGGCGCGCGAAGGCATCGACTACGGCTTCAAGGATTGGGAGAAGAGCGTGCTGGCGCTCGCCTGGCTGCTGCCGCTGGTCTCGCGCGGCATCGCGTCGGCATCCGGCGTGCAGATGGCGCCGCTCGTGCTGCTGGCGCTGTTCGTCGTGATCGTCCGCCGGGCGCGCGCTTGAGCCGGCTCGGCAGGGGAATGGCCAATGCCGGGCTGGCGCTCGCCAGCCTTGCGTTCGCCTGCCTGCTGGGCGAGCTGGTCTTCCGCTTCGCGGTGCCGGCCTCGGACTATCCCGCCATGGACTATGGCGGCGCGGTGGTCCGCTACGCGCCGGGCCAGTCGGGCGTCTACCGGATGCGCGACGAGATCGCCGCGCCCTACCGGATCAACGCGCAGGGCTGGAACGCCAACCGCCCGCGCTACGTGGCGGGGAAGCCCGCCGGCGCGCGGCGCGTGGCGATCGTCGGCGATTCCTACGTCGAGGCGTTCCAGGTGCCGGTCGACGCCAGCCTGGCCGAACAGCTCGAGGCCCTGCCGGGCGCGTCGAAGCTCGAGGTCTATCGCTTCGGCATCAGCGGCGCGCCGTTCAGCCACTACCTGTGGATGGCCGAGCGCGAGGCGCTGCGCTACCGGCCGGACGTGCTGGTCTTCAACCTGGTGCACAACGACTTCGACGAGTCCCTTCGGCCGCTGCCCGGGCGCTATTCGAACGCCTTCGCGACCCTGGCGGTCGAGAACGGACGGATCGCCGGCGACCGGCCGCCCGGCGCGGCCCAGCCGCAATGGGCGGATGCGCTGATGCGATCGGCGGCGCTGCGCTACCTGCGCTTCAACCGCCAGGTCACGCTGGGCGCGATCTACGCGGCGCTGGGCATCGCCCCACCGCGCCGGGTCGACGACATCGCGGTGCCGACGCCCGATCCGCAAGTTCCCGGCCAGGCGCCGGGGCAGGAAGGCGCGCCCGGCCTGCCGTCGGTCGACGCCAATGTCGAGATCGCGCGCGTGCTGGCGCGGCCGCAGCTGATCGAGGGCGCGATCGACTACTTGGTCGGGCACGCCGCCGCGATCGGCCGGTCAGGCAATTGCCGCGTGCTGCTGCTGATGGACGGCGCGCGCCAGGCGATCTACGAGGGGCGCGACAGCCGCGCGCTGCAGCTCAATGCGCTCGTCGCCGCGGCGGCCCGGCGCCACGGCGTCGGCTTCGTCGACCTGCATCCGCTCTTCGCCGTCGCATGGCAGCGCGACCACCAGCGCTTCGACTTCCCGCATGACGGGCACTGGAACATGCGCGGCCACGCGCTGGCCGCACGCGCCATCCGCGACTGGATCGACCGCTGAGATGCGGCGGCGCTATTGCAGCGCGATCTCGCCGTCGATGCGGGTCGAAAGCCCGGTGCCGGACAGCGTCAGGGTCACCTCGGCCTTCAGCGTCTCGCCGCCCTTGAGCTTGCCGGCGGCGACGGCCGCGCGCACGGCGGCTTCGATCTCGCGCTGCGCGGTCACGCCGACCTTCTTCAGGAACTTGCGGATTTCCATGTTGAAGACTTCTTCGTTCATGCGAACCTCCTGGCGATGATCGCCGAGGATTGCATGCGGTGGGGTTGGGCGAAAGCGGGGATGATGGCGGCCATCCTCGCCGCGACACCGGTCATGGCGCTGGCGCAAGCGCAGGAGCAGGCCCCTCAGGGCCAGGCCCCCTTCCGCGGCGATACCTGGGAACTCTGCTTCAGCGACACGGTGCATGCGGATTTCTCGATCGGCGCCTGCACGGCCATCATCGACTCGGACGCGGAAACCGCCGAGAACACGGCCGCGGCCTATTTCAACCGCGCCAACGCGTTCGCCGAGCGGCGGCTGTTCGACCGCGCGCTCCAGGACTACGACCAGGCATTGCGCCTTCTGCCCGGCGATCCCGACTTCCTCGCCAATCGCGGTCACGCCTTGCTGGAGCTGAAGCGGATCGAGGAGGCGATCGCCGACTACGACCGCGCGCTCGTGGCCAAGCCCGGCGTCGTGGCGGCGCTGGACGGGCGCTGCTACGCGCGGGCGATCCTGGGTCGGCTGGACTCGGCGGCCAGCGATTGCGAGCAGGCGCTGACCTTGGCGCCCGACGATCCGCTGATCCACGAAAGCCGCGGCTTCGTGGCGCTGAAGGCGGGGGACTGGCGGCGCGCGATCGCCGACTACGCCGCCGCCCTGGCGCGCGATCCGGGCAACGCGCCGGCGCTGTGGGGAAGGGGGCTGGCGCGCGAACATTTGGGCGACCGCGCCGCCGCCCGGCGCGACTTCGCCGCCGCGCGCAAGCGGCGCGCCGACATCGACCAGGTGATGCAGGCGCGGGGCGTCGCGCGCTAGGACATGGCGGGGGCGAAACGGCGGCGGGGGGCGGGGCGGCCACGCGGCTTCCTTGCCCGCTTCTTGTCGGTTAGAAGAGCATGGATGGCCGGGCCGGTCCCGGCCGCGGCATTTCACGGGTTGGGGACATCATGGCAGGCACTCTTATCGTCACCGGCGGCAGCCGGGGCATCGGCGCGGCGAGCGCGATCCTCGCGGCCAAGCGGCTGGGCTGCGCGGTCGCGGTCAACTACCGCAAGGAGAAGGCGGCGGCCGACAAGGTGGTCGCGGCGATCAAGGCCGCCGGCGGCAAGGCGGTGGCCATCCAGGGCGACACCGCCGTCGAGGCGGACATCGTGCGCCTGTTCGCCGAGGCCGAGAAGCAGCTGGGCCCGATCACCGGCCTGGTCAACAACGCCGGCATCTTGGGCCCGATCGGCCGCGTCGACGCCGCGCCGGTCAAGGAGATGGAGCGGCTGTGGGCCGTCAACATCACCGGCTACTTCATCGCCGCGCGCGAGGCGATCAAGCGCATGTCGACCAAGCACGGCGGCAAGGGCGGGGCGATCGTCAATATCACCTCGGCCGCGGTGCGGCTGGGCGGGCCGGGCGAACTCGTGGCCTATGCGGCGAGCAAGGGCGCGACGCACAGCTTCACCATCGGCCTGGGCAAGGAAGTCGCGCAGGAGGGCATCCGCGTGAACGGGGTCGAGCCGGGGCTGATCGATACCGAGATCCAGACGCCCGGCCGGGTCGAGAAGTTCGGCCCGACCGTGCCGATCGGACGCGCGGGCACCGCCGACGAGGTGGCCGAGGCCGTCGTATGGCTGCTGTCGCCGGCTTCCTCCTACTCCGTCGCGTCGATCGTGACGGTGAGCGCGGGGCGATGACCCTGGTCATCACCGGTGCCAGCCGCCAGCAGCGCGCAGGCCGGCCCGATGCGGCGGCGGCGGTGGTATCCTATTGCACCGCCTCGGTCATCACCGTCAGCGGCGGGCGGTGAACGCGACCGGACGATCCGTCGCGGAGCACCGCCGGTCTCTGGCCGGGGCCGCCTATGCGGCCGTTTGCGCCCTGCTGTTCACAGCGGGGGCATGGCTGCGCTTTGCCCCGCCGCAATGGCCGGTGATCGACCCCGACACGTGGAACTACCTGTGGCCGGCCTTGAGCGCGATCGAGGGCGGCGGCTTCACCCATGCCGGCGGGCGCGCCTTTCCCTATCCGCTGTTCTTGTGGGGCGTACTCGCCACGTTCGGCGATTTCCGCGCGATACCGGTCGTGCAGCACCTTCTGGCGCTGGGCACGGCGCTGCTGATGCTGGCGGCCTGGCACCGTGCGGCGCTGCTGATCGATCCGGCGCGCCGCCTGTGGCCGGGGCATCTGCTGCTTGGCGTGGTGCTGCTGTTCGCGGCGCTGTTCTATCCGCCCGGGCTGGAGTTCGAACGGACCATCCTGCCCGAGACCTGCTTCACCTTCGCGATGGCGCTCAGCGTCGCGCTGCTGCTGTTCGCCTTCGACCGCTGCCGCGCCAAGGGCGGCGCAGGCGCTGCACTTCTACTTGGGCTGGCGCTGGCGAGCGGGCTTGTCACGCTGTCGATCAAGCCACACTGGCTGCTGGCCGCCGGCGCGACCGCTCTAGCCGTGGTCTGGGCAGGGCGGGCCGCGCGCATCGCGTGGAGCCGCCTGGCGCTGGCGGTCGGCATCCCGGTGTTGCTGTTCGCGGTCGGCTTCGTCCTGCCGGAGCGTCGGCTGGCGGAGGCGCATGATCGCGCCGGATCGGCGCTGTTCCTGCCGAAGACGATGTTCTGCTGGCACCTGGCCGCGGTACTGCCGACCTTGCGGGACGAGGCGGCGAACCCAGCCGCGGCGTCGTCGTTCCGCGCCCTGGTCCTGGCGATCGACCAGGTGCTGGCGGACGAGGTGTTTGTCGGGCCGGGCGCGTATTTGACGCTCGGCTATGACGCCGACAAGTGCATGTACGGGACCCTCGGCAATATCGTCGCCCTGCATTTCAATGGCGATATCGCGCGCCAGCGCGACTTCTACTGGCGCAGCTTCGCGCGTGGCGCCGCGGCGCGGCCGGTCGCCTATGCGAGGAAGGTGCTGCGCGAAATGCGCGCCGCGCTGGCGGCGCCGCTGCCCTTCCTCGACGTCGAACCGCCGGCCGGCCAGTCGCTGGCGATCGCCGGCAGCCTTGCCGGAAAGTCGGCCGTGTTCGACCGCGCGGTCGAAGCCATGGCGAGGCCCGGCGATGCATCGCGATCAAAGGCGCTTGGGCGCCTGAACCGGCGGTTCTATCGGCCGCTCGCCATTGCGGTCAGCCATCTGTTCCTGCCGGCGCTTTGCCTCGCGCTCGCCGGTGCTGCCCTGGCGACGGCGGGATGGGGCCGCGGAATCCGGACGGCGCCGCCGGGCATCCGCGACTGGCGCTTTGTGCCGCTGTTCGGAGTCGCGGCCCTATATGCCGGCATCAACCTGACCATCGCGCTGAGCCACAGCCAGGCCATGCTGCGCTACCGCATGGCCCAGTATCCGCTTTCGTTCCTGCTGTTGGCGACCGCGCTCATGACCGTCGGCGGGCTATTGGCCGTTTGGTACGACGGCCGGCGCGGGGCGGCCGGCCAGCCGCCGCAATTCGGCGCGCCGAGCCCGGGCCGCACGCACCTGCCGCGGCCCGGCGCCTATGCCGTCGTCTTCGATCGCGACGGGCGGTTGCTGGTGGTCGAGGAGGACGGGAGGTTGTATCTGCCGGGCGGCGGCATCGACCCGGGCGAATCGCCGGAGCAGGGGTTGGTGCGCGAGTTCCGCGAGGAGACGGGCTACGAGATCGTTATCCGGACGGAAATCGGGCGCGCCAGTGAATACGTGGCGGACGAGACGCCCAATACCGCCTTCAACAAGCACTGCATCTTCTTCACGGTCCGCTTGGCTGGCGGCACGGGCGTGCCGGCGATCGCCAGCAATCGGCCGAGCTGGATGGCGCTCGACGATGCGCTGGCGCGGCTGAACAACGAAGCGCATCGCTGGGCGGTCAACCGGGTTCTGCGATCGAGCCAGGCGCGCTAGCTGGCAGCGGCTAGCCAGGGACCAGCGCCGGCGGGCGCTAGTTCTCCAGCTTGGCCTGTTGGCGCAGCTTCTTCTGCTTGTCGCGCAGCGCGCGAATCAGGCCGTCGAACTCGCCGTTGCTCTGCTGGATGACGGCGGTGTAGTCGGCCCGCTGGGCGATGGCAAGGCTGGTGCCCTCGGCCACGATGTCGAGAATCTTGTAGCCGTTCTTGCCCTTTTCGATTCGCCAGTCGACGCGAATTGATTCCTTGCCCGGGCGGACGATCAGGCTCTCCAGCAGCACGGCCTTGCCGTCCTCGCGGATTTTCTCGATCGACAGCTTTTCGCCGGAGTACTGCTCGAAACGCAGCGCCCAGGTGAGGATGGTCACCTCTTCGAACACCTTGAGGTACGCGATCTTCTGCGGTTCGGTGGCCTTGGTCCAGGCGCGGCCCGCGACGAACTGGCCGATCGACGGCACGTCGAAGCCCTCGGCGAAGAGATGGCGGAAAGCATCGATTCGCTGCGGCTGGTCCAACTGCTTCTGGTTCAGGGTCGTGATCGTGCGGTCGGCGAGGCTCTGCAAGAAGGCCTTGGCGCCTTCGGCGTGCTCGCTGGCGGCCATTGCCGACTGGGCGGCGGGCGGAGCGGCCTGGAGGATGAAGGCAACGGCCGCAGAGGCGATCAATCCGCCGACCAAGCGTCGGGTGTACATCGTCAGGGCCTCTTACTGCTTACTGGGGACGCTGCGATAGCTGGTCCTTCGGCAACAGCCGCGGCAACGGCATGGGCTGGGCGGGCTTGGGCACGAAGCTCTGCACCGCGCCCGGGGCGGCCTTTTGCGGCGGCGAGGCGTTCTCGAGGAACGGGCTCTGCTGCGAACCGTCGCCCATGATCGTCGGCGCACCCTGGTTGCCGGACGGACGGCCGTTGCGGATCTCGTCGTCGCGCCGCTGGCGATACAGGCTGCGGATTGTGGCGTAGAAGTCGATCGAGGTGCGCTCGACCTCGTCCAGCGTATCGATTGCCCGCGAACGTGCGTCGAGCGCGGTCAGCACCGAGCGGACCTGCGGCCCGTAGCTCGGGCCGTAGACCTTGAGCATGATCGAAACCGGGTCGATGAAGCTGTCGACGACCAAGCCGGTCGTGTCGCGCGGATTGGACGGGCCGTAGAAGGGCAGCATCACGTACCAGCCCTCTTCGAAGCCCCATACGCCCAGCGTCTGGCCGAAATCCTCGTCGTGGTACTGCAGCCCCATGACGTCGTCGGCGAAGTCGATGAAGCCGGCCACGCCCAGGGTCGAATTGAGCGCGAACCGCTGCAGCGTCACGCCGGCGCGGTCCAGCTCGCCCTGCAGCAGGTCATGGATCAGGATCAGCGGCGAGCGCAAGTTCCGCAGGAAGTTGCGAATCGCGTCGCGCAGCGGCTCGGGCACGCCGGTGCGGTACATCCCCGCGATCGGACGGAAGAACAGCTGGTCCATCGCATAGTTGACGTCGAAGATGTAGCGGTTGAACGGCTCCCACGGATCGTTGGCCTCGTCGTAGGCCGCGCGCGCGTCCGGATCCGTCGGCGGCGTGCTGCAGGCGCTGGAGGTCAACACCATCGCCGCCAATGCGGCGCCCATCAGGCTGCGCTTCATGCTGTCTTTCATTGTGCGTCTCAAGATCGGCCCAACCACCAGCACCCATCCGCATCTTGCTCGTCCGCGGTTGGATCCGCGGAACGCTGGTTGGAGCCACACCGGCCGCGTGCCCGGGCACATCCCGAACTCGTCGACGAAAGGCCCCTCCGCCCTTCGTCGTCCTGCCGACGCGCGCTCAAACCCGCCGTCCATTAACGGGTATCACGTCCGCTTCCCGACAGAAATTGGATTTGCCCAGACCTTGTGTATCTTTACACCATAGTTGCAGATTTGCCGCGACCAGTAGATCGCCGTGCTGGCGCAGGGAACTGCTGACCGAAAATCCGCTTGCCAGGCGCGTCATACATAAGCATATGTTTATATCCTTCTGTTTGGAGGTCCGCGAATGGACGAATTGCTGACCGGTTTGCGTGCGGCTGCCGAGCCTTCCCGGCTTCGTCTGCTGGCGCTTTGCGCCCATGCCGAGTTGACCGTCAGCGAATTGACCCAGATTCTGGGCCAAAGCCAGCCCAGGGTGTCTCGCCACCTGAAGCTCCTGTGCGAGGCCGGCCTGCTGGACCGCTGCCGCGAGGGGACCTGGGTTTTCTACCGCTTGGCCCAGCGCGGAACCGGCGCCGAGTTGACCCGGGTGCTGATCGACCAGATTCCCGAAGAGGACGCGACCCTGACGCGCGACCTTGCGCGGCTCAGCGACGTGCGCCGGGCGCGCGCCGAGACGGCGGCCGCCTATTTCCGGGCCAATGCCGCCCGGTGGGACAAAATCCGGTCGCTGCATGTCGATGACCGCGAGGTCGAGCGCACCCTGCTGGAGGTATTGCCCCGCGAGGGAATCGGCGACCTGCTGGACATCGGCACCGGCACGGGGCGGATGCTGGAGCTATTCGCCGACCGCGTATCGCATGCCGTCGGGATCGACCTTTCGCGCGAGATGCTTGCCGTGGCGCGCACCAACCTGGACCGCGCCGACCGCCGAAACTGCCTGGTGCGCCAGGGCGACATGTACCAGCTGCCGATGCCCGACCAGTCCTTCGACGCCGCGATCGTCCACCAGGTCCTGCACTACGCCGAGGAGCCGGGGGAGGTGATCGAGGAAGCCGCGCGCGTGCTGCGCCCGGGCGGGCGGCTGGTGGTGATCGACTTCGCGCCGCACGAGCTGGAGACTTTGCGCAGCGAACACGCGCATCGGCGCCTGGGATTCGACGATGCGGAGATCGCCGACTGGTGCCGCGCTGCCGGGCTGGAACCGGCGCCCGTGATCTCCCTCGCCGGCGATCCCCTCACCGTCAATGTCTGGCAGGCAACCCGGCGCCAACACGTCGCCGGGAGTGAACCGGCGCCCGCCGCGGCAGGCCAGCCGGGGAGGGCGCGGCGATGAGCGCGCACGACGAGGCTCTGCTCGACCGGTTCGATCTGTCCTTCGAGTTCTTCCCGCCCAAGACGCCGGACATGGAGCGCCGCCTGTGGCAGGCGATCGCCAGCCTGGCGCCGCTGGGGCCACGCTTCGTCTCGGTCACCTACGGGGCGGGGGGGACGACCCGCGACCGCACCCATGCGACCGTGGCGCGCATCCGCAACGAGACGGGGCTGGAGCCCGCCGCGCACCTCACCTGCGTCGGCGCCACGGCGGGCGAGATCGACGAGGTGGCGCGACGCTACTGGCAGGCCGGCATCCGCCACATCGTGGCGCTGCGCGGCGACCCGCCCGAGGGGCTGGGCCAGCGCTACGTGGCCTATCCGGGCGGCTACGCCTACGCCGCCGATCTGGTGCACGGCCTCAAGCGCGTCGGCGATTTCGAGATCAGCGTCGCGGCCTTCCCCGAGACCCATCCCGAGGCGACCGGCGCGGACGCGGACCTGGACAACCTGAAGCGCAAGGTCGACGCCGGCGCCGCGCGCGCGATCACGCAGTATTTCTTCGACCCCGACGTCTTCTTCCGGTTCCGCGACCGCGCGCAGGCCCGTGGCATCGCCGTGCCGATCGTGCCCGGCCTGCTGCCGATCGCCAACTTCGCCCAGGCCGTGAATTTCAGCCAGCGCTGCGGCGCGCACGTGCCGGCGGCGCTGCACCGGCGCTTCGCCGGTCTGGCGGACGATCCGGCCGGCCACCATGCGGCCGCCATCGAGGTGGCGGCGGCGATGATTCTCAGGCTGGTCGCCGGCGGCGCGAATTCGCTGCACATCTACACGCTGAACCGCGCCGAGCTGACGCATGACATCTGCGCCGCGGCCGGCATCCTGGCCGCGCCGCCCGCGCGCGCCCGCGCGATCGGAGCCTAGAACGATGGCCGCACTGCTCGACCTGCTCGCCGAACGCGTCCTGCTGTGCGACGGCGCCATGGGTTCGCGGGTTCAGGCGCTCGATCTCGATGTCGCGCGCGACTACCTGGGCCAGGAGAACTGCACCGAGATCCTGAACCGCAGCCGCCCCGACCTGATCCGCGACATCCATCGCGGCTATTTCGAGGCCGGGGCCGACATGGTCGAGACCAACACGTTCGGCGGCTCGCCGATCACGCTGGCCGAGTTCGGGCTCAAGGACGAGGCGCGCGCGCTGAACCGCGCGGCGGCGCTGCTGGCGCGCGAGGCGGCCGAGGATGCCGGCCGGGGCGGGCGCAAGCGCTATGTCCTTGGCTCCGTCGGCCCGGGCACCAAATTGCCCAGCCTCGGCCATATCGACTACCAGACGCTCGAGGATGCACTGGCGGTGCAGTGCGCCGGGCTGATCGACGGGGCGGTCGATGCGATCCTGATCGAGACCTGCCAGGACCCGCTCTACATCAAGGCGGCGGTCAACGGCGCCCGGCGCGCCCGGGCCGAGGCCGGAACGGCGACGCCGACCATGGTGCAGGTCACGGTCGAGACGACCGGCACGCTTCTGGTCGGCACGGACATCGCCGCCGCGGCGACCGTCGGCCACGCGCTGGATGTGGCGGCGATCGGCCTGAACTGCGCCACCGGTCCGCGCGAGATGGCCGAGCACGTCAAGTGGCTGGCGGAGAACTGGACCGGCCCGATCAGCGTGATGCCGAACGCCGGCCTGCCCGAGCTGGTGGACGGGCGCACGCATTATCCGCTGAACCCCGAGGAAATGACCAAGTGGCTGGAGCGCTTCGTCGCCGAGGACGGGGTCAACCTGGTCGGCGGCTGCTGCGGCACGACGCCCGCGCATATTGGCGCGCTCGACGCCATGCTGCGCCGGCGCAGCGCCGACGGCTGGCGGCCCGCGCCGCTGGCGCGCCAGGCCCGGTGGACGCCGTCGATCGCCTCGCTCTACGGCCAGGTGCCGCTGCGCCAGGAGAACGCGTACCTGTCGATCGGCGAGCGCTGCAACGCCAACGGCAGCAAGAAATTCCGCGAGCTGCAGGAGAAGGGCGACTGGCAGGGCTGCGTCGACATGGGCCGCGAGCAGGTGCGCGAGGGCTCGCATGCGCTCGACGTCTGCACGGCTTTCGTCGGCCGCGACGAGGTCAAGGAGATGGCCGAGGTCGTCTCCCGCATGCGCGGCTCGGTCAACGCGCCGCTGGTGATCGATTCCACCGAGCTCAACGTCCTCGAATCGACGCTGAAGCTCTACGGCGGCAAGGCAATTCTCAACTCGATCAACTTCGAGGACGGCGAGGCGCCGGCCGAGAAGCGCCTGCAGCTCGCCCGGCGCTTCGGCGCCGCGGTGGTCGCGCTGACGATCGACGAGAAGGGCATGGCCAAGTCGGCCGACGACAAGGTGCGCATCGCCCATCGCCTGCACGATTTCGCCTGTGGCAAGCACGGACTGCCGGCGTCGGACCTGCTGTTCGACCCGCTGACCTTCACGATCTGCACGGGCAACGAGGACGACCGCAAGCTGGGGCTGTGGACGCTCGAGGCGATCGAGCGGATTTCGCAGGAGCTGCCGGAAAGCCAGATCATCCTCGGCCTCTCCAACATCTCCTTCGGGCTCAAGCCGGCGGCGCGGCACGTGCTGAACTCGGTGTTTCTCGACCATGCGCTGAAGCGCGGCATGACCGGCGCCATCGTGCATGTCTCGAAGATCGCGCCGCTGCACAAGATCCCCGAGCGCGAGGTCAAGGTCGCCGAGGACCTGATCTACGACCGCCGGCGCGAGGGCTATGATCCGCTGCAGGAGTTCATCGCGCTGTTCAAGGACCGCCGCGAGGAAGCCGCGGCCAAGCGCAAGCGAGCCGAGACGGTCGAGGAGCGGCTGAAGGAGCGCATCGTCGACGGCGAGCGCCAGGGGCTGACCGACGACCTGGCGCAGGCGATGCAGGCGCACAAGCCGCTGGACATCATCAACACCTTCCTGCTCGACGGCATGAAGGTGGTCGGCGAGCTGTTCGGCGCCGGCAAGATGCAGCTTCCCTTCGTGCTGCAATCCGCCGAGACGATGAAGGCGGCCGTCGCCTACCTGGAACCCTTCATGGAAAAGGTCGAGGGCAGCGCCAAGGGCACGGTGGTGCTGGCGACGGTGAAGGGCGACGTCCACGACATCGGCAAGAACCTCGTGGACATCATCCTGACCAACAACGGCTTCCGCGTCGTCAACCTGGGCATCAAGCAGCCGATCGACGCGATCCTGAAGGCGGCCGCGGACCACAAGGCCGACGCCATCGGCATGTCCGGCCTGCTGGTCAAGTCGACCGTGGTGATGAAGGACAATCTGCAGGAAATGACGCGCCAGGGCGTCAGCACGCCGGTGCTGCTGGGCGGCGCCGCGCTGACCAGGCGCTATGTCGAGAGCGACTGCGTGCAGTCCTATGGCTGCGGGCGCGTCGCCTATGCCGGCGACGCCTTCGACGGGCTGGACCTCGCCACCAAGGTGGTCGAGGGCCGCTTCGACACCCATCTGGAATCGCGCCAGGCCGCCAACCAGAACAAGGTGCAGAACACGCGCCGCACGCTGGGCAAGGCGACCGATGCCGCGATCCGGCCGGTCGATGCCGAGGAGACCCGCATCCGCCGCTCCGAGCTGGGGCTGGGCGTCGACGTGCCGGTGCCGCCGTTCTGGGGTGCCCGCGTGATCGACCACGCGCCGATCCGCGCGCTGCTGCCCTACCTCAACGACCGCATGCTCTACCAGTTCCACTGGGGCTACCGGAAGGACGGCCGCACCCTCGAGCAGTACATGGATTGGGCGCGGCGCGAATTGCGGCCGGTCCTCAAGCGCATGATCGATGTCTGCGAGCAGCAGGACATCCTGCGGCCCAAGGCCGTCTACGGCTACTGGAAGGCGGCGGCCGAGGGCAACGACGTGATCGTGTACGACCTCGATGGCACGACGGTGCTGGCGCGCTTCCCGCTGCCGCGCCAGGCGCGCGAGGACGGGCTGTGCATCGCCGATTTCTTCCGCGATGTGTCGCTTGGGCCAGACCAACGCGACGTCATCGGCTTCCAGATCGCGACGGTCGGCCAGCACGCCTCGGACGTGGCGCGCGAGTGGTTCGCCGACAACCGCTACCAGGACTATCTCTACCTGCACGGGCTGGGAGTCGAGATGGCGGAGGCGATGGCCGAGTACGTGCACACGCGCATCCGCGCCGAGCTGGGCTTCAGCCAGGAGGACGCGCGCGAGATGGAGGAGTTGCTGCGCCAGTCCTATCGCGGCTCGCGCTACAGCTTCGGCTACCCGGCCTGTCCGCGGCTCGAGGACCAGGAGCCGATCCTGCGCCTGCTCGGCGCCGAGCGGATCGGGGTCAGCCTGTCGGACGAGTTCCAGCTACATCCCGAGCAGTCCACCAGCGCGATCGTCGGCCAGCATCCGCGCGCGAAGTATTGTTCGCTCTGAGCCGGTCAGCCGCGCCGCTCGCGCGCGCCCGGCATCCCGAACCAGCGGCGCCGGGCGGGGTTCTTGTCCTCGACCATCGCCATGAGCGTCTTGTCGGGCCGCGTATTGCCCTCGCCGTCGTTGCAGTAGACGAACCAGGCCGCATAGGCGAGCCCCGCCATCGTCGCCACCACGATCAAGAAATCCGACATGGTCCGCGTATCCCGTTTGCTTGGCTACCGAGCGTGAAAGTCGGTCCGAGGGTCGCCCGTGCGGCTCAGCATTTGTTCGCCCGCGCGCGCCGGCACCAAGGTCACTCCAGCCGCGGCGGCGGCCGGCGCCGCGCGGCGCAGCTCCTGGCGCTGCGCCGCCAGCTGGGTCACGACGATCCGCTTCAGCGAGGCGACGATGACGACCAGGATGATGAACAGGTCGTAGTACGGAATCGACATGGTCATGCCGGCCGTCAGATAGGCGATCATGGAAACGCCGCAGGCGGCGGCCAGGCCTCGGGCCCAGACGAGGCTCGGGGTATGGCGCGTTCGCACGAGAATTGCGCCGATGTTCTTCAGGCAAACCAGAACAACCAAGATATAGATGCCGAGCCCCAGGAACCCGTGTTCGCCTAGCACCTGGAAGACATTGTTGTGCGCCGCCTTCGCCCCGCTCGACTGATCGGATTCGGGCATGTAGCGCTGCCACACCCAAAGCACTTCTGGCGAGCGGAAGCCGCCGCCGATGAATGGCCGTTCGAGCGCGAGCTGCGAGTACACGTACCATGCGTTGAAGCGGCCTTTGACCGAGTCATCCGCCTTGCCGGTGTCCTCGAACGTTTCGGTAATCGTGGACATCCGGTCGGTCCATTGGCTGGGCATGATCGGGATTGCCAGTACCAGCAGTACCGTCGCGCATACCGCAATGAACATCCGCTTGCGAGCCTTGAGCCAAAAGCAAAATGCGACCGCAAGCAGCGATAGCAGACCTCCTCTGGAATAGGTGAAGAGAGCACCCAAGGGCACCAGCCAGGCCATCACCAGAAGCGCTGTTTTCATCGAGGCGTGCTTCGTTGTGCTATAGAGATAGGCAACGAAAGGCACCAGCATGGAAATTGCGCCGGCGAAGTGATTGTTGTCGGAAATCTGGCTGCCCGGCGGTCCCAATACTTTGTACTGGCCAGCGGTCATGATCGAGAAAGCGGCAGCCTTTACGGCCAGCAATCCAATGCTGAAGACAACAACCCAGACAACCGCCTGCAGCCTCGTCCGGTTCTGCATGAACAGCAGGATGAAGAGGCCCAGCAACATGGTTTTCCAGAGGCGATCGAAATAGGGATAACTGTATTCCGGTACAAAACCGAGAAAGGTGGTGATGCCTGAATGCACAAGAAGGACGCAAAGCGCGACAATTGTGCCGTCTACCCAGAACCTGACTTTTTTCCGATTGGACGCCAGGGCGATCACGCAGCAGATCACGATCGCCAGATTGATCTGGAAATCTTCCTTGATGAGCTGCTGGGGCCCCTGAAGGGCTATCCACAGCCAGGTCAGGATGCCAAACGGCAGGTAGGCGATCGATCCCAGCAGGAATCCCGCAATGCCGACCAGGAAGAGCAGATTCGTCATGGACCGTCGCCTTCGTGGGCTCGACGCGCCTGTCAGCTCGGCTTGGACACCTGTGTGGCCGCCGGCGCCTTGCATTCCTGCGTCTGCAATCGGCGAGTAGCCTAGCCGCGCGATGCCCTTAACCTACAGGACCCTAGAGTGGAACGCGAAGGGTTAACGCATTGCATAGAATGCCGGCGACCCAGCGGAAGATGGAACCATCTCCTTGGAATGACTAGTGCTTCAACGCGCGTTCCAGGAAGTCCAGCCGGTCTTGTCCCCAATAGGGCTGGCCTTCGTAGATGTACCAAGGCGCGCCGAACACCTGGGCCTTGATCGCTTCCTCGGTGTAGCCCTGATAGAGCGTTTCGACCTCCGGCGAGGCGCTTGCCTTCAGCAGCGCCTTGCCGTCCAAGCCGATTGCCTGCGCGATTGCCTCCAGCGTGGCTGGATTGGCGATATCGCGCTCTTCCTCCCAGATTGCGCGCATGATGGCGTGCGACAGCGCGCCGGCGTCGTGTCCCGCGCGGCCGGCCGCGATCGCCAGCTTGTTGGCGGCGGTCTGGTCGACGGGAAAGTGCTTGGGGTGCAGGTTGAGCTTCGTGCCCAGATGCTCGCTCCAGCGCTTGAGTTCGACCAGGCGATAGGCCTGGCGCTGGGGCGGACGCTTTCCCAGGGGCAGGCCGCCGGATTGCGGGAATATCCTGCCGTAGTCGACCGGTTTGAAATTCACCTTGGCGCCGGCGGCCTTCGCCATCGCCAATAGGCGCTTGTGGCCCATGTAGGACCACGGGCTCTGATGGGTGTAGTAGTAGTCGATCGATTTGGATGCCGTCTTCATTTTGCCTCCTTGGCGAGCCTCGCCGCCTCGCGTTCGCGTAGCACCTTGCGCTGCACCTTGCCGGTGGCGGTCATGGGCAGCGAGTCCACGAACTCGACCTGCCGCGGATATTCGTGCGCGGCCAGGCGCTTGCGCACCCAGGCCTGCACGTCGGCAATCAGGCGGGCATCGGCTGCGATGCCCGGCTTCGGCACAATGAAGGCTTTGACCGTCTCGGTGCGCACGGGATCGGGCACACCGACCACGGCGGCCATCGCCACGGCGGGGTGCTTCAGCAGGCAGTCTTCGATCTCCGCTGGGCCGATGCGGTAGCCGGCCGAGGTGATCACGTCGTCGGCCCGGCCCTGGAAGCGGAAATACCCGTCGGCCTCGCGTCGCGCCGTATCGCCGGTGAGCAGCCAGTCGCCCGCGAACTTGGCCCGCGTCGCCTCCGGATTGCGCCAATACTCCAGAAGCATCACCGGGTCGGGCCGGCGTACGGCCACGTTGCCCGGCGTGCCATCCGGCAACGCGCGCCCCGCGTCGTCGACGATCGCGACCGTATGTCCCGGAATCGCGCGCCCCATCAGACCGGGCCGGACCGGCATGATGCCCGCGCAGTTGCCCACGACCAGGTTGCACTCGGTCTGGCCATAGAACTCGTTGATCGTCAGCCCGAACGTGGTGCGCCCCCAGTCCAGCAACTCGCCGCCCAGCGTCTCGCCGCCGCTGCCGATCGACCGCAGATCAAAGACGTGACGCGCGCGCGGATCGGCCACCCCGCGCATCAGCTTCAGCGCGGTCGGCGGCAGGAACGAGTTGCGCACGCCGTATTTCGCCAGCAGGAAGAACGCCTCTTCAGGGTCGAATTTTCGCGCGCGATAGGCAAGCACGGGGATGCCGTGGTGCCAGGCCGGCAGCAGCACGTCCAAAAGCCCGCCGATCCACGCCCAGTCCGCCGGCGTCCACATCAGGTCGCCGGGCTGCGGGAAGAACTCGTGCGGGAACTCCACGCCCGGCAAGTGGCCCAGCAGCACGCGATGCGCGTGCAGCGCGCCCTTGGGCTGGCCGGTCGTGCCCGAGGTGTAGATGATCAGCGCCGGGTCGTCGGCCCGCGTGCGTTCGGCTTCGAAGCGGTCGGACGCGGCATCGACCGCCGGCCAGAAGCCCAGCGGCTGGTCGCCCTGGGCGAAGCACAGATTGGCCTCGCCGCCCACGCCGCCATCGGTCAGCAGCACCGTGCGCAGCTCGGGCAGGCGGTCGCGGATCGCCGCGATCTTGGTCAGGCCCACGGCGTCGGTTACCAGGCCGCGCGCGCTGCAGTTCGAAAGCCGGTATTCCAGCGCCTCCTCGCCGAACAGCGCGAACAGCGGCACGGCGATCAGCCCGGCCTTGTAGGCCGCGACATGGGCGACAGCGGTTTCGGGCGACTGCGGGATCAGGATTCCGAGGCGGTCGCCGCGCTTGAGCCCCTGGGCCTGCAGCACGTTGGCAAGGCGGTTGGACAGGCGCGCGATGTCGCGGAAGGTAAAACGCCGCTCGGCACCGGCCTCGTCGCGGTAGATCAGGGCGAGCTTGTCCGTGCCGGCATGCTTGTCCGACACGTCGACGCCGATATTGAAGAATTCCGGCACGCGCCAGCGAAAGGCGCGGACGGCTTCTTCATAGCTTGCCGCTTTTTCCAGCATGTCGGGATCATAGGGCGGTCGGGGGTGGCGGTGGAAGCTGCGCCATGGACGCGGCAGGACCGCGTCCCTAGAATGGCCCTAGCCACGAAGGAGATGGCCGGCATGGCGAAATCCGTCGCCCGCGAGCGGCGCGTGGGCTTCCGGGCGCAAGCCACGGCCGCCTCCCGCCCGAAGCTTTACGAACGCGACATGTACCGCTGGACCCGCCAGCAGGCGCGCCTGCTGCGCGCGGGCAGGATGTCCGAGCTCGATCTGGAGAACCTCGCCGAGGAGATCGAAAGCTTGGGGAACCGGGACTACCGCGAATTACAGAGCAGGTTGGAGCTCATTCTGACTCGCCTGCTCAAGTGGCAATTTCAACCGGAGCGGCGCAGCGGAAGCTGGCGCTCGACGATCCGCACGCAGCGCCGGGACACCGAGAATCTGTTGCAGCAGAGTCCAGGCCTTCGCCGGCAAGTCGCACCGATGCTCGCGAAATCATACGTTCATGCTGTCGCTTCCGCCGCAGACGAAACGAACCTGCCACGTGACGTGTTCCCGCGCGCCTGTCCTTACGCGCCCGAACAAGTGCTCGACCCCGACTTCATGCCGAAAGACTGACGCCCATGCCCGACGATACTCGCGTGCGCGAATGGCGCAATTCGGCCTGTCCGCATGACTGCCCCAGCACCTGCGCGCTGGAGGTCGAGCGGCTGGACGACCATCGCATCGGCAAGGTGCGCGGCGCGGGCGGCAACGGCTACACCGCCGGGGTCATCTGCGCCAAGGTCTCGCGCTATGCCGAGCGCGTGCACCATCCCGACCGGCTGACGAAGCCGCTGCGCCGGGTTGGGCCGAAAGGGCAGGGGCGCGACGCCTTCGTCGAGATCGGCTGGGACGAGGCGCTGGACATCACCGCCGACGCCTTGAAGCGCGCAGCCCAGAAGCACGGCAGCGAAGCGGTCTGGCCCTATTTCTACGCCGGCACGATGGGGCTGGTTCAGCGCGACGGGATCGAGCGCCTGCGCCACGCCATGCGCTATTCGCGCCAGCTCTCGACCATCTGCAACGCGCTCAGCGACGCCGGCTGGTTCGCCGGCGCGGGCGCCAAGTGGGGCAGCGACCCGCGCGAGATGGCCGAGGCCGACCTGATCGTGATGTGGGGCGGCAATCCCGTGGCCACGCAGGTCAACGTCATGGCGCATATCGCGCGCGCCCGGAAGAACCGCGGCGCCAAGCTGGTGGTGATCGACCCCTACCGAACCGGCACGGCCGAGCAGGCCGACGTGCATCTCTGCGTCCGGCCGGGGACGGACGGGGCGCTGGCCTGCGCGGCGATGCACGTGCTGTTCAAGGAAGGCATGGCCGACCGCGACTACCTTGCGCGGTACACGAAAGACTCCGGCCGGCTGGAAAAGCACCTGGAGACCCGCACGCCGCAATGGGCGTCGGCGATCACCGGGCTCTCCGTCGAGGCGATCGTCGATTTCGCGCGGCTCTATGGCCGGACGAAGCGCGCCTATCTGCGGCTGGGCTACGGCTTCACGCGCTCGCGCAACGGGGCGGCGCAGATGTTCGCGGCCTCGTGCCTGCCGGCGATCACCGGCGCCTGGAAGTACAAGGGCGGCGGCGCGCTCTACGGCATGGCGGGCATCTACCAGCTCGACCGCGGGCTGATCGAGGGGGCCGACGTGATCGACAGGTCGACCCGCCTGCTCGACCAGTCGCGCATCGGCCCGATCCTCACCGGCGATACGCGCGACCTGGGCAAGGGACCGCCCGTCACCGCGCTGTTCATCCAGAACACCAACCCGATGGTCGTCTGTCCCGAACACCTGAAGGTGCGCGCGGGCTTCCAGCGCGACGACCTGTTCGTCTGCGTGCACGAGCAGTTCATGACCGAGACGGCGGCGATGGCGGACATCGTGCTGCCGGCCACGACGTTCCTGGAGCACGACGACATCTACACTTCGGGCGGCCACACGCACCTGCACATTACCAAGAAGGTGATCGAGCCGCTGGGCGAGTCGCGTTCGAACCACGAGGTCATCTGCGAATTGGCGAAACGCCTGGGCGCGCAGCACCGGGGCTTCGGCATGACGGCCTGGGAGATCGTCGACCGGACGCTGAAGGACTCCGGCCTGCCCGACGCCGAGACGGCGCATCGCATGGGCTGGGTCGACCTGGCGCCCGATTTCCGCACCGCGCATTTCCTCGACGGCTTCGGCTACGAGGACAAGCGCTTCCACTTCGCGCCGGACTGGAAGCGCTGGGGACTCGACCATGCCCGCATGCCCGAGTTGCCCGACCACATGGAGTCGATCGAGCAGGCCGATGCCGAGCATCCCTTCCGCATGGTGACCGCGCCGGCGCGGCAGTTCCTCAACACGAGTTTCA
This sequence comes from Alphaproteobacteria bacterium, assembly GCA_020851015.1. The sequence goes on along the minus strand of JADZDN010000117.1, from coordinate 18,915 downwards.
CCGAGACCCCGGGCTCGCGCGCCCGCGAGGTTCGGCCGACGGCGAAGATCCATCCGAAGGACTGCGCGCAGCTCGGTCTGGTCGAGGGCGGGCTGGTGCGCATCGGCAACCGCCGCGCCTCGGTCGTGGTGCATGTGCAGGCGTTCGACGGGCTGCAGCCGGGCGTGGTGGTGGTGGAGAGTGTGTGGCCGAACGGCGCCTTCCGCGACGGGGTGGGCATCAACGCGCTGGTGGGGGCCGACGCAGCGCCGCCCAAGGGGGGAGCTGTGTTCCACGACACGGCGGTGTGGCTCAAGCAGACCAACTGATGGCGTTCCGCGCCGTATTTGACCCGCACGGGCGACGCGCATGTTCGTTTGGCTGATCCTTGGCGTCCTGCTTGCCGCGCTCGTCGCCTTTCTGCTGCGGAACTTCGCCAAGGCCGATCCGAAAAGCCTGGCCAGGCTTGGCCGCACCGCGGGCGTCGCCGCCGCGCTCGTGCTCGCCCTGGTGCTGCTGCTGACCGGGCGTCTGGTGCCCGCGCTCGAGGCGCTGGGCGCGGCGGCGCTGTTCTTCGTGCGCTGGAACGTGATCCTCTCGCAAATCTTCGGCGAGCGCTGGTGGTCGGGCGACCGCGGCGCGCGGGCGGACGATGCCGCGGGGGACCGGTCCGCGCCGGGGCCGGAACGCCGCGGCGGCATGTCGGTCGACGAGGCGCGCCATATCCTGGGCGTGGGGCCTGGCGCCGGCGAAGACGAGATCAAGGAGGCGCATCGGCGCCTGATGATGAAGAACCATCCCGACCAGGGCGGCTCCACCTACCTGGCGCAGAAGATCAACCAGGCCAAGGACGTGCTGCTGGGTAAGCGTCCGTGAGGCGATAGGTCCATCGATGGTCCTCCCGCTTCCTCCTGTAGCGTCTGTGGGGCGCAGCATCGCGCTGCTGCTGTCGGCGACGGTGCTGTTCGCGGTCATGACGGTGCTGGTCAAGTGGCTGGCCGCGATCTACGGCCCGCTGCTGGTCTATTTCTGCCGCGCCTTCTTCGCGCTGATGCCCGTGCTGCCGATGATGGTCCGCCACGGGCTGCTCGCGGCGATGCGCACGCTCCACCCCGGCGCGCATGCGCTCCGCTGCGCCGTAGGCGTGGTCGGCATGGCGCTGAACTTCTACGCGCTGACCGTGCTGCCGCTGGCCGAGGTGGTGGCGATCGGCTTCACCGTGCCGATGTTCTCCACCGCGCTGTCGATCCCGCTCTTGGGCGAGGTGGTGCGCATCCGGCGCTGGACCGCGGTCGTGCTGGGCTTCGTCGGCGTCATCCTGATCGTGCGCCCCGGTTTCGGCGGCCAGACCGCGCTCAGCCTCATCCCGCTGGTCGCGGCGCTGCTGCACGCTCTTGCGCTGATCTGGGTCCGCAAGCTGACGGCGACGGAGCGCAGCGAGACGATCGTGTTCTATTTCATGGGCAGCTCAGCCCTGGCTTCGGCGTTCGTCCTTCCGTTCGCCTGGACGACGCCCACCGCGCTCGACCTGCTGCTGTTGGCCGTTATGGGGTTGATCGGCGGCGTCGCGCAGGTTATGCACACCTCGGCCTTCCGCGGCGCGCCGGTGGCGCTGCTGGCGCCGTTCGAGTACACGGCGATGCTGTGGGCCGTGCTCGCCGGCTATCTGGTGTGGAGCGAGGTGCCGACCTGGTGGACCGGCGCGGGCACGGCGCTGATCGTCGCCAGCGGCCTCTACATCCTGCACCGCGAGGTCGTGGTGGGTCGCCAGCGCCGCGCCGGCGCCGCCTAGCGCTTCAGCGCGGCCGCGATCGCCTCGGCGGCCGCGTCCATGCCCTCGGCGTTCCAGTGCGTGTCGTCGCGCCAGAACACGTACCTGCCCTGCGGCAGCAGCTCGGCGGCCCGCTTTCGCAGCACGGGCGAAAGGTCGAGGGCCGGCACGCCCAGCGCATGCGCCGTCGCCTCGACGAAGCCCCACTGCGCCTGCGGCAGGTGGGCGCCCGGCTCCAGCCAGTCGGCGTAGACGCGATCCTTGGTCGGCGCCAGCGCGACCAGGGCAAGATGCGGGCGCATCTCGGCCAGCGCGGCGGCGACGGCGGACCAGTCGCATTCCTGCTCGCGCTTGGTGACGGCGATGTATTGCTGTAGGAAGCCGACGCTCCTGCCGCCGATCTCCCGCACGAGCACGGCGCGGTTGAGATCGCCCGATCCGAACGCCACGCGCGTCAGGCCGTAAAACAGGCGATAGGTCTCGAGCCGCGCCACCGGCCGCCAGCGCCATTGCCAGATCGAGGGCGGCGGCGGCGCGGTGCCGGGGCAAGTGAAGTCGTTGCCCTCGAACAGCAGCGCCACCACGTTGCGTTCGCGGACCAGCGCGGTGTTCACCTTCAGCCAGGCGACCGTGCGCGCATAGTCCGTGGGATCGCCTGGAAAGGCGGCCGTGTAGATGTCGATGCCATGCGCACGACGCAGGCTCTCGCCCAGAATGCGATCCTGAGTCGTGCCGCTGCCCAGCGCGAAGGAATCGCCGACAAGAACGTAGCGCCGGTTCTTTGGTCCGACGCCGTCGCGATAGCCCAGCGCATCCGTCACGAAGGCAACCATGCGCGGCTCGACGATGTCGCGCGCCGTGCGGTCCGACAGCACGTAGAGATCGCCGTAGGGCATGGCGAAGTCGAGGCGCCGGTCGGGCGCGTAGTGCGACCGCCCGCCATCGCCGGCGAACTGGGCCAGGACCTCGTCGGGGCGGTAGTACGTGGGGTTCGAAACCCCCAGGCGCAGCACGGCCTCGCAGACGCCCAGGCAGAAGGCCAGCGACAAGCAGACCGAAGCGACGGCCAGCCGGCCCGCCGTGTGGCGCAGCGCGAGGTAGAGCAGCAGCGCCGCGAGGCCGGCGAAGATTCCGGGAAGCGAGAACGCCGAAAAAAGGATCGCCAGCCCGACCAGCAGCACGAGATCGATCGGCGACGGTCGCGGTGCCGTCGCATCGGCGGAACTTGGAGGCTGGGAAGGGCGCGGCGCGGTCATCCTGGGTCGGTTGCGCCTCGCGGGCCCGCCCGCGGGCGGCAGGCCGATGGTGGGCGATGCAAGGATTGAACTTGCGACCTTCCCCGTGTGAAGGGGACGCTCTCCCGCTGAGCTAATCGCCCGATTCCGGCGCTCGAGGAATCGGGCGGGGTATAGGGCCGGCCGGGCCTTGCGTCAAGGATGGGCGGCGGCCGGCTATTCGCCGCGCAGGAACGCCACCTTCCACGCGGGGATCTCCTCGACGATCCGGTTGTTCTGGTCGAGCAGCAGCACGCGGTCGCTGCGGCCGGTGCGCGCCATGATGCGTTTGACGATCGCCTTGCCTTCCTCCAGCACCTCGTCCTTGCTCTTGGGCTGGCCGTTCTTGTGCGTGCGCGGCGTGTGCAGCGCGTAGCGGGTTGCTTCGTCCCAGCACACGTAGTTGTTCAAGCGCCGGTCGTCCTTGCACAGGATCGTGGCGTCGGCGGCGGTGGCGATGAACGCGGTGGACACGGCGGCCAGCGCGGCGGCGAGGGAAAGGGCCTTCATGGCGTTTCTCCCGTTCTCGTCCTGAGGGGCTTCCGTCTGCGCGCGACAATGCCTGGGGGCGGCTGAACCCGTGCTGAATGGCTTCGCGCGATCGTGACTGGGCTTGCCGCAATCGGACGCTAGGCTGGTCGGATGCTGAGACATTGTCTTTGCGCGATCGCGGCGGCCTGGCCCGGCCTGGCGCTTGCCGACGATCCGACGGTGCTGCGCCTGCGCTACGACGCCTATATCGGCGGCATCCGCGTGCTGTCGATCGCGACCGAGGCGCGCTACGACGCGCAGGCCTACTCGCTGGAGGTGGCGGCGCGCACCGTTGGCATTGTGGGCTGGGTCGGCGACTGGAAAGGGGAGAGCCTGACGCGCGGCGGGGTGATGGGCCGCACGCTGCGGCCGGCGCTGCACCGCGCCGACTCGACCTGGCGCGGCGCGCCGCGGCTGGTCGAACTGTCCTATGGGCCCGACGGCTCGGTCCGCTCGCGGGTCGAGCCGCCGCCCGAGCAGGACAATCGCGAGAAGGTGCCCGAGGCCGAGACCAAGGGCACCATCGATACGCTGACCGCGATTGTCGCGCTGGTCCGGCGCTTCGGCAGCGACGGGCAATGCGCTGGCGACTGGAAGCTTTATGACGGGCGGCGGCGCTTCGACGTGATGGTCTACGACGCCGGCGAGGCCGCGCTGGAACCATCGAGCTACAACGCCTATGCCGGGCCGGCGCGGAAGTGCCGGGTCACGACGCGGCGCGTCGCGGGCTACTGGAAGGGCCAGGCCGACGCGGCGGAGCAGACCGGCTATGTCTGGATGGCGCCTACGGGCGAGGGGCGCGCGCCCGTGCCGGTGCGCGCCGAGGCCGAGATCGGCCTGGGTACCCTGGTCCTGAACCTGCGGAAGGCGGAATAGGACTAGCGGCCGGCGCGGCGCAGAAGATGCTGGCGCTGGATCGCCTGCAGCACGCCGAACCACAGGTTCTGGCGGCAGGCGTTGATCGCCCCGTCGACGCCAAGCTGCCGCACCAGGTCCGCCGCGAGTCTGTCGGGCGAACGGTCGTCGTCGTTGGCGGCAATCGCGAACGGAAAGGGCGGCACGGACAGCTCCTGGGCGGCTTCGGGCACGGGTTGATATGAGTCGGCGCCTGATATATCTATCGCGCTAGACGCATATCAAATATGCGCGTTACGCATGGTTTGGCGCAGTGCCCCCGGCAGGTCAGCAAATCCGTGCAACACCGGGATATCGCCCGCATTCCGGGGCGTCAGGCCGCCATAGCCGTAGAGCGCGGCGATGGCCCGCATCCCCGCCGCCTGCGCTCCCGCGAGGTCCTGCGGCCCGTCGCCGACCATGACCGCCCGGGCAGGTGTAGAGCCCGCCTCGGCCACGGCCGCGGTCAGGTGCCCAGGCTCGGGCTTGCGGTGCCGGTAGCGGTCGCCGCCGGCCACCACCGCGAGGCTCCCGGCCAGGCCCAGGGCGCCCAGGACGTGCAGCGTCGCCGCCTGGGGCTTGTTAGTGCAGACCCCCAGGCGCCAGCCGGCGCCCGCGAGGGCCGGCAGCAGTTCGACTACGCCGGGGTAGGGGCGGGTCAGCGCGGCCGACCTTGCCTCGTAGTCCGCCGTGTAGCGCGCCAGGAGGGCCGCGAACTCGCCCGCGGACGGCGCCAAGCCCGCGGCCCGGAGGCTGCGCTCCACCAGCTTGGGCACCCCGTCGCCGACGAAGTCCCGCACCCGGTCGAGGGCCAGGGGCGGCCGACCCAGCCCGGCGAGCAGCCGGTTCAGCGCCGCGCCCAGGTCGGCCAGGCTGTCCACCAGCGTGCCGTCCAGGTCGAACAGCAGCATGTCCGTGCCGGCATCCGGCGCGGGGACCGGCGGGCTCAGGAACTTGCCCCGGCGCCGGTCACGCATCGGGCCGCCCGTAGTCGCGCTCGACCTTGCAGATGCGGATCAGGTAGTGGCTGTACCAGATTTCCCGGCCCTTCTTCTTCGCGATCCGGTGCTCGGGATCGCGCGCGAACGCCAGGATCGATTCATGGTCGCGCCAATAGACGGCCGCCACGCCCGACCCGTCGGGATTTCGCGCCGGCTCGATGCCCAGATATCCTTCGTAGCCGCGGGCGACCTCGACCATGCGCTGATACATCTGCGTATGCTCGGTATGGTCGACGTCGGCGTTGATCGACGTGAAGATGACGGCGTAGTACGGCGGCTTCGGGGTCTTGGCGATGAATGGCATGGCGTGGCGTCCTGTCCGAGTCGAACGATCGCGCGCGGACCGCAGGAAATCACGCCTAGCGGCGGCGCCCCCCCAAGTCAAGGCGCCGACGCCGAACCGCGAATGACGTAGCATCGGACATGCCGTGACGGATCGATCGGAATCGGAAACGCGGACGAAGCAGGCGCGCCGGCCCGGCCTGCAGGACATCTATGCCGCGCGGGCGCGGATTGCGCCCCATGTGTTGCGCACGCCGCTGGTGCCGCTCGGCAGAAGGCTCGGTCACGCGAACGATTTCGCCTTGAAATGCGAATTCCTGCAAAGCACGGGCGCCTTCAAGATTCGCGGTGCCGCGAACCGTATCCTCACGTTTCCGGTGGAAACCCGCGCCCGTGGCGTCGTCACGGTTTCGACCGGAAATCACGGGCGGGCGGTCGCGGCGATGGCGGCGCGCCTGGGGATCGGCGCGACCGTCTGCGTCTCGAAACTGACCCCAAGGCACAAGCTTGCGCTGTTCGAGGGTTCCGGCGCCGACCTCCGGGTGGTGGGCGCGGACCAGGACGAGGCGGCGCGGCACGCCTTGGAACTGGTCGGCCGGGGGGCCTGGCGTTCGTCAACCCGTTCGACGACCCGGAGGTGATCGCCGGGCAGGGCACCATCGGGCTTGAGCTGCTCGAGGATTTGCCCAGGATAGCGTGCGCCGTGGTCGGCGTGGGCGGCGGCGGCCTGATTTCCGGCATCGCCCTCGCGCTGAAATCCGCCAACCCCTCCATTCGGGTCGTGGGCGTGCAGATGGACCGCAACCCCGTCATGTATCACAGCCTCGAAGCGGGCAGGCCGGTCGACATGCCGGAACTGCCGACCCTGGCGGACAGCCTTGCCGGCAGCATCTTCCTCGACAATCGCTACACCTTCGGCATGGTCCGCGAGCTGGTCGACGAGATCGTCCTGGTGTCGGAAGAAGAGATCGCCGATGCGATGGTGCGCGTGTTTCGCGCCGCGCATTTCGTGCTCGAAGGCGCGGCCGCCGTGGGCGTCGCGGCGCTTCTGGCGGGCAAAATCCGTCCGGCGAAGGACGCCGCCGTCGCGGTCATCGCCAGCGGCGGCAGCACCTCGGTCGAGAGCCTGATGGCGATCATGGCGGAACGGGAGGGACGATGACCGGGCCTGGAAGCCGTCCGGGCCGTAACGAATAGTTAACCGCACGGGGCATCGCCGGCGCGAAAGCATTTCAGACGGCGGCATGGGCCTCGTAGTCCGCGGTATAGCGCGCGAGCAGCGCAGCGAAGGCATCCTCGCCCGGGGACAAGCCGGCGGCGTGCAGGCTGCGCTCAACCAATTTCGGCACGCCGTCGCCTACGAAGCCCCGGATGCGCTCCAACGGCAATGGCGCCCGGCCTTTCCCCGCCAGCAGGCGGTTTATCGCCGCAGCCAGGTCCGACAGGCTGTCCACCAGCGTGCCGTCCAGATCGAAGACCAGCGCATCCGTGCGTCGGTCCGGATGGGGGATTGACAATTTCATTGCCGGCCTCGTCAAAAACGCAATCCGAAGGTTGATGTCTCTGCGCTAGTCTTATTGCCAATTTCATCAAACGGTTAACGAATTCGGTCTATCACCTGGGTACCGGTCGCTTGCGCGGATTGCCTGGCGCCGGGATGGCGTGTGGAGTGGGTGTTGGCCGAACCTTCCAATCTTCTGGGCGATGCCGGCTCCGCTTTTGGGGGTGCCGCGCGCTGGGCTCGTCCGAAAGCGCCGGCCGGCGACCGCCCCTCGCCCTGGCAGCACTGGACTTCGCTCGTGGCCGGCCTGTCGATGGCCGGCATCTTCGGATTCGACGCGCTGATGCCGCTTGGCGTGGCGGCGGGGCTTCCCTACCTGGCGGTCTTGATGCTCGGTCACTGGTCGCCGTGGCCCCGGTTCGCCATATGGAGCGCCTCCATCACGACCGGGCTGGTGGTGACCGCGGTGGCGCTCAAGCCCTCGGCCGGCGGGGTCTGGTGGATGATCTTGACCAACCGCGGATTGACCGTGGGCGGAATCTGGATGGTCGCATTCCTGGTCGCGAGATCCCAGGCGCGCGCCCAGCGCCTGCGCGCGATCGTCGATACCGCGATCGACGGCATCTTGACCATCGATTCCAAGGGCATCGTCCAGACCTTCAATCTCGGCGCGGAACGACTGTTCGGCTATCGCGCATCGGACGTGATCGGCCGCAATGTCTGCCTGCTGATGCCCGCCGCCGACGCGCGGCATCACGACGCGTCGTTGCGGCGTTTCGTCGATACCGGGGTCGCGAAGGTGATAGGCCTTGGTCGCGAGGTGATGGGACGGCGCGCCGACGGCACGGAGTTTCCGATCAAGCTTTCGGTCAGCGAAATCCCGACCACCGGCGCATCCAGCTTCGCCGGCATCATCCACGACCTGTCGGACCTGCGTCGCGCCGAAAGCGCCTTGCGCCGGCATCGCGACGAATTGCAACAGCAGGTTGACGATCGAACGAAAGACCTGGCCCTGGCGAAAGCCGCGGCCGAGGAAGCCTATCGCACGAAATCCACGTTCCTGGCGAACATGAGTCACGAGCTGCGCACGCCGCTCAACTCCGTGATCGGCTTCTCCGAGCTGCTGCAGACGAAGGCCTATGGCGAACTCAGCGCGAAGCAGCACGAGTTTGTCGAAGCCATCCTGGATTCGGGCCGCCACTTGCTGGCCCTGATAAACGACGTACTGGACCTGTCCAAGGCGGAGGCCGGCCGGATCAAGCTGAAGGAGGAGACCGTCGACATAGCCGAGCTGGTCGAACAGGCCCGGCGCATCCTCGATCCGGCAATGCGCGCCGGCGACGTCTCCTTCTCGGCCGAGCTGGCCGAGAACTGCCGTGCCCTTCGCGCGGACCGGCGGCTGATGTTCCAGGTCCTGCTCAACCTGCTGTCGAACGCCTGCAAGTTCACGCCCCGCGGCGGGCATGTCGGCGTTACCGCAACACGGCTTGGCGGCGAGGATATTTCCATCCAGATTACCGACACGGGAATCGGCATGAGCCCGGCGGAAATCGCTACCGCGCTGACGCCCTACGGCCGCGCCGACAATGAAATTGCCCGATCGCGGGAAGGGACAGGGCTCGGTCTCTCCCTGAGCAAGATGCTGGTCGAACTGCATGGCGGAAGCCTGGAAATTGCCAGCACGCCGGGCAAGGGAACCACCGTCAGCCTGATGCTTCCGCGCCGGGTCGTCGATCCCAACCCCGGCCCCTAAGAAACCGCTGGGCTTGGACGCAGGTACAGCCCGTCACGAACTGCAATAAAGCGTGATTTTACGCCATCTTGGCGGGGGCAGGCGGCTATGTCATGGTGCGCCGCGCCAAAAAGAAGGTTTTCTTAACCAAGGCCAAGGTAAAGGGCCGGTGCATGGCGAACGGAAAGCATGAATAGGGCAGGCTGGGCCGCCGTCATCCTTGCCGCGGGCAAGGGGACGCGGATGAAGTCGGACACGCCCAAGGTGCTGCACGGGCTCGCGGGCCGGCCGGTGATCGGCCACGTGATGGCCACGGTGGCGGCGCTCCGCCCGGCGCGCACGGTCGTGGTGCTGGCCCCCGGCATGGAAGCGGTCGCGGGCATGGTCGCCCCGGTGCCCACGGTCGTCCAAGGCGACCAGCTCGGCACGGCCGACGCCGTCAAGGCCGCGCGCGACGCGCTGGCCGGGTTCACGGGCGACGTGCTGGTGATGTACGCGGACAACCCGTTCGTCTCGGTCGAGACGATCGAGGCGCTGCGCGCGCGCCGCGCGGCCAAGGACAAGCCGGCCGTGGTCGTGGTGGGCTTCCGCCCCGCCGATCCGCTGCGCTATGGCCGGCTCGAGCTCGACCGCACGGGACGTCTGAAGGCGATCGTCGAATACAAGGACGCCGATGCGCGCCAGCGCCGGATCGGGTTCTGCAATTCGGGCGTGATGGCGATCGACGGGCGGCACCTGTTCGCGCTGATCGACCGCATCGGCGATGCCAACGCGGCCGGCGAGTTCTACCTGACCGATATCGTGACCGAGGCCAGGCGCGCCAAGCTCGGCACCGCGGCGATCGAGCGGCCCGAGGACGAGTTCATCGGCATCGACACCCGCGCGCAACTGGCGCTGGCGGAACGCCATGCCCAGCAGCGCCTGCGCGCCGCGGCGATGGAAGGCGGGGCGACGCTGGTCGATCCCGATACCGTCTACCTCAGCATGGACACCAGGATCGGCCGCGACGTGGTGATCGGGCCGAACGTGGTGTGCGGCCCCAAGGTCTCGATCGGCGACCGGGCCGAGATCCTGCCTTTCTGCCATTTCGAGGGCGCGGTGATCGAGGCGGGCGCGCGGGTCGGTCCCTTCGCGCGGCTGCGGCCCGGCGCGCGGATCGGCCAGAACGCCCATATCGGCAACTTCGTCGAGATCAAGAACGCGACCGTCGAGGCGGGCGCCAAGGTCAACCACCTGAGCTACGTGGGCGACGCCAGGGTCGGCGCCAAGGCCAATGTCGGGGCGGGCACGATCACCTGCAACTACGACGGCTACTTCAAGGACTTCACCGACATCGGCGCCGGCGCCTTCATCGGCTCGAACACGGCGCTGGTGGCGCCGGTGACGATCGGCGATGGCGCCATCATCGCCGCCGGCAGCGTGGTGACCCAGGACGTGCCGGCCGATGCGCTGCGCATCGAGCGCGGCCAGCAGACCACCGTCGAGGGCTGGGCCACCAAGTTCCGGACGCGCCGCGCGCGCGAGAAGGCGGCCAAGGCGGCGAAGGCCGAGGCGTCGAAGACCCAGGCCGGCAAGACGCCGGCGAAGATACTGGCGGAGGGCTAGACTCCATGTGCGGCATCATCGGCATCATCGGCAAGCAGGACGTGGCCGCGTCGATTCTCGACGGGCTGCGGCGCCTGGAATACCGCGGCTACGATTCGGCGGGCATCGCCACGCTGGTCAACGGCCATATCGAGCGCCGGCGCGCCGAGGGCAAGCTCGGCAACCTCGACCGCCTGCTGCACGACAAGCCGCTGGTCGGCAAGATCGGCATCGGGCACACGCGCTGGGCGACGCACGGCGCGCCGACCGAAGGCAACGCGCATCCCCATGCCACCGACCGCGTGGCGATGGTCCACAACGGCATCATCGAGAATTTCCAGGAACTGCGCGACGAGCTGACCAAGGCGGGGTACAACTTCGCGACCGAGACCGATACCGAGGCCGGCGTGCAGCTGCTGACGCACTACCTGCGCCAGGGCATGACGCCGCACCAGGCCATGGCCGAGGCGATGAAGCGCCTGCACGGCGCCTTCGCCATCGCGGTGATGTTCACCGGCGAGCACGACCTGTTGATCGGCGCGCGGCGCGGCGCCCCGCTGGCCGTTGGCTACGGCGACGGAGAGATGTACCTGGGCTCGGACGCCCTGGCGCTGGCGCCGCTGACCAGCCGCATCTCGTACCTGGAGGAAGGCGACTGGGTCGAGATTTCCGCCAGGAAGGCCGCGTTCTTCGACGAGGCCGGCAAGAAGGTCGAGCGGCCGGTCGTGCACACCCAGCTGTCGGGCATGCTGACCGGCAAGGGCAATTACGCCCACTTCATGCTGAAGGAGATCTACGAGCAGCCCCAGGTGATCGGCGACACGCTGACCCAGCTCGTCAACCCGGCGGCGCGCAAGGTGGTGCTGCCCGATCTCGGCATCGACTTCGCCAAGGTGCCGCGCGTCACGATGATCGCCTGCGGCACGGCGTCCTATGCCGGCGTGGTGGCGAAATACTGGTTCGAGCAGATCGCGCGCCTGCCGGTGGAAGTCGACGTGGCGAGCGAGTTCCGCTACCGCGAGGCGCCGATGCCCAAGGGCGGCGTGGCGCTGTTCATCTCCCAGTCCGGCGAGACCGCCGACACGCTGGCCGCCTTGCGCTACGCCAAGAGCCAGGGCCAGCACGTGCTGTCCGTCGTCAACGTGCCGCACAGCACGATCGCGCGCGAGTCCGACGCGGTGCTGCCCACGCTGGCGGGGCCGGAGATCGGCGTCGCGTCAACCAAGGCCTTCACGACGCAGTTGACGGTGCTGGCTTGCCTGGCGATCGCCGCGGCGCGCCAGCGCGGCGCGATCGACGCGGCGCGCGAGGCCGAGCTGACATCGGCGCTCGCCGAAGTGCCGAGCCGCATGGTCGAGGTGCTGCGCCACGACGAGCGCATCCAGGAGATCGCGCACCGCGTGGCCGAGGCGCGCGACGTGCTCTATCTCGGCCGTGGCACGTCCTACCCGATCGCGCTGGAAGGCGCGTTGAAGCTGAAGGAGATTTCCTACATCCATGCGGAGGGCTATGCCGCCGGCGAGATGAAGCACGGGCCGATCGCGCTGATCGACAAGGCGGTGCCGGTGATCGTGATCGCGCCGCGCGACCCGATGTTCGAGAAGACCGCCTCGAACGTGCAGGAGGCGCTGGCGCGCGGCGGCCGCGCGATCCTGTTCAGCGACAAGCAGGGCGTCGGCAAGCTCGGCGACAAGGCGCTGTTCGCCATCACCATGCCCGACGTGGATCCGTTCGTGGCGCCGATCCTCTATTCCGTGCCGGTGCAGCTCCTCGCCTACCACACGGCCGTGCTCAAGGGCACCGACGTCGACCAGCCGCGCAACCTCGCCAAGAGCGTGACGGTGGAGTAGGCTTCATGGTTGTGTGGAACTTTGATTGGGAATTACAATTGCGTTAGGGATGGGATGTTCTCAAGACCACTTGTGAATCGGTAACCAAATGAAGATTGCAGCGGCAAAGGCTCAGATTGGCTATGAGGTTGGAATAAGGCCGCCTGCATTTGATATGGCGGCAAATGGCGTGAACAGCGTGAAGGCGCTATATGCTACATTCTCTCCAAAGTTCAACATATCGGCCGCGGACATTCAGGTTGTAACTCAGCAGAGGCTTAGCGACTTTGTCATCAGGCTCAGTGCATTTGGTGGCCTTTGGACATTCGATATGCGCTTTGAGGGGTATTCTGTAACTTGCAACAACCTAGTAAACGACGCTGATTTTGCTTCGGCAATTGAGTTCATCACGCTTGCAGAATCTTTTATGAAATCAGTCGCGACCCCATTCAGCCCAACTATGACAAGGGGAGCAGTTTCGACATGGTTTCGTTGTAGCGGAGGTATCGACGCTGCACGCGAACACCTGGGACGGTTGGTCAAATCCAACCTACGCATTGGCCCAGGGTTTGAAGGGGCGAGCGAGGTTCATTTGCAACCGAGTGTCAACGGTGCCCTTATTAATTCATCTGAAAAGTGGTCAATTAGATTTCTTTGGGAGCCGTCAGTGACGGAGCATGGAGATTTGTTCTATCAACTAGAGAGCAGACACCTTCAAGGAGGTCGATACGAAACGATCGAAGAAAGGCGCAAGCATGTCGACAGCGTTCACGATGCTCTGTTGGCACAAGCTGGATTTGAAATAACCACCATAAACTCACTCGAGGCAAAATGAGTCTGCATCAAAATGGTGGCTTGGCGACCGGCGCACTCATCTGGGTGCAAGAGGAAAGTGCCGTGGAACAACGGCGGCGGAGTGATTTGGTCGCTTTCCATCGATTGGGTCGTCACACAAGTCCATTTCTCGGCAGCGTAGTTGGAATTGCTAAGGATGAAATGGGCATTGGCGTTCCGTCTATGCAGAGCCTCTCGGGCGCTCTGCGCGGTGCCATCTTGGAGCAGGAAGCGCCGTTCAGGCGCGTCATCATTCATGGGCGTCCTGGGCGGGGGCGTTCGGCCGTTCAATGGCTCAAGAGCGGCAGCACAAATCAAGAATCGTTGATCGTGGAGTCAAGGTCAATTGCGATAGATGCTCGCGAACGTTTGGTCTCAGAGAGCTCGGAGATAGTGAAAATCCTGTTTGCCATTTTTAGCCGGTGGAAAATCGATGCGCGTCAGATTGCATCTATTATGGGATTGGAAGATATGCAATCCACGGTCGAGTTAGAAACAGGAGCCCACGCCCTAACGTCACGTGATAGCCAGGACCGCGCACGCTATGTCATCGATATCTATGAGGGAGTGTTTAATTTATTGCGCGACCCGGATAGAGAGCGAACTTGGATTCGTGCGCTTCGCTCCGATCTAGGCGGAAATAGCATTCTTGCCCTCATGACCGAAGGATCGCAGTTTAATTTGATTCGAGCGCTGCGGTTCGTTGATTTTGTCAACGGCAGATAGTGCGTGTTGGAGGCCGTAGCACAAACACCACTTGAGGCCAATGTCTGTCGACTCGCCAACATGCGACGTCGACTGGAGGCACTAAGAGCCCTCGGTATTTCGCTGGTGGACACTGAAGAGGCATTACGGTTTTTGAATGGCGATGGCAATGCGATTGAGCTGATTGATGCTCCTCTACGAGACGATCCAACGTTCCGACCGTCTCCAAGCCGGTTCAGCGATGGGTCATGGAGGGTATTTTATAGTGCCGTCGACTGGCCAACCGCCGAGGCGGAAATCGGCTACCACGTGATTAAAGCAGCAGAAGGTGTTCCAGACGCAACTCCTACATACTTTCAATGCCTTGAGTGCGCCGTTGCTGGTCCAAACTACGATATTCGTGAGCATGCGGCGACATGGAAATTCCTAACTGATCCGAGCGAGTCAAGTTACCCAAAATGCCAAGAGTTGGCCGCCGAAGCACGTCGGAACAAATCCTCGGCATTGCAGACCTTCTCGGCACGACGTCCCGATGGCGTCAATGTACCTGTCTTTGACAGGGCCGCATTGTCGGATCCCAAGATTACCGGCAGCGCCGTAGTGAAGTCTGTTGGCGGAAGGTATCTGGTCGAGCGTTTAACTCGATAGACCAGCTTGACAAAGTGCCATTTTACCCCGCCGGCATCAGCACCGAGCGGCCGATCTGCTTGCCGGCCTTGAGGGCCTCCAGCGCCGCGTAGGCTTCGGCCAGCGGGCGCTTGGTGATCGGGATCGTCGCCGGCTTCACGCGCTGGACGAGTTCCACCAGTTCCTTCAGTTCGCCGGGCGTGCCGACATAGGAGCCCGGGATGTTGAGCGCGCGCATCGGGATGAACGGCGTCGGGATCGTGATGTCACCGCCGAACAGGCCGCAGACCACCAGCTTGCCGCCCTTGGTCAGGCAGTCGATGCCGAGCTTTATGGTATCCGACGAGCCCACCAGGTCGACCACGCCCCACACGCCGTCCGGGCAGCGCGCCTGGACCTGCTTCACCGCATCGGCGGCGCGGCCGTCGACCGTGGCGAGCGCGCCGGCCTTCATCGCCGCGTCGCGCTTCATGGCATCGATGTCCACGACGATCGCGCCCTTGCCGCCCATCGCCTTCAGCAGCGACAGGCACATGAGCCCCAGTCCGCCCGCGCCGATGATGACGATCGGCTGTTCCTTGACCGTCGCGCCCAGTTTCTTCAGCGCGCCATAGGTGGTGACGCCCGAGCAGGCGAGGGGTGCCGCTGCTTCCGGCGCCAGGTCGCCGATGTCGAACAGGTAGCGCGGATGCGGCACGATCAGGTGGTCGCTGTAGCCGCCGGGTCGATGCACGCCGACGAAGCAGGGCTTGAGGCACAGGTTTTCCTCGCCGCGCCGGCACACGACGCATTGGCCGCAGCCGATCCAGGGATACACCAGGCGGCGGTCGCCTATTTTGACGCCCTTGGCGTCGGGCCCCAGCGCCACGACCTCGCCGACGTTTTCGTGGCCCATGGTCAGCGGCAGTTTCATGCCGCGATCGGTCAGCTTCAGCTTCTTGCCTTGGCCAAGGTCGTAGGTGCCTTCCCAGAAATGCAGGTCGCTGTGGCACACGCCCGCGGCCAGCACGCGCAGCAGCACCTCGCTGCCCGCGGGCGTCGGCGTCGGCCGTTCGAACAGCTTCAGCGGGCAGCCGCATTCGGCGACGTCGTAGCTTCTCATGGGGAGTCCTCCGGTGAATCCTGCGCGCCTAGAGGTGCGCGTAGCCGCAGCGCCGAAGATGCTCGGCGAAGCGGTCGCTCAATGCCCCGCGGCGATGCGCGAGCTGGTGCAGATTGAGATCGCCGCCGAAATTGAATTCCAGCAGGACCGGGCCTGCATCGGTAAGCGCGACGTCCCAGGATTGCGTGCGGATGGCGGGGAAGGCCGACGCGGCGCGCAGGCAGGTGTCACGCGCCTTGTCCCATTCGGGCAGGCATAGGTCCTGGATCGCGGCGCCGGTTTCCGGATGGCTGGCGTGCTCCTGCACGTCCTCGCCCGTGCCGGAAATCGCGCGCAGGACGCGGCCATCGGCGGGATCGAGCGCACCCAGCATGTTGCCCGCCCGCCAGAAATTGTCGGCGACATTGGCCGAGCGGGGAATCTTCACCACGGCGCTTTCAAGGCTCGGCCCGGCCGGCCCCAGCAGCACCAGCAGCCGCGCCGCACCGACCGTGGTGCCGAAATGCCGGGCCAGCAACGGATGGGGCCGCAGGCGCCGCTGGAACAGGTAGCCGGCGCGACCAAGCCCGGTCACGTATTTCAGAACCTCATCCAGCGCTACGCTTCCGCCGTCGCCCATCGTGACGGCGCCGCCGTCGTGTCCGGCCAGGTCGAGCGCGCCGATGCTGTACATTCCGTCGCACGGCTTGGCGAACGCCGGGTAGGGGGCTTCGTCGGCGAGGAAGCGGCGCAGCGCATTCTCGTCAGCCAGGACCGGCCAGGGCATCGCCCTGCCGGCGGTTTCGAACGCGGCGATCGTCTCGGGCACCGGCAGGCCGAGGCCGCGCATGATGGTGTAGAAAAGAGCCTTGTCGTCCGCCGTCGCGAACCATCGCGAATCGTTGCAGGCCTGGTGCATCGCGGCTTGCGCCCGCTTGCCGACGAAGCGGCGCCGATCGGCTTCGGCGAAAGCGGGATCGTAGAGGCGGTAGTAGAAGTATTCGTCCGTCGTCAGCCGTCCCGGCCCGCGCGAGGCCCGCCAGAGCGCGCGCGCGAGCGACAAGGCGCCCGTGCCGGCCTTGGTGGCGGCCAGGGTGTGGCGTGTGCGGTCGACCTTGGGCGGTCCGTCCAGCCGCGCGCGTTGACGCAGCGACTCCGCCGCGTCCAGCCTGGCAGGCGATTCAGCCGCCAAGGAAAGACTCCGGCGTGGTCGCGAGCGGCGGCGCATGGGGTACCCGGCGCGAGATCTGGCAGCCGCTGGCGGTCAGCGACATCTGCTCCGGGTTGCCGGGACTGACCATCCGGGTCCACGCCTGCGCCGGGCCGGACGGATCGGTGCCGCGCAGCGTGAATTCCAGCCGCCCGCCGGCCCGGAACACGTCGAAGCAATGCGGGCCGGGCGGCGCCATGGTCGGATAGACGAAGCAGGCAACGGCGCCGTCGGACGCCGCATCGATCCGCCATTGTCCACGGTGCGGACAGCCGTCGAAGTAGCCGACGCGCCCATCCGGCGCATAATACTCGACGAAGTTCGAGCCGTCGCTGTAACGGCCGTAGAAGGTCTGGTCGGCGAACAGCCGGACCAGCTCGTTGCGGTCGCTGATCCGCACCCGCGCATCGGCTTCGGCCCGGGCGACGGTGCCAGACGGGGCCAGCAGCGCAACGAAGACCGCCGTTGCCAGCGCGACCGCGAAGCCGTGCCGCATCAGGCACTTCCCCTGCCGTGGATCGGGCCGTTCATAGCAGAGTTCCGACCAAGGGTTAACAGCAAAGCATCCAGCGACTATAGTAGCGTCCAACGCGAACGAGGCGAAGGGAGTACCGCGCCATGGCACCCAAGGACAACCCGGCCACCGAAGCCCCGAAGCTGAAGGACATGAAGCTGTTCCGCCAGCAGTGCTACATCGACGGGCATTGGGTCGATGCCGACGGCAAGCAGACCGTCGCGGTCAACAACCCGGCGACGGGCGCCATACTCGGCACCATTCCGCGCATGGGCGGCGCCGAGACAAGGCGCGCCATCGACGCCGCGAACAAGGCTTGGCCCGCCTGGCGCGCCAAGAGCGCCAAGGAACGCGCAGGCATTCTTCGCAAGTGGCACGACCTGATGATGGCGAATGCCGACGACCTCGGCGTGCTGATGACCTCCGAGCAGGGCAAGCCGCTGACCGAGGCGAAAGGCGAGGTGGCCTATGCCGCCGCCTTCATCGAGTGGTTCGCCGAGGAAGGCAAGCGCATCTATGGCGACACGATCCAGTCGCCCTGGGCCGACAAGCGCATCGTCGTGGTCAAGGAGCCGATCGGCGTCGTGGCCGCGATCACGCCCTGGAACTTCCCGGCGGCGATGATCACGCGCAAGGCGGGGCCGGCCCTGGCGGCGGGCTGCACCTTCGTGTGCAAGCCCGCCACCCAGACGCCCTATTCGGCGCTGGCGATGGCCGAGCTGGCCGAGCGCGCCGGCGTTCCCAAGGGCGTGTTCAACGTGGTGACGGGCAGCGCGTCGGAGATCGGCGGCGAGATGACCTCGAACCCGATCGTGCGCAAGCTCACCTTCACCGGCTCGACCGAGATCGGCAAGAAGCTGATGATGCAGTCCGCCGCCACGGTGAAGAAGATGGGGCTCGAGCTGGGCGGCAACGCGCCCTTCATCGTTTTCGACGACGCCGACCTGGATGCGGCGGTCGAGGGCGCGATCGCGTCCAAGTACCGCAACACCGGCCAGACCTGCGTGTGCGCCAACCGCATGCTGGTTCAGGACGGAATCTACGACAAGTTCGTCGACAAGCTGGTCGGCGCGGTCGGCAAGCTCAAGGTCGGCAACGGGCTGGAGACGGGCGTGACGCAGGGGCCACTGATCGACATGAAGGCGGTCGAGAAGGTCGAGGAGCATATCGCCGACGCGACCAAGAAGGGCGCCAAGGTCGTGGCTGGCGGCAAGCGCCACAAGCTGGGCGGCACGTTCTTCGAGCCGACCATCCTGGCCAACGTCAACCCGCAGATGGCCGTCGCGCGCGAGGAGACCTTCGGACCCCTGGCGCCGGTCTTCAAGTTCAAGACCGAGGCCGACGCCATCCGGCTGGCCAACGACACCGAGTTCGGCCTGGCCGCCTATTTCTACAGCCGCGACATCGGCCGCATCTGGCGCGTGGCCGAAGGCGTCGAATACGGCATCGTCGGCATCAACACCGGCATCATCTCGACCGAGGTGGCCCCGTTCGGCGGCGTGAAGGAGTCCGGCCTCGGCCGCGAGGGCTCGAAGTACGGCATCGATGACTTCGTGGAGATCAAGT
>JADZDN010000116.1 GCA_020851015.1 Alphaproteobacteria bacterium | reverse complement strand
TCCTCGGCCAAGATCGCGTCCTGGCCGCCGATCTCGGTCACCGCCCATTCGACGTTGCCGCTCTTGACCATCGCCTGCAGCTTGCCCAGGTCGACCGGGCTGGTGGCGACCACCTTGATGCCGTAGCGCTTCTCGAACTCGTCGTAGAACGCCTTTCGCATCGCGTTCTGCATGGCGCCGCCGGAATCGTTGATGACGATCTGCGCCGGCTTGGGCGGCTCGGTCTGAGCCGTGGCGGCGGTCGCCGCCAGCACCAGCATGGCGGCGGCGGTCAGGAATCTGGACTGCTGCATGGGCTTCCTCCCTCCTCGCTTCAATCCACGCGCAGGAAACGCGCGGCGTTGTCGTGGAGCCATTTGCGCTTCGAGACGTCCTTGATCGGCAGCGCCTCGATCTCGGCGATGCTGCGCTCCACCGGCAGCAGCGGATAGGACGTACCGAAGATGATGCGGTCCTGCAGCACCGTATCGCCGTAGGTCAGCAGTCCCTCGTAGCCCGAGTTGGCCACCGCCAGGTATTTCGGCCGGACCGGCGCCAGGCTGATCCACACGTTCGGGTGCCGCCACGCCACGGCCACGAGCTCGTGCACCCAGGGCCAGCCGGGCGGCGCGGCGCAGACCCGCAGCTCCGGAAAATGCACCATCACCTCGTCGAGAAAGGCCGGCTTGCCGTAGTCCATCGCGGTGTCGGCCGAGAAATTGACGCTGCAATGGATGTTGACCGGTATGTCCAGCTCGATGCACTTCGCGTAGAGCGGGTACATCTTCGGATCGTTGATCCTGAGCTTGTGCTCGAAGCACTGCAGGTTCAGGCCGCGCAGTCCCAGCTCCTTCACCGCGTGTTCCAGCTCGCGCAACGCGGTCATGCCCTTGTGCGGGTCGACGCCGGCGAAGCCGATGAACTTGGGATGCCGGCGGCAGAACTCGGCCGCGTCCTCGTTGCGCACGCGGAAGCCGAAGGTGGTCTCGACGTCCCGCGCCTTGATGACGACGTGGCGCGCGTTCAGCGCCTCGTACATCGCCAGGTAGGACTCCACCGACTGCGTCGCCTGCCGCTCGTCGCCGGCCGCGCGCTCGCTGGCGGCATAGACGCGGCGATAGTTGTCGAGATGCGCACCCGTGGCGGCAAAACCCGGCGTCGGCGGCCGGCTGCTGAAATCGATGATCGGAAGGCCCGTGCCCATTGCATTCACCCCTTTGACGGATCATGCGGCAGGCAAGCCGCGACTGTCGAGCCAACGAGCGCGAAAATTCGCTCGACATACAATCGGATGTCGATACGCTGCGGCAAATGAACCTCGCCAGCCGCGCGGTCGGGACCTGCTGGCGCGGGGCATCTCGCCAGGCTGGACGAATAATGCAAATCTGACGGGTATGGAATCAATGGCGATGGCAACGAAGGACTGGCGGACCGGGGGCCTGCGGATCGTGCGGGCCGGCGCGCTTGAAACGGCGCGGAGCGCATCGGGCGGGCGCGCGACGGTGGTCGACTTCGCCGGCACGGGCGGTCAGAAGACCTGGATCGGGCCGGTTACCTTGCCGCCCCTGGTCGCGACCAGCGCGCATCATCACGGCCGGCACGAAGTCATGATTTATGTGGTATAGAGGCCGCAGCGAGATTCGCCGGGGCGAACGGGTGGAATTCGCGGCCGAGATCGGCCCGGGCGACTTCGCCTTCTTCCCGCCCTTCGTGCCGCACCAAGAACGCAACCCCGACGCCAGCGAGCCCGTGGAGTTCGTGGCGGTACGCAGCGACAATGAGAGAATCGCGGTCAAGCTCGAGTGCCAGCCCGTGGAACGGCCGGAAACGGTCGCCTGATCTGACAGCCGAATAGGACGTGCTGGGCCATGTATTTTGACCGTCGCTTGTGGCAGTTCACCCTTGGGGTGCGCGATCGCATCGCCATCGCCGCCGCGCTGGGTCTGCTCAGCGCCGTGGCGGGCATCGCGCGGCTGGCCTTGCTCGGCTGGCTGATCGCCGGCGCCATCGCCGGACGGGCCACAGCCGAGCTTGCGGCGCTCGCCCTGGCGGCCCTGGCGGCGATCGTGCTGCGCGCGGCGGTGGACCAGCGGCGCGCCGTCTATGCGCACCGCACCGCCGGCATGGTGCAGACCAAGCTGCGCCTGGCACTCCACGACCATTTGATGCGCCTGGGGCCGGCGCGGCTCGGCGCGGCGCGCTCGGGCGACGTGGTGGTTACCCTGTCCGAGGGCGTCGAGCACCTGCACGCCTATTTCGGCCAGTACCTGCCCCAGCTCGTCGTCGCCGCGGTGACGCCGGTGGCGATCTTCGCGTTTCTCGCCTTCCTCGACCTGCCGGTGGCGGGAGTGATGCTGGCGAGCGCGCTCTTCACGCTGTTCGCGCCCGCCGCGGTGCATGGCATGAACCGGAAGAGCGCCATGGAGCGATCGAAGGCCTACAAGACCTTCGCCGCCGACCTGCTCGATTCGATCCAGGGCCTGGCGACGCTGAAAGCCTTCGGGCAGACGGCGGCGCGGGCCAAGCAGCTGGCCGAGCGCGCTTGGCGGGTCCACCGCACGACCATGTGGGTGCTGGCCGCCAGCACGCTGACCCGGCTGGTGACCGATTTCGGCATCGCCGTCGGCGTCGCCGGCGCGCTGGCGCTGGGCGCCTGGCAGGTGAGCCAGGGCACGATGCCCTTCGCGACGCTGGTGGTGGTGCTGATGCTGGGCGTCGAGGTGTTCCGGCCGCTGCGCGAGCTGCGCGAGCTGCTGCACGCCGGCATGCTCGGCACGTCGAGCGCCGAGGCGATCGTGGGAATCCTGTCGGAGACGCCGGCGATCGCCGACGCGCCGCAGGCCGCCGCGCAGACCCGCCGCCTGGAGCCGACCGTCGCCTTCGAGAACGTCAGCTTCGCCTATCCCGGCGGGCGCGGCGCGGCGCATCGCGGCATGGACTTCGCGATCGGCCGCGGCGAGCGCGTGGGCGTGGTGGGGCCGAGCGGCAGCGGCAAGTCGACCATCCTGCGCCTGCTGCTGCGCTTCCACGACCCGCAGTCCGGCGCGGTGCGGCTGGGCGGCGAGGACCTGCGCGACCTGTCGCTCGCCGACATCCGCCGCCACGTCGCCGTCGTCGGCCAGGACACGATGCTGTTCCACGGCACGGTCGAGGACAATTTGCGCCTCGCCAAGCCGGAAGCGTCGCACGCGGATATGGAGGCCGCCGCGCGCGCGGCCAACGCGCACGACTTCATCCAGCGCCTGCCGCAGGGCTATGCCACGGTGATCGGCGAGCGCGGCGCGCGCCTGTCCGGCGGCCAGCGCCAGCGCATCGCGATTGCCCGCGCGCTGCTGCGCGACGCGCCGATCCTGGTGCTGGACGAGGCCCTGTCCTCGGTGGACGCCGAGAACGAGGCGATCATCCAGCAGGCGCTGGAGCGGCTGATGCAGGGCCGCACCACGCTGATCTTCGCCCATCGCCTGTCGAGCGTGATCGGCTGCGACCGCATCCTGGCCATCGCCGACGGGCGCGTGGCCGAGAGCGGCACGCATGGCGAACTGATGCGCGCGCGCGGCGCCTACTACCAGCTCATGCACGAGCAGGAGGTCGGCGAGGCCCCCGCCGGCGCCGACCTGATCGACGCGCAGTCGCGCACGGACACGGCCGACAGCCCGCCGGCAGAAGCCGCGGCCGAGGACACCCAGCCCGCCGACGACATCCTGCGCGGCCGGCGCATGGGCATGATCGCGGTGGCGACCGCCCTGCTCAGCCTGGTCAAGCCATGGCGGGGCGTGCTTTCCGTGGTGGTGCTGCTGGGCGTCGCGCGGGTCGCGGCCTTCATCGGCGTCGGCGTGCTGGGCGCGCTTGTGGTGCGCGCGGTCGGCCATGGCGACCCGCTCGGGTCGCTGCTGGTCGCGCTCGGCGTCGTGGCGCCGCTCGCCGGCGTGCTGCACTACGCGGAATCCTACCTGGCGCACGATGTTGCCTATCGCCTGCTCGCGGAGATGCGCATCGCGCTGTTCAAGAAGCTGGACGAGCTGGCGCCCGCCTACCTGCTGCGGCGGCGCAGCGGCGACCTGGTCGCGATGGCGACGCACGATATCGAGATGGTCGAGTACTTCTTCGCCCATACGCTCGCGCCGGCGATCGTGGCCGTCTTGGTGCCGGTCGGCGTGCTGGCGACGCTGGCGGTGATCCACCCCTGGCTGCCCGCGGCGCTGGTGCCCTTCCTGCTCTTGGCGGGGCTGGGCCCGGTGCTGGCGCGCCGACGCATCGATGCGCTGGGCCGCGAGAGCCGTTTCGCGCTCGGCGAATTGAACGCGCACGCCGTCGACACCATCCAGGGCCTGGCGGAGATCGCCCAGTTCCAGGCCGAGTCGGCGCGCCGCGACGCGCTTGGCGCGCGCTCCCAGGCCGTCGGCCATACGCGCTTGTCCTTCATGCGCGACATGGCGCGGCAGGCGGCTGCGCTCGACGCATTGACGGGACTGGGCGGGCTGGCGGTGATCGTGACGGGCGCCGCGCTGGCGGCGGGCGGCGCGATCGCCGCCCCGCTGCTGCCGTTGGCGGCGCTGCTGGCGATGGCGGCATTCTTGCCGGTATCCGAGATCGCCCAGGTCGGCCGCCAGCTTGCCGACACGCTGGGCGCGACCCAGCGGCTCGATGCCGTGCATCGCGAGAAGCCCGTTGTCTCCGACGGCGCTGCCGGCGAAGCGCCCCCCCGCCCCGGCGTGCCGGCGCTCGCGCTCGACCGCGTCGCATTTTCCTATCCCGGCGCCAACCGGCAGGCGCTGGCCGACGCCACGTTCCAGGTGCCCACCGGCGCGACCGTGGCGCTGGTCGGCCCGTCCGGCGCGGGCAAGACCACGATCGCGCAATTGCTGCTGCGCTTCTTCGATCCGGACCGCGGCGCGATCAGCCTGAACGGCGTCGATCTGCGCGGCCTGAAGCTCGACGCGCTGCGCGCCGAGATCGCGCTGGTCGCCCAGGACACGTACTTGTTCAACGACGATCTGGAATCGAACATCCGCATCGGCCGTCCGGGCGCCAGCGCTTCGGAGCTGCAGGCGGCGATCGGGCGCGCCTCGCTGGCGCCGTTCGTCGCCGAGTTGCCGGAGGGGCTCAAGACCCGGGTCGGCGAGCGCGGCATGCAGCTTTCGGGCGGCCAGCGCCAGCGCGTGGCCATCGCCCGCGCGCTGCTGAAGGACTCGCCGGTGCTGGTGCTGGACGAGGCCACCTCCCATCTCGACGCGCTGAGCGAGCGCGCGGTGCGCGGCGCGCTCGACGAGCTGAAGCGCGACCGCACGACGGTGGTGATCGCGCACCGGCTGTCGACCGTGCGCGATGCGCATGCCATCGTGGTCGTCGACGCCGGCCGCGTTCGCGAAGTCGGCACGCACGGGGAGCTGCTGGCGCGGCGCGGACTCTATGCGCTGATGGTCGAGCGCCAGGCGGAATCGGTCAGGGCCGCGGAGTAGGCTTGAGCGCCGCCTGCCGGGCCAGCGCCGCCTCGCGGCGGACGATGTAGATGCCCGCGCACAGGATCACCGCGCTGCCGATCCAGGTCCACCGGTCCGGCCACTCGCCCATCATGATCACGCCGAACGCGACGGTGGCCAGAAGCTGCGTGAATTCGTAAGGCACCAGGGAAGACGCCTCGCCAAGCCGGAGCGCCCAGATCATCAGCACATGGCCGATCATCGACACCACCGTGATGGCAAGCGCCAACAGCAGCACGGACAGGCTCGGCCATTCCCAGACGAACAGCGCGGGCACCAGCAGGAGCGGCGCGGTGATGAAGCCGAGCGAGGCGATCACCGTCACCATGGGCTCGCCGTGCCGCGCCAGCACGCGGCCGGTGATGCGCGAGCCCGCGACGGCGACGGCGCCGAGCACCGGCACCGCGGCCCACCAGCCGGCGGCGCTGCCGCCGGGCTTCATCACCAGCAGCGCGCCCAGCAGTCCCACCACGATGGCGGCGGCGCGGCGCAGCCGCAGCCGCTCGCCAAGGAAGATCGCGGCCAGCAGCGTGGCGAACAGCGGCATGGTGAAGCCGAGCGCCACGACGTCGGCCGCCTGCAGGACGGCCAGCGACAGGAACCAGGTCGCGATCGCGAGCACCTCGACCACGCCGCGCAGCAGGTAGATGCCGATATGCCGGCGCGGCAGCGGGAAGATGCGGCCCCGGATCAGCCAGGGAACCATCAGCACGGCGCCGAACAGCGCCCGCAGGAACCCCAGCTCGATCGCCGGCAGCTCGAGCGTGGCGTAGCGCACCATGCCGGCGCTCGCGCCCCAGAGCGACAGGGCGCCGACATACCACAGCGCGGCGCGGATCGGCACCGGCAGGCCAGTCGCGGCGGAGATACGGATTGCGTCGCCCGGGGGTGTCATGCCTGGACGCCAGCATAGCGCGGCGCGCCCCGGGGGGATGGCGAATTCCTGCGCCGCGAGCAATGAGCACTTCGCATGGGCACGATGCGCCGGCATGCGCTACGGGCGCGCGCGCCCGTCATGCTATGGTCGTCGCCGTTTCCAGGCTTTGGGGGGACAATGCGGAGACTGGACGGCAGAATCGCGCTGATCACCGGCGGCGGCAATGGCATCGGCCGGGCGATCGCCCTGCGCCTGGCCGAGGAGGGCGCGAATATCGCCCTGATGGATATCGACCCGGCCGGCATGGGAAAGACCGCGGCGGCCGTCACGGCGCTGGGCCGTCGGGTCGAGTGCGAAAGCGGCAATGTCGGCGATCCGGCCGCGGTCGCCCGCGCCGTTGCCGCGCTGGAGAAGCGTCTGGGACCCGCCGACGTGCTGGTCAACAACGCCGGCATCGTGCGCCTGGCGACGGTGCTGGAGACCGCCAACGAGGACTGGCGCGAGAGCATGCGCATCAATGCCGAGGGGACGCTCAACCTCTGCAAGGCGGTGGTGCCCGGCATGGTCGCGCGCAAGCGCGGCAGCGTGGTCAACCTGTCGTCCTGGCTGGGCAAGGCGGGACGGCCCTTCTTCGGCATGTACAGCGCCACCAAGGCCGCCGTCATCATGCTGACCCAGGCGCTGGCGCTGGAGATCGCCGCGACCGGCGTGCGCGTCAACGCGGTGTGCCCGGGACTGATCGAAGGCACGCCGATGCGCGCCGGCGTCGAGGAGCAGTCGAAGAATTTGGGCATGGCGCCGACCAAGGATCGGATCGCGAGCATCCCGATGAAACGCACCGGCACGCCCGAGGACGTGGCCAGGGTCGTCGCCTTCCTGGCCTCGGACGAGGCCGGATACATGACCGGGCAGGCAATCAACATCAGCGGCGGCATGTGGCAGCATTAACCAACCCGCTTGACTTATCCCAGCGACTTTCAACTACCTGGCGATAGTTCGATAGGGAACATCGCAAAACCGGCAATGGCAGCCGGCCTCGCCCTTCGCTAGGATCAATCGCGACAAATCATCTAAAAAGCTGGACAACAACCAGAACGGTAATTTGGCGGACCGCGCGGGGGGTCCAAAGCGGAGGCCACGATGGCTCTTTCGGATCAGGAGTTCGCACTACTCCAGAAAAGCATCGATGCGATCATGGAGAAGATCGCTTCCCTTCACCTGGCGCTTTCGATCGAGACCGACTTTCGCGCTCTGAACAAATACCTGCGCGACAGCGGTTCGTATATCTACCCCAGTTTCGACCCCGCCAAGGCCCGGATCGACGGCGACTGCTTCTGGTTTCGCCTTACCGACGTGCAGGGGCAGATCGTTGCCTCGCATGCCGACCGGATTTTCCGGACCGACGACTTCTGCGACATGATCGAGTCGGGCGAGGTGTGGTTCGCCGACCCCAAGACCAGCCTGGAAGGGCACCACGTCACGGTGGTGCGCCCGCCGGTCAAGATGGCCGGGACGATCGGCCATTCGGGATCGCTGTGGGTCGACAGGGCCTATCGCGGCAACGGGCTGTCGGTCTGGCTGCCCTATCTCAGCCGCTCGCTGTGCCTGCGAAATTTCTCCACCGATTTCCACACCGGCTTCGTGTTCCAGGGCCTGGGTACCAGCAAGGTGCCGCGCGACTATTACGGCTACCCGCATGTGGATCTGTGCCTGACGGAATACTGCCCGCCTTCGGTCAAACCGGGAAAAATGGAGCCGCTCTATCTCTGCTGGATCTCGCAGGCCGAGGCGATCGCGCGGCTGCGCGGGCTCGAGCGGCACCCGCTGTTCCCGCTGGACATGAGCTTCCGTTCAGGCAGTGAAATCCGGGAAGACGCGATCGTGCGTGGAAACTATCAGCATGTTGACGCGCCGGCCGTCCTCCGCCAGCGGCAATAGCAGCCGGCTGTAGCTGTAGCGGATCGACTGCAGCCGCGCGACCACGTTCTGGTAGAGCGGCGTACCGGACCAGGCCACCGCGGAATAGTCGTCGATCAGCGCATTGCGGTAGGGCAGCGACGGCAGATCGCCGAGCCGCGTGTTCGTGTAGTTGCTGAAGCGGTTCAGGCGCACCTTCGATCCGTAAAGCCGATAGCGGTAGTCGGAGGGATCCTGCGCCGTGACGTCGACGATGTGCATGTGCCCCAGCACGGGCTTCAGCTGCAGCACGTCGATGTCCTTGCGGCGCGGCAACAGCCCGTCGCGGCGGCAGGAATTCCAATACTCGTAGACGATGTTCAGTTCCGGGTCGGTCGCGGGCAGGCTGGCGATCGGCTGCGGTCGACGCAACACGATGTCGTCCAGCGGTCCCGCGTGGGGACTGGGCCTGATCGTCTGAGGCGACGCCGACATAGCGTTGTTCCGACAAGCTCCTGCCTGGAGGTAACCAATTAGTAGGAGTTCTTCGTTAATAAGACTTTAAGGCTGGACCTCCCCGCAATATTCGCCGGTAACCACATGAAAACGCTCGACAATCCCTTGCGTCGGCGCAGACCGCAGCGATTCGACAGAATTTCTATCGGTTGCATTTCGTTTTCCAATTGTCCCACCAAAGAGAATGTTCCTGGAGCTGCATGGTCGCCCGCCGGCCGCATGCGCCCTTTGCGGGACAGGGCCGCGCCCGAAGCGGCCGGCCCGCCGGCTCGACATCAATCCAGACGCTCGATACTGTGGCCGACCTTCCCGCCCCAATTCAGGCAATACCTGAGGAGAACGCCGCAATGGATGGCTCGAGGACGCCCGTCTACGAGAAACTTGAAATGTATATCGACGGCAAGTGGTGCCAGGGCAGCGACGGCAAGTCGGAGGACGTGATCAATCCCGCCACCGAGCAGGCGCTGGGCAAGCTGCCGCATGCCTCGAAAGCCGACTTGAACCGCGCCCTGGAGGCCGCCCAGAAGGGCTTCGACACCTGGCGCAAGACCACGGCCTACGAACGCGCAAAAATCATCCGCAAGGCCGTCGACCTGATCCGCCAGCGCGCCGATGCCATCGCCACGACGCTCACGATGGAAGAGGGCAAGCCGCTGGGCGAGGCGAAGCTGGAAGTCGGCGTCACCGCCGACATCATCGAGTGGTATGCCGAGGAAGGAAAGCGCGCCTATGGCCGCGTGATTCCCGCCCGCATTCCCAACGTGCGCCAGACCGTGGTGCGCGAGCCGGTCGGCCCCTGCGCGGCCTTCACCCCCTGGAACTTCCCGGGCGTCACGCCCGGGCGCAAGATCGGCGGCGCGCTCGGCGCGGGCTGCTCGCTGATCCTGAAGGCGTCGGAGGAGACGCCGGGCGTGGCCATCGCGCTGACCCGCGCGTTTGCCGATGCCGGGCTGCCGCCGGGCGTACTGAACCTGGTGTTCGGCGTGCCGAACGACGTCTCGACCCACCTGATCGCCTCGCCGATCATCAAGAAGATCTCCTTCACCGGCTCGATCCCCGTCGGCAAGCACCTGGCCAAGCTGGCGGCCGAGGGCATGAAGAAGGCGACGATGGAGCTGGGCGGGCATTCGCCGGTCATCGTGTTCGACGACGTCGACCCGGTGAAGACGGCCGAGATCGCCGCCGCCGGCAAGTATCGCAACGCCGGGCAGGTCTGCATCTCGCCCACGCGTTTCTTCGTGCACGAGAAGGTCTACGACAAGTTCGCCGAGCGCTTCATTTCCTATGCCAAGGGGCTGAAGCTCGGCAACGGCCTGGAACAGGGCACCACCATGGGGCCGCTCGCCAACGCACGCCGCGTCAGCGCGATGGAAACCTTCGTCGCCGACGCCCAGCAGCAGGGCGCCAAGATCGAGGCGGGCGGCAAGCGCAGCGGCAACCAGGGCTATTTCTTCGAACCCTCGGTGCTGACCAGCGTGCCCGAAAAGGCCAGGATCATGCACCAGGAGCCGTTCGGCCCGGTCGCGCCGATCGTGCCGTTCAAGTCGTTCGACGAGGTGGTCGGCCGCGCCAACGGGCTCGAGTTCGGCCTGGCGGCCTATGCCTTCACCCGCTCGACCGGCACGGCGGCCGCCGTCGCCGACGCGCTGCAGAGCGGCATGGTCGGCGTCAACCATCTCGGCATCTCGATGCCCGAGACGCCGTTCGGCGGCATCAAGGAAAGCGGCTACGGCCACGAGGGCGGGATCGAGGGTCTGGACGCCTATCTGATCAGCAAGTTCGTCACCACGATGGGCGTCTGACGCGGCCAATTCGTTCCGATCGCGGGGGCGTTCGCAAGAACGCCCCCGCTTCGTTTCAGGCGAATGGGCATCGGGTAGTGGCGCGTGGAGATGACGCGCGCCGCCGATGCTTGATAGGATCGCGCCGCAAGGGGGGCTGATGTATTTCGCGCCGCCGAAGGACGTGCCGACGACCGTCTGGTCGCGCGTCCCCGACCGGTTCCGCACCAAGCGCCGCACGCCCTGGGCCGACGCCAACCAGCGCGGCGCCGAGCTGGACTGCTTCCTGGAAGGCCCGGCCTTCGACCGCGAGGGCAATCTGTGGGTCGTCGACGTTCCGTTCGGCCGGCTGTTCCGCATCGCGCCGGACGGCGCGTGGGAACTGGCGGTGGAATATGACGGCGAGCCGAACGGGCTTGCCTTCCATCGCGACGGGCGCCTGTTCATCGCCGACTACAAGAACGGCATCATGGCGTTCGACCCGCGCAAGGGAACGGTCGAGCCGGTCATGCCGCGCCGCCACAGCGAACGGCTGAAGGGCCCGAACGACCTGGTGTTCGCCGTCAACGGCGATCTCTACTTCACCGACCAGGGCCAGACCGGCCTGCACGATCCGACCGGCCGCGTCTATCGCCTCACCGCCGGCGGGCGGCTGGAATGCCTGGTCGAAGGCATCCCCAGTCCGAACGGCATCGTCCTCAACAAGGACGAATCCGCGCTGTTCGTCGGCGTAACGCGCGCCAATGCCGTATGGCGGGTGCCCCTGATGCTGGACGGTGGCGTGTCGAAGGTCGGAACCTTCATCCAGCTCTCGGGGGGCGTCGGACCCGACAGCATGGCGATCGACGACCAGGACGGATTGATCGTCTGCCACATCGGCCTGGGCACGGTCTGGCATTTCTCGCGGCTGGGCGAGCCGCTCCATCGCATCCGCTCGCCGGCCGGGCTCGCGACGACCAACGCGGCCTTCGGCGGCCCCGACGGGCGGTCCCTGTTCATCACCGAAGCGCAGTCCGGCCAGGTCCTGCGCGCGGAACTGCCGACCAAGGGCCTGGCGCTTTTTTCGGACCGCTGAGAGGAACGCGAATGGCGCGCGACAAGAACGACCTTCAGGAGAAGCTGGCACGCCAGGGCGTGCGCTACGGCCTGGCGAGCTACGTCGACATCCACGGACGCTGCAAGGCCAAATGCGTGCCGGTCGGGCATTTCGACCGCATGTTCAAGGGATCGGAGCTGTTCACCGGCGCCGCGCTCGACGGCGTGCCGCAGCAGGTCAACGACGACGAGGTCGCGGCCGTGCCCGACCTCAAGAACCTGATGGTCATGCCGTGGAAGCCGGACATGGCGTGGTTTCCCAGCGACCTTCACCTGCATGGCGAGCCGTTCGAGGCCTGCTCGCGCAACATCCTGAAGCGGGCGCTGAAGCAGGCCGCCGACATGGGCTTCGTATTCAATCTGGGCATCGAGACCGAGTTCTACATGTTCCGCGAGAACCCGGACGGCACCGTCACGCCCGGCACCAAGCGCGACGACCTGGACAAGCCGGCCTACGACGTGCGCCAGCTCCTGAACTCGTTCCCGGTGATCGACGAGATCGTGACCGCGATGAACACGCTGGGCTGGGACGTGTTCTCGTTCGACCAGGAGGACGCGACCGGGCAGTTCGAGACCGACTTCGCCTATTGCGACGCGCTCTTGATGGCCGACCGCTTCACCTTTTTTCGCTTGATGGTGAACGAGATCGCGCAGAAATACGGGCTCTTCCCCAGCTTTATGCCGAAGCCCTATGGCCATCGCACGGGCAGCGGCGCGCACTACAACATCTCGCTGGCGGACGCGAAGTCCGGCAGAAATCTGTTCGAGGACAAGAACGACAAGCGGGGCTGCGAGCTGTCGAAGCTCGGCTACCATTTCATCGCCGGCGTGCTGAAGCACGCCAAGGCGATCTGCGCGGTGATCGCGCCCACGGTCAACAGCTACAAGCGCCTGATCGCGCGCGGCAGCATGTCGGGCTTCACCTGGGCGCCGATCTTCGTGTGCTACGGGAACAACAACCGCACCAACATGCTGCGCATCCCGATGGGCGGCGGGCGGATCGAGTGCCGGGCGGCGGATATCGCCTGCAACCTCTATCTCGGCGCGGCGATGATCCTGACCGCCGGGCTCGAGGGCATCCGCCGGAAGCTCGATCCCGGCCAGCCGCATCGCGAAAACATGTACCTGCACGACGAGGCCACCCTGAAGAAGCTGGGCGTCGACAAGCTGCCGCGCACGCTGGGCGAGGCGGTCGAGGCCTTCGCCGCCGACCCGCTGGGCCGCCAGGTCATGGGCGACCTGATGTTCGAGACCTTCGTGCAGTTCAAGACCCAGGAATGGGTCGATTACCACACCCATGTGTCGGACTGGGAATTGAAGCGGTACCTGAAGTTTTTCTGAACCTGCCGGTTCCGCGGCCTTCATCCTTCGAGACGGGCCTGCGGCCCTCCTCAGGATGACGCGTGGCCTAGGTATTCGCAAAAGAAACGCGTCATCCTGAGGAGCGAGCATAGCGAGCGTCTCGAAGGATGAGGAGCGAGCATAGCGGCCGTCTCGAAGGATGAAGACTCTATCCGCGCCTACTTCGAATCGCGGCGCGCGCCGGACTCGATCGACATGTTCTTGAGGCGGTCGGCCTCGATCGTCGTGTTCAGCTCGGAATAGCAGCGCTCGGCGGAGACGCCGGTCATGCTGGCGCAGCTCTGCTGCTGGATCGAGTAGCGCGCGCGTTCCTGGTTGCGCAGCGGTCCCAGGCCGCTGCCGCTGTTGTTGAGCGCGGACCCCGCCGTCCCCTGCTGGATCAGCACGCCGCTGCCGGAGTTCACCTGCGGATAAGGCGAGACCTGCGCCGCGAGGGGTGCGGCAAGCAGCAGGCCTGCCAAGGTCATCACGGCCAGACGATACACGGCCCTTCTCCACCTGCGTCCCGAGATGGAACATGGGATGCGCCGGGTCATTGCGCAATGACCCAGGTCACGTCCGGGCCAAGCCTGGCTGCTGGTACGGCGGCGGGGCTGCTCTTCGATCCGCGCCTTCTTGAACAATTGTCTTGCGGGGCGTCTCCGCCCGGACGGCGTGTCCAGGCGGAGGGCCGATCGCAGGCGGACGAGCTTACGGATGGAAGCGGTCGAACTGGCCGGTCGGCTCGCTGGTGCCGACGCGCAGCTTGAAGCCCTGGCCGCCGGTCTTGCGCACGTTCATCTCGCACTTCGCGCGCGCGGACTGCTCGAGCACCTGGTCGCAGGCGTCGAGCGCGGCGATGAGCTGGCGGCCGTCCACCGGCATGCGGTCGATGCTCGGCCAGGGATTGGTCTGGGCCTGGGCGGCGGCGGCGAAGGCCAGGGTCAGGGCGCCGGCATAAAGGGCGATGCGGTTCATGTCGCTTCTCCGAGTTGGTTTCCGGGTAGGCGCACCGATCGTGCCGGGAGAGGGCAAGGGCGGTCGGCGCGGGGATTCAGGTAGCCCCGAAGCGCGCCGGATTGAATTCAATCCCCGCTCAAAAAGCTTTGAGCGGCGCGGCCGCAGATCTCCGCTATTGCGGCAGGAATGCGGCAGTCACGAGCGCGTGACTTTCCCTTGAAGCGATTGTGACGCGACCGCCCGGCGCCGCATTGCGGCCGGAAGGTCGCGAACTATAGTGGCCGCGGCCGAATCGGGAGGAATCGCATGACCGCGAGCCGCGAGTTCTGCGCGCATGTGACCGACCTGCTGTCGGGCTTCGGGCCGGTGGCGATCCGGCGCATGTTCGGCGGCGCGGGTGTCTATCGCGAGGGCGTCATGTTCGCGCTGGTGGCCTACGACACGCTCTACCTGAAGGTCGACGACACGACGCGGGCGGACTACGAGAGCGCCGGCATGGGGCCGTTCACCTACCAGGGCAAGAGCGAGCCGGTCTCGCTCGGCTACTTCCAGGCCCCGCCGGAGACGATGGAGGATGCGGACATGCTGTGCGACTGGGCGCGCAAGGCCTATGGCGCGGCGCTGCGGGCCAGGGCGGCGAAGAAGAAGCCTGCAAGAGACAGGAAGACAAAAGGGCGCAAGCTCGATTCCTCGTCCTGAACTTCTCGAAGGATCAAGCCGTCATCCTTCGACAAGCTCAGGATGAGGATTGTTGTTCCTCGCCCTACATCTTCACCACCGGCATCTCGCGCGGGCCGCGGCGCGACAGGAGCTTCGGCGCGCCGTCGGTGATGACGATGTTCTCCTCGTGGACCATGATCTTGTCGCCGTACATGGCCGAGGGTTCGATCGTCAGCACCAGGCCGGGCTCGAGCACTGTCGCGTCGCCCGGCTTGTTCGACGGCGGCTCGGTCATGTTCTTGCCGAGCCCATGGCCGAAGCGCCCGACATTGCCGAGGGTGATGCCGGCATCCTCCAGCACCTTGGCCTGGGCGTAGAATACGTCGGCCGCGGTCCTGCCCGGGCGCGCCGCCTTGATCCCTGCCTCGGTCGACCGCCACAGCAGGTCGTGCATGCGCCGCGCCTCGTCGGTCGGCTTGCCCAGCGCGATATTGCGGTCGAAATCGCAGAAATACCCGCCCCAGCGCGAGCCGGTGTCGATCAGGAAGATGTCGCCCTTGCGCAGGCGGCGCGGCAGCGGACCCTGGATGATGCTATCATACCCACCCTTGCCCGAGCCGATCGCGGTATAGGGCGTCTTGTCGGCGCCCAAGAGATAGAGCTCGGCCTGGAACTTGCGCACGATGTCGCGCTCGGTGTCGCCCTCCGCCACCAGGCCGGGCAGGCGGTCGAAGGCGTCGTTGGCGATCTGGCAGATATGCTTGATGCGGGCGACCTCGGCCGGCGACTTGATCAGCCGCAGCGGCATCATG
>JADZDN010000115.1 GCA_020851015.1 Alphaproteobacteria bacterium | reverse complement strand
CTCGTTCAACGTGCGCGGCGAGCCGATCGTCTGCACGCCCGAGGACGCGTTCCGCTGCTTCATGGGCTCGGAGATCGAGATGCTGGTGGTCGGCAACTGCGTGCTCGACAAGGAGGCGCAGGACCCCAGCCTGAAGCTGGACTACAAGAACGCGTTCGAGCTGGACTAGGCCGCTGCCATGGTGCCCGCCTCATCCTTCGACAAGCTCAGGATGAGGACGGTAGACTAGGCGCACCGAACCAACTGTCCTCGTCCTGAGCTTGTCGAAGGACGCGTGCACCCTACGAGGCTGGCAATGCGCGGCATAGCGATCCCGTCAATTGCGTTCGGCATCGCCGCGGTGGTGGTATTGGCGCCACCCCTTTCCGCCCAGGAGGCATCGCTCGGCGGCGCCGCGGTCGGCGCGGATGCCGGCGCCTATCTGGGCGCGGCGTTCAGCAACCTGCCCTTCTATCACGACGGCCAGGGCACGATGGTCGGCGGGCTGGCCGGCGCGGTGCTGGGCACGCTCGGCCTTGCCCCGATCGGCACCGCGCCGCCCGAGGCGCTGTCCACCCCGCCCGCGGCCAAGCCGCCGGTGGCCATGCGCATCGAGTGCCGCAACTTCACCGACACGTTCATGGTCGACGGCCAGCAGCAGCAGGTCCAGGGCGTGGCGTGCAAGCAACCGGACGGAACCTGGAAGGTCCAGCCCTGAGTCTGGTCCCTGTCGATCGGCCCGAATCCCTTTGACCTTCGCCACTGCCGTCTTTAACCATCGGCGGGGATGAGCAACGAACACGGCAACGAGCCGAAGAACCGGCCCGAGACGCTGGCGGCGCGCGCGCTGGGCTGGATCGACCCGGCCACCGGCGCGGTCTCGCCGCCCGTGCAGCCTTCGACCACCTACGCGCGCGGGCCCGACTACAAGCTGCTGAGCCCGCACGGCTACCTGCGCGCCGAGTCGGCCGCCTACGACCAGCCCGAGGCGCTGCTGGCCAGGCTGGAAGGCGGCGCGGCGGCCGCGCTGTTCGCCTCCGGCATGGCCGCGACGACGGCGGTGTTCCAGGCGCTGAAGCCCGGCGACCATGTCGTGGTGCAGGAGAGCATCTACTTCAACCTGCCGAAATGGCTGCGCGAATGGGCGGCGCCCTGGGGGATCGAGGCGAGCTTCGTGCCGACCGGCGACATCAATTCCCTCGGCGCGGCGCTTCGGCCGGGCAAGACCCGGCTGGTGTGGATCGAGACGCCGGCCAATCCCACCTGGCTGGTCACCGATATCGCCGCCGCCGCCGCCCTAGCGCATCAGGCCGGCGCGCTGCTGGCCGTGGACAACACCGCGGCCTCGCCGGTCTTGACGCGGCCGATCGA
The DNA here is from genome assembly GCA_020851015.1 of Alphaproteobacteria bacterium. Next base: position 1,875 of record JADZDN010000115.1, on the reverse strand, counting down.
GCTTGGCGCCGACATTGTCATGCACTCCGCCACCAAGTACCTGAACGGGCACAGCGACGTGCTGGCCGGCGCCCTGGTGGCCGCGCGCGACGACGACTTCTGGAAGCGCGTGAAGTACGTCCGCACGATGGCCGGCGCCGTGATGGGCCCGTTCGAAGCCTGGCTGCTGCTGCGCGGCATGCGCACGCTGCACTTGCGGGTGCGCCAGCAGTCGCAGTCCGCCCTGGCCATCGCCACGCACTTCAAGGGCCATCCCAAGCTGCTGCGCGTCTGCTACCCCGGGCTGCCGGACGATCCGGGCCACGCCGTGGCCAAGCGCCAGATGCAGGGCGGCTATGGCGGCATGCTGTCGCTGCGCTTCAAGGGCGGCGCGGCGGCGGCGCTGGCCTTCGTCGCGCGGCTGCAGCTCTTCGTGCGCGCCACCTCGCTCGGCGGCGTCGAGAGCCTGGTCGAGCATCGCGGCACGATCGAGGGCCCCGACAGCCCGACACCGCAGGACCTGCTGCGCGTCTCCGTGGGCATCGAGCATGTCGACGACCTGATGGCCGATCTGGAACAGGGCTTCGCCGCGATCTGACCGGCGCGCCCGGCTACACGAAGGGAAACCGATGATCGATCTCTATACCTGGAGCACGCCCAACGGGCGGAAGGTCTCCATCATGCTCGAGGAGACGGGCCTGCCCTACGGCGTCTTCCCGATCGACATCTCCAAGGGCGACCAGTTCACGTCGGACTTCGTGCGCATCAACCCGAACAGCAAGATCCCGGCGATCGTCGACCGCGAGGGGCCGGACGGCAAGCCCTTCGCCGTGTTCGAATCGGGCGCGATCCTGATCTATCTCGGCGACAAGACCGGCAAGTTCCTGCCCAAGGAGCCGGCGGCGCACTACGAGACGCTGCAATGGCTGATGTTCCAGATGGGCGGCGTCGGCCCGATGTTCGGCCAGGCGCATCACTTCCGCCGCTTCGCGCCCGAGAAAATCCCCTACGCGATCGAGCGCTACACCAAGGAGGCGCGCCGGCTCTATGGCGTGATGGACGCGCGGCTGAAGGACCGCGAGTTCCTGGCCGGCCCCTACACGATCGCCGACATGGCGACCTTCCCCTGGGCGGCGCGGCACGAATGGCAGGGCGTCGACCTGGCCGACTTTCCCAACGTCCGGCGCTGGTTCAACGCGATCAACGCCCGCCCGGCCGTCAAGAAGGGCATGACGGTGCCATGAGGCCGCCTGCCCGTGGCTGACGACGACCGGGTAGCCCCGTTCGACCTGGTCGTGTTCGGCGGCGCCGGCGACCTGGCGCTGCGCAAGCTGCTGCCCGCCCTCTACCAGCGCGAACGCGACGTGCGGCTGCCCGAGGACGGGCGCATCCTGGCGGTCGCGCGCTCGCCGATGTCCGACGAGGCGTATCGCGCGCGGGCACGCCAGGCGATCGAGCGCTACATCCCGCCCGAGACGCTGGACCGCGCGCTGATCGATCGCTTCGTCAAGCGCCTGGGCTACCTGGCCTGCGACGCGGCCGACCCGGCCGAGCTTGCGAAGTTGGAACCTCGGCTGGCCGCGAGCGGCCATATCCGCGCCTTCTACCTGGCGACCGCGCCCAATCTGTTCGGGCCGATCTGCCAGGCGCTGGGCCAGTCGGGCCTGGCGACCGCGGCCTCGCGCGTGGTGCTGGAAAAGCCGCTCGGGAACGACCTCGCCTCCTCGCGCGCGGTCAACGACCAGGTCGGCGCGGTGTTCAGCGAGGACCGCGTCTTCCGCATCGACCACTACCTGGGCAAGGAGACGGTCCAGAACCTGATGGCGCTGCGCTTCGCCAACCGCATGTTCGAGCGGCTGTGGAACGCCAGCGAGATCGACCACGTGCAGATCACGG
>JADZDN010000114.1 GCA_020851015.1 Alphaproteobacteria bacterium | reverse complement strand
TCGCCGAAGGCGACGTGCTCGCCCAGCACCGGCGGCATCACGGTCTGGTAGTTGATGCAGGTGTCGGTCAGAAGGAACCCCATCGCGCGGAAGGCATCGATCGCGCGGCGCTCCAGCGACGCCATCGCCTCGGTCTGGCCCAGCCTTCGATAGGCGTCGAAGTCGATGCCGCGCGGATCGGTGATGGTGGGCACGCGCACGCGGCGGTGCTCCGCCGGCGCGGCCGCCATCTTCTCCAGGAACGCGACGCCGATCGGGCCCAGCGATTCCGCGTCGGCCATCAGGTGGACCTGGGCGATCGGCACGAAATCCTCGGCGTCGAAGAAGCGGCCGACGCGCATCTGCTGCTCGATCGCCCAGCGGCGCGGCTCGCCCAGCGCGCCCGCCAGCATCGCCTGTTCGATATCGTTGAGCCGCATCCCACCCCCGCGATCGAGACCGACTGTCTCAAATCGCGGCGGCGGGCGCCAGCGCGGAATGGCGGGACCGCGCGCCTTGCGTCAGCCGGTCACGCGGCAGCCGAATTCGCCGGCGGCGTCGGTCAGGGATTCCCAGAAGGCCTGGCCGTAGCTGCGCGCCACGTAGAGGTCGAAGGTCAGGGCGTCGACCGCGTGGATCAGCGCGTTGGCATGGAACAGCGCGGTCTGCGCGCAGGCGCCGGCGGGCAGCGCGGCGGGATGAACGTCGATCTGGCAGCCCTTGGCCAGCACGTCGCGCGCGTTGCGGCCGGCGAGGCGCAGGATCGTGCGCGCATGGTCGAGTTCGATGATCGCCGCCTGCTCGGATTTCAAGGCCCCTGACAAGGCTTCGGCGGCCGAGGGCCGGCGGGCGGCCGGCGACACCACCAGCCAGCGCTCGGGCCCCAGCCACAGCGCCCGCACATCGCCTTGCCCGGATGCGCGGTTCGGCTTGGCGTCGACCGCGATGCCAAGCTTGTCGCGCAGCGCCGCGCCGACCGTGCCGGCGGCGAAGCCCGCGACCTGGACCAGCGACAGGCCGCGCCGTTCGGCCAGGGTGACGCCGGGATCGGCGGTATCGCGGCCGAACGCCCCGGGCCGGATGATGCCGTGGAGGGCCGAGCGTGCGTCAGCCATGCAGGCGCTTCCCTTCGGGATCGACGAACACCGGATCGACCACCTTGACCGCGACGCTTTCGTTGCGCAGCGGGAAGGCGGCGTGCAGCGTCTGGCCCTTGCGCTCCATCCCGCCCGAGACCAGCGCCAGGGCGATCGGGTGGTTCAGGCTGGCGCTGAAGCAGGCCGAGGTGACGTGGCCCAGCATCGCCACCGGCGCCCTAGCGCGCGGATCGGCGACGATCTGCGCGCCGGCGCGGATGCGCGTGCGGCCATCGACCGGCACCAGGCCCACCAGGCGCTTGCGCTTGGGGTCGACCAAGCCCGGCCGCCCCATCAACGGCTTGCCGATGAAATCCTTCTTCTTGCTGACCAGGCGATCCATGTTGAGATCGGCCGGCGTGGTGCGGCCGTCGAGCTCGGAGCCGACCACGTGGCCCTTCTCGATCCGCATCACGCCCATCGCCTCGAGCCCGTAGGGCACGACGTCGAGCGGCTTGCCGGCGGCCATCAGCGCCTCCCAGGCGGCGATGCCGAAGTCCGACGGCACGTTGACCTCGTAGGCCAGCTCGCCGGAGAAGCTGATGCGGAATACGCGGGCGGGAATCCCGGCCAAGAGCCCGTCGCGCACGCCCATGAACGGCAGCGCCTCGTTCGACAGGTCGACGCCGGTCATCGCGCGCTGCAGCAGCTCGCGCGATTTCGGGCCCGCGACGGCGATGCCCGCCCATTGCTCGGTGACGGACGCGACCTGGACCTTCAGCTCCGGCCAGACGACCGACAGGTAGTATTCAAGATGCGTCATGACCTTGCCGGCATTGGCCGTGGTCGTCGTCATGAAGAAGCGGTGCCCGCCGAGGCGCGAGGTGGTGCCGTCGTCCATGACGATGCCGTCCTCGCGCAGCATCAGCCCGTAGCGCGCGCGGCCGACCGGGAGGTTGGAGAAGGTGTTGCAGTAGACGCGGTCGAGGAACTTGGCGGCGTCCGGCCCCTGCACGTCGATCTTGCCCAGCGTCGACACGTCGCAGATGCCGAGGTTGCCGCGCACGGCGCGCACCTCGCGCGCGATGGCGTTGCCCATCGCTTCGCCGCTGCGCATGTAGACCTGGGGGCGCACCCACAATCCCGCTTCGATGAAGGTGGCGCCATTGGCTTCGTGCCAGCCATGGGTCGGGGTGCGGCGGATCGGCTGGTAGTGCCGGCCCAGGTCGCGCCCGGCGAAGACGCCGAACGTCACGGGCGTGTAGGGCGGGCGGAAGGTGGTGGTGCCCACCTGCTGCATCGACTGTCCGCGCAAGCCCGCCATGATGGCGTGGCCGGCCAGGTTGCTGATCTTGCCCTGGTCGGTGCCCATGCCGAGCGTGGTGTAACGCTTCAGGTGTTCGACCGAGACGTAGCCCTCGCGATGGGCCAGCGCCACGTCCTTGTCGGTCACGTCGTCCTGGATGTCGACGAAGGCCTTTCCCCGCACGCCCGACGGACGCGGCACCGACCACAGCGCGCGCGCGGGCGCCTGTACGCCGCCGTCCTCGCAGGCGGGGGTCGGCGGCACCGCGCCCGATCCGTGGCCCGCTGCCTTGGCGGCTTCGGCGCCGGCGCGCGATCCGTCGGCCAGGCAGTCCGCCAGGGCGAAGGCGCCGCGCGCCGCGCCGGCCGACACCTCGGCCTGGCGCGACGGCCCAGGCACGAAGGCGTTGATCGTGTCGTCGAACACCGGCTTCGCGCCGGTATGGCTGTGCAGGTGCACGGCCGGCTGCCAGCCGCCCGAGGCGCAGACCAGGTCGCAGGCGAACTGCCGCGTCGCGCTGCCGGCCAGGGCGCCCTGGGCGTCGATCGGCGCGATCTCGACCGCCGCCACATCCATCATGCCGATCGTGCCGACCACGGCATGACCGGTGACGACGTCGATCCCCCGGGCGCGCGCGGCGCGGGGCAGGGCGCCGTCGGCCGCCGGCCGGTGGTCGACGACGGCCACCACCTCGACGCCGGCGAGCGCCAGGTCGATCGCCGTGCGATAGGCGTCGTCGTTGCCGGTGGCGATGACCGCCCGCGTGCCGGGCTTGGCGGCGTACTGGTTCACGTAGCCGCGCGCGGCCGAGGCCAGCATCACGCCGGGCTTGTCGTTGCCGGCAAACACCAGCGGCTGCTCGATCGCGCCGGTCGCCAGCACCACGCGGCGGGCGCGGATGTTCCACAGGCGCTGGCGCGGCAGGTATTCGCCGGGCGTCGGCACATGGTCCTGCACCCGCTCGACCGCGGCCAGGCCGTTGCCGTCGTAGTAGCCGAAGACGGTCGTGCGCGGCAGCAGCGTGACGTTGCCGCGCGCCGCAAGGCCATCGATGCTTGCATCCGCCCAGTCGCGTCCGGCAAGGCCGCCGACCGTCATGCGTTCGCGCCGCAATGCGCCGCCGAAGGCCGCGCGCTCGTCGGCCAGCGCGACCCGCGCGCCGGTCTCGGCCGCTGCCAATGCCGCGGCGATCCCCGCCGGCCCGCCGCCCACCACCAGCACGTCGCACCACAGCGATCGTTTCTCGTAGCGGTCGGGATCGGGCTCCTTCGTCGCGGTGCCCAGGCCGGCGGCCTTGCGGATGTATTTCTCGTAGAACATCCAGGCGCCGCGCCCCGGCCCCATGAAAGTCTTGTAGTAGAAGCCGGAGGGAATGAACGGGCCGAGCAGGTCGTTCACCCAGCCGATATCGAGGCAGAGGCTCGGCCAGCGGTGCTGGCTCTCCGCGGCCAGCCCGTCATAGAGCTCGGCCATCGTCGCGCGCGTGTTCGGCTCGGCGCGGCCGCCCTGGCGCAGGCTGACCAGCGCGTTCGGCTCCTCCGGCCCGATCGAATAGATGCCGCGCGGGCGATGGTACTTGAAGCTGCGCCCGACCAGCCGCACGCCGTTGGCGACCAGGGCCGAGGCCAGCGTGTCGCCGGCATAGCCCTGGTAGGCCCGGCCGTCGAAGGAGAAGGCGAGGGGCCGCGCGCGGTCGATCTCGCCGCCGCTGGCCAGGCGATGCGTCTGGCCGCTCATCGCGCCGCTCCCTTGACCGGCTCGACGCCGAGGATGTCGTGGGTCAGCGTATCGCGGGTGACCACCAGCCATTCGCGGCAGCCCGCCTGGTGCTGCCACAATTCGCGATGCGGGCCCTTCGGGTTTTCGCGCAGGTAGACATAGTCGTGCCAGGCTTGGACGCCGGCATTCTCGGCCGGACGCTTCACGGTCGCATCGCCGCCGTAGAAGTATTCGGCGTGGTCGCGCTCGCCGCACCAGGGACAGCGGATCAGCACGCGCGCGCCTCCTCGGTGCAGATTGGGCTAGTGGACATTCGGCGTCGGGCCTCCGCCCTTCTCGTCGATCGCGCGGCCCTCGGTGAAGCGCTCGAGGGTGAATTCCGCGTTGATCCAGTGCGGCTTGTCGTGGGCGATGGTGTGCGCGAACACCCAGCCTGAGCCCGGCGTCGCCTTGAACCCGCCGTAGCACCAGCCGCCGTTGATGTAGAAATTGTCGATCGGCGTCTTGCCGATGATCGGGCTGCCGTCCATCGACATGTCCATCACCCCGCCCCAGTGGCGCAGGATGCGGGTGCGCGACAGCGAGGGCAGGATCTGCATGCCGGCCGCCATGCAATGCTCGATCAGCGCCATGTTGCCCTTCTGGGCGTAGGAATTGTAGCCGTCGATGTCGCCGCCCAGCACCAGCCCGCCCTTGTCGGACTGGCTGATGTAGAAATGGCCAACGCCGTAGGTCACGACCGTGTCGATCCAGGGCTTCAAGCCCTCGGTCACGAAGGCCTGCAGCACGTGGCTCTCGATCGGCAGCTTGAGGCCCGCCATCGCGGCGACGTGGCTGCTGTTGCCGGCGACCGCCATGCCGATCTTGCCGGCGCCGATGAAGCC
>JADZDN010000456.1 GCA_020851015.1 Alphaproteobacteria bacterium | reverse complement strand
TACCTACAGGTGTTGTGGAACCTAGTTTAGACTCTGCCGTGTTAGTTTTTTGGGGATCGAATTCATTTCCCCAGGGATAAATTCTTCCATCGTTTCCTCGCGCTGCTTTTTCCCACTGGGCTTCGGTTGGCAAACGATAATTTCGCCCGGTTTTTGAACTTAACCATTTGCAATAGGCTAGAGCATCTTCCCACGATACATTGACCACAGGATGATCTCCTTTATCAAACGGATATTGATCTCCATCCCACCCTTGTGGCGGCTTGTACTGAGAATCTCGTATAAATTCGCGATATTCACGGTTTGTGACAGGATATTTGCCAATATGATATTCAGAAAGGCTAACAGTATGTTGGGGTTGTTCATAATTTAACCATTTTTTCACATCGCTATCGCCTCCACTTATCTTTAGAATTTTTTGTGCCTGTTCAAAAGTGGAGCCCATTAGGAAAGTTTCTTCGGGTATGAGCATCATTTGTGGCTCAAAAGGTAAACGTGTGGAATCAGCAAAACTTATCTGAATCGTTTCAGTGCGAAGTGTGAGGGTAAAGTATTGACGTAGATCATCAGGTGATAGGTTCATAAAATTCGCATTCGCTGCCTCGGCCTCATGTAAAGTTAGAATACGACGTACAGTAGCCCTTCCTGTAAAGGCACTTAAGGCAGGAGGTATTTCAAAATGCGTTGCATCTGATTCTGTATTCTCGACAAGTAAGGCATCTTCCGTTATGTTATTCTCTCTATTTTCTTCGGATCGATAATATTGTTCCAAATCCCGCAGGTAACGCGGTTCTTCCTTAAGAAGGTTATATAATTCAGGGTAGACAGCCTGTATGGCAACTACTTTCGCCAGGCGAATCGGTTTAATATCAAATGCTACCTTTTGATTTCTCTTTTGTTTCTGGCGCACCCTGCGTTTTTCTGCTAGCCTCCAGAGCATTAGGAAACTATTGACTGTACGTTTAATCTGGCGTGGATTATTACCAAGTCCTTCGGCAAACACCTTTGGGCACTCTTCATGCGGCCACTCCGTACTTAATCCATGCACGAAGTCACCCATATCGGCTTGTTCCACAGGCGGGATCTGGAACGGCAGTTGGATGATCTTTTCGAGATACTTGATTCCTTCAATGGTGAAATGCGGCTTCCCGTCTGTATCCTTCCTGTCCTTCACATCCTTGTATTTCATCTCGATTCCGCGCGCGATCACATCCTGGTCAATGCCCAAGATAAATACGCAATCCTGCACATCGAGGAATAACTTAATCGCTTCGAGAACTTGAATGGCTTTCTCGGGCAAACAGCGGTCGAGGTCGTCCACGAACACAACGAGTCTTTGCGGGGAGATGTAGGATTTAATGAGCGTGGCAAACTTCTCTTGAAATTGTTCCAATGAACGGACCTGCTCTACGTAAATCTTCGTCCGCTCGCGTTGGATGGCGCTTTCAAATCCGCCTTCGATACTTCCCTTCCCTGATTTTTGCAGTTCCTTCGCCATATCCGCCAGCGTTGCCAAGGGAGGAATAAACGACAACCCGATCTGGATCGCGCCCTCGGCAACTTTCGCGCCAAGTTTGGCAAGGTCAATAGTTACGCCGCCCGTTTTCTCGAGTTCAAGTCCGCGGTAGAGCATGGTTTTGAGGGTCTTGAGTTCTTCGGTCTCCCCGCTTTTCCGTTCAACCGCAAATAATACGTTCAACAGGAATGCCCGCCAGAGAGTTTCTTCCTTGTCGTATTTCCACGCGTCGAACCACGCGACGGTGAAATCATCGGGTAGTTTACTCTTCACCATCTTCATCAGTGAAGTCTTGCCTGATCCCCACGTGCCGAACACGCCGATGGTCAACGGAGTGTTGCCTGTCTGGATAATATCCGCGAGTGTTTCGACGTACGGCGTGAAGTCGAGCGCGTCCCTTTCGGTTGGCTGGTCGTTGACGATGTAGGTTTGTGAGTCAGAGGCGGGCATGGGTAATCCCCTTACTTGAGTTTGAGTTTGTTTCTCACAAAAGCACGCACCCTTTTCGCCGCTTCGAATGCGTCTTCCGCAAGGTCCGCCGAAACTGTTGCGCCAGGATACCTGATTGCAACTGCATATCCCTCCAGGCTGTTCAGGTCGCTTGCAAGTTTTCTAAAATCCTTGTCAATG
>JADZDN010000113.1 GCA_020851015.1 Alphaproteobacteria bacterium | reverse complement strand
GAACCGTCACCCGAACTGCGCGTGAGGCGCCTCGAACGACGGCTGTCGGTGCGTGTGACGGGCTAGGCGATCACGCCCATGATGTCGGACTCCTTCATGATCATCAGTTCCTCGCCGTTCAGCTTGACCTCGGTGCCCGACCACTTGCCGAACAGCACCCGGTCGCCCGCCTTCACGGACATCGGAACCATCACGCCCTTCTCGTCCCGGGCGCCCGGGCCGACCGCGACCACTTCGCCCTCCATCGGCTTCTCCTTGGCGGTGTCGGGAATGATGATGCCGCCCTTGGTGCGCCCTTCCTCCTCGACGCGCCGAACCACGACGCGGTCATGCAGCGGACGAAAACTCATTTGGACTACTCCCTTGAATTCGCTATCAAATAGGGTTGTTAGCACTCAGTCATGCTGAGTGCCAGGGACATAGGCGGTTAATCCCCGGCCGTCAAGAGGGATGCTGGAAATCCGCGCGGTTTTTTCAGGGCTTGCGCGCGGCCCTTGGGTCGCGGCTGAGCCCCTGGGCCTCGAGCGCGGCCAGGTATTCCGCCCAGAGCTTGTCCCGCTCCTCGCCGATCCGGCGCAGGTACTGCCAGGAATAGATGCCGGTGTCGTGCAGGTCGTCGAACTCGAGGCGGACGGCGTAGTTGCCCACCGGCTCGATCGCCATGATGCCGACATGCATCCGCCCCGGCACGGTGACGCGCTGGCCGGGGCCGTGACCTTGCACCTCGGCCGAGGGGCTTTGGACGCGCAGGAATTCGGCCGGATAGGTCACGGTCCGCCCGTCGTCCCACTGGATCGCGAGTTCCTTCTTTTCCTTGCTGTAGCGGATCTCGAGCGGCCAGCGCTCGGTATCGAAGCGTTGGTCGGTCATGCGGCGATGCCCGGTTCCGCTCTTTCCTGTCCCCCCTCCCGCAAGGGGAGGGGGGACTCGAAAGAACCCGCGTCGTGCAAGGCGGTTCTCGTCCTACGCCTTGTCGGCGATCTGGCGCGCCTCGTCGACCAGCATGATCGGGATGCCGTCGCGGATCGGGTAGGCCAGGCCGGCGCGCTCGCTGACGAGCTCCTGGCGCTGGGCGTCGTAGCGCAGCGGCCCCTTGGTCAGCGGGCAGACCAGGATCTCCAGCAGCTTGGGATCGATCGGCGTGGGCGGCTTGTCGGTCATGGCCGGCCTCCGGGGCAGCTTCTAGTGCCGGGCGGAATCGCTGCCGCGGCGCGAGCCCAGCAGCGCCATTTCCATCAGCGCGGTCAGCACCCGCGCGCGCTCGCCGGCGTCCGGGCATTCCAGCAACGCCTGCTTCTCGCTGGGCGCGAAGGGGCAGATCATCGCCAGCGAGGTGACGAGGCGGTCGTCCGGCGTGTCGCGGATCGCCTCCCAGTTGGCGTTGATCTCGTTCAGCTTGAAGTAGGACTTCAGCGCGCGCACCATGCGGTCGCGGTCGATCGCGACCGGCGCCGGCGCCTCGGCCATGTCGGCCTCGAACTTGGTCCAGCCGGGAATCACCCGGCGATAGCCGCGGTGCAGCGGCAATTACTTGATGACGGCGAAGCGGCACAGGCCCGACAGCGTGACCAGGTAGCGGCCGTCCTCGGTCTCGCTGAACTGGGTGATGCGGCCGGCGCAGCCCATCGGATAGACCGCCGCGTCGTCGCCGACGCTGCCGGCGCCCACCGGCACGGGCTCGCCCGTCGCGGTCGCCGCGGGCATCTGCTCGTCGCCCGCCTCGTGCTTCATCGGCTGGATCAGGCCGATCACCCGCGCGCCCGCGATCGCGTCGGCGACCATCGCCAGGTAGCGCGGCTCGAACACGTTGAGCGGCATCTTGCCGCCGGGCAGCAGCAGCACGCCGCTCAAGGGGAAGATCGGGATGACCTGCGGCAGCGCCGCGAAGTCGGGATCGAAGGGCGAACGGCTCACCTGCATGCGCCCCGCGGCCTTCAGGAGAACAGGACCGAGCTCAGCTTGCGCCGGCCCTGGATCGTGCGCGGGTCGGTGGGCCCGAAAGCCTCGAACAGCTTCAGAAGCTGCTTGCGCGCGGCCTCCTCGTTCCAGGTGCGGTTGCGCCGGATGCTTTCCAACAGCGCGTCGATCGCGGCATCGCCGTCGCCCGCGGCATAGAGCGCCGTGGCCAGGTCGAGGCGCGCCTGGTGGTCGTTGGCGTCGGCCGCGACCTTCTGCTTCAGATCCTGCAAAGGCCCCGCCGCGCCGGCGCTTTCCGCCAGGTCGAGCGCCGCCTTGACCGTGCCGACCTCGGACGCGACGGCGGGGTCCTTCAGCTTGTCGGCGGCGATCGAGTCCAGCATCTTGCGCGCCGCCTTGTGGTCGCCCGCCGCCAGGTGGCAGCGCGCCAGGCGCGCGCGCGCGACCGCGTTGCCCGGATCGTGCTGCACGACCTGGGCCAGGATGCCGCCGGCATTGCCCATGTCGCCGGCTTCCATCAGCGCCTTGGCTTCCTCCATCGCCTGCTCGACCGGCGATTCCGGCACCTGGGCGCCGGCGGTCTGGGCCAGGCGCTTGATGAAGGTCTTGATCTGGCTTTCCGGCACCGCGCCGACGAAGCCGTCGACCGGGCGTCCCTGCGCGAAGGCATAGACGACCGGGATCGACTGGATGCGCATCTGCTGCGCGATCTCGGGACTTTCGTCGATGTTGATCTTGACCATGCGCACGGCGCCGCGGGCCTCGCGCACCGCCTTTTCGAGCAGGGGGCCCAGCTGCTTGCAGGGGCCGCACCACGGCGCCCAGAAATCGACGATCACCGGCACGTCATGCGAGGCGTCGATCACGTCGGCCATGAAGCCGCGCGTGTTGCTGTTCTTGATCAGGTCGCCGGCCGCCGGCGCGGGTCCGCCGCCCACCAGGACGTTCTGCGCCGAGCCGCCCGGGGCCTGCTGCGCGCCGCCTTTCGGCTGGCCGGCGCTGGCGCCCGCCGGCTTGGGGCCGCCGCCGATCATCATGTCAGCCATTATCTCGTTCCGATCCTTGGAATTCGGGCATCAATGCTTGGCTTCAACATGGCCATTCCGGCCGAAACTGGCAAGTCCGGCGCCCGCCGGGCGGCCGGTCTTGGCCTCGGGCTCAGCGGTCCAGATCGATGGTCCGGGGCGTGTGCCCGCAGGATTCGATGAAGCGCAGCAGGTCGTCCGGCCGGATCGCGGTGGTCAGCGCGTTACTCAAGGGGTGGTAGTTCAGCGGGTCCATCCCCAACATCTTCTTGTCCAGGAAGACCGTGACGCGCTGCTGCCGGTCGTTGATCAGGGCAAACGGGGTCACCCCGCCCGGGGTGACCCCCAGGACCTCCAGCAGCAGGTCCGGGCTGCCGAAGGACAGGTTCCCCGCCGCGCCCAGCCGATCGCGCAGGCCTTTCAGGTCGATCGCCCGATCCTCCAGCACCACCAGCAGGAACAGGTTCCGCTTCTTGTCGCGCAGGAACAGGTTCTTGCAGTGCCCGCCCGGCAGTTCGCCGCGCAGGCGCTTGCTGTCCTCGACGGTAAAGAGCGGCGGATGCTCGTGGGTCTTGTAGGCGATGCCAAGCCGGTCCAGGCGGGCGAACAGGTCTTTGGGCGTCGCGGGGGGCGTGGCGGGCGCGGGGTTGGGGCTGTCCATGGCGGGCGGCACCTTAAGGATGGGGCAACCCCGGCGCAACAGGGGCGGCGCGGTTGACAGGCCAGGGGCGTTTCCCTATAGAAGCGCCTCTTTTCAAGGCCCGGGCCGCTTGCCGGGGCTGCCAGGAGCCGGCCCATGAAAGTCGTCAACTCGCTGAAATCGATGAAGGCGCGCGACAAGAACTGCAAGGTCGTGCGCCGGCGCGGCCGCGTCTACGTCATCAACAAGAAGAACCCGCGCTTCAAGGCCCGCCAGGGCTGATCGCGTCCCCGCCGGTCGATTGACGCGACCGGGCAAGCCTGCTTCTCTGAAAAAACAATGACGCGATGACGGCGCGCTCCCGCGCGCCGATCGGCATGCCTCGGGGAGGAGAACCATGCCGCCGCTGATGCCCGCGCCGGACCAGGCCGTGCTGTCGCGCCGCGCCGAGATCGCCGCCGCGCTGCAGGCGATCGTGCCGGGCGAGGGCGTGATCACGGCGGTGGACGAGTTGCGCGCCTACGAGTCCGACGGGCTGGCGGCCTATCGCCAATTGCCGATGCTGGTGGTGCTGCCGACCACCGTCGACCAGGTCTCGCGGATTCTCCGGTACTGCCACGAGCAGGGCGTCAAGGTGGTGCCACGGGGCGGCGGCACGTCCTTGAGCGGCGGGTCGCTGCCGCTGGCCGACGGCATCGTGCTGGCGATGGGCAAGTTCAACCGCATCCTGGCGATCGACTACGACAACCGCTGCGTCGTGGCCCAGCCCGGCGTCACCAATCTCGGCATCACCAACGCGGTGCAGCATGCCGGCTTCTACTACGCGCCCGATCCGTCCAGCCAGATCGCGTGCTCGATCGGCGGCAACGTCGCCGAGAACGCGGGCGGCGTGCATTGCCTGAAATACGGCCTCACCGCCAACAACGTGCTGGGCATCGAGATGGTGCTGGTGACGGGCGAGGTGGTGCGGCTCGGCGGAAGGCACCTGGACAGCGAGGGCTACGACCTGCTGGGCGTGATGACCGGCTCCGAAGGCCTGCTCGGCGTCATCACCGAGGTGACCGTGCGCATCCTGCGCAAGCCGGCGACGGCGCGCGCGCTGCTGCTGGGCTTCCCGTCGAACGAGCAGGCCGGGGACTGCGTCGGCGCGGTGATCGCCGCGGGCATCATCCCCGGCGGCATGGAGATGATGGACAGGCCGGCGATCCACGCGGTCGAGGATTTCGTCCACGCCAACTACCCGCTCGACGTGGAATCGCTGCTGATCGTCGAGCTGGACGGGCCGGCGGCCGAGGTCGAGGAGCTGATCCAGCGCGTCGAGCGGATCGCCACGCGCTGCGGCGCCAGCTACCTGAAGGCCAGCGCGTCGGAGCCCGAGCGCCTGCGCTTCTGGGCGGGGCGCAAGGCCGCGTTTCCCGCCGTCGGCCGCATCACGCCGGACTATCTGTGCATGGACGGCACCATCCCGCGCGCGCGCCTGCCCGAGGTGCTGAAGCGCATGGCCGAGCTGTCGCGGCAAAGCGGGCTGCGCATCGCCAACGTGTTCCACGCGGGCGACGGCAACCTGCACCCGCTGATCCTGTTCGACGCCAATGCCGGCGAACTGGAGCTGGCGGAAAAACTGGGCGCGGACATATTGCGCCTGTGCGTCGAGGTAGGCGGCGTCTTGACCGGCGAGCACGGCGTGGGCGTCGAGAAGCGCGACCTGATGCCGACGATGTTCACCGAAATCGACCTCGACCAGCAGATGCGCGTGAAATGCGCCTTCGATCCCAACGGCCTCTTGAACCCCGGCAAGATGTTCCCGACGCTGCACCGCTGCGCCGAGCTGGGCCGCCTGCATGTCAGCGGCGGCCGCCTGCCGCATCCGGACATTCCCAGGTTCTGATGCCCTCACCCGGCTCGCTGGCGCTCGCCACCCTCTCCCACGCTTCGCGCGGGCGAGGGTCCG
>JADZDN010000112.1 GCA_020851015.1 Alphaproteobacteria bacterium | reverse complement strand
TCCCTGATCGTCCGCTACGGCAATTTCCTGTTCCGCTACCGCAACGGCGTGTTTCCCGCCGTGATGGCGGCCATCTTCATCCTCTGCCCGCCCCAGCCCTTCCTCGGCAGCTGGGCGGCCGACCGCTGGCTAGACCTGACGGGCCTGCTGGTGTGCCTGATGGGCCAGGGCCTGCGCGCCACCGTGGTCGGGCTCGCCTACATCAAGCGCGGCGGGGTCAACAAGCAGATCTATGCGGCCCGGCTGGTGCAGGAAGGCATGTTCGCGACCTCGCGCAATCCCCTTTATGTCGGCAACCTGCTGGTCCTGGCCGGGCTGTTCGTGATCCACAACAACCCGCTCGCCTATGGGCTGGGCGGCCTGTTCTTCCTGGTCTCCTACCGCGCCATCGTCGCCGCCGAGGAGCGCTACCTGCGCGGCCAGTTCGGCCAGGAATACGACGGGTACTGCCGGCGGGTGAACCGCTGGCTGCCCTCGCTGTCGGCGATCGGCCCGGCGACCGAAGGCATGACGTTCAACTGGCGGCGGCTGGTGATCAAGGAATACGGCAGCTTCTTTTCGTGGATCGTGACCGCGCTGCTGGTCTTCGCCTACCAGTCCTACACGCGGCTCGGCTGGCCGGCGGCCGGCCGCAGCCTGCTGTGGATCGGCGCCGGGCTGGTGGCCTGCGGCCTGTGGGCCGCCCTGGTCCGCGCGCTCAAGAAGACCGGCACGCTCCGCGACCCAACCGCGTGAGCGACGGGCCGCGCGCGACGCTGACGCCGCGCCGCGACCGCGCTAGACTGGCGGAGATGCGCGCCCTGGAAACCTCCCCTTCCTCCCTCGTCATTTGCCTGGCCGCCATGGTCGCCGGCGCCCCCGCCTTCGCGTTCACCGAGGAGAGCCTGGATTGCCTGGGCCGCACCACCGATGCCAAGGGCCGTCTTGCCTGCGCGGAGGCCGAGCTGGCGGCGCAGAACAAGGCCCTGGCCGCCGCCGCGCAACGCGCGCGCGCCAGCCTGGACGCGCGCGGCATCGAACTCATGCAGCGCGCGCAGCAGGCCTGGGAGACGTTCCGCGAGGCGCATTGCGCCTGGATGGTCGACCGGCTGCGCAAGGAGGCGGATGCCCAGCGCATCGAACGCGTCCTGTGCCTGGCGACGACCGCCGAGGTGCGCGCGCAGGAAATAGAGGACTACCAGTCCGTCCCCTGACCGACACGCGATAGGAGCGCCCACGTGTACAAGCTGTTCTGGGATCCCGGCAGCGCCAACATGGCGCCGCACGCGGCGCTGGAGGAGATCGGCTGTCCCTACGAGCTGGTAAAGGTGGATATCCAGAAGGGCGAGCAGCGGCCGCCGGCCTATCTGAAGCTCAACCCGAACGCGCGCGTGCCGACCCTGGTCGACGGCGACAAGGCGATGTTCGAGTCGGCGGCCATCGTGCTCTATCTGGCCGAGAAGCATCCCGAGGCGAAGCTGATGCCGCCGCCGGGCGCGCCCGAGCGGATGAAATTTCTGCAGTGGCTGATGTACCTGACCAACACGATCCAGGACTCCTTCATCCTCTACTACCATCCCGACAATTTCTTTCCTGACGAGCCGAGCCGCGCGGCCTTGAAGGCGGCCGGCGAGGCGCGGCTGGAAAAGCAGTGGTCGGTGGTGGATGCCGCGCTTGCCGAGAACGGGCCGTACCTGACCGGCGCCACGTTCAGCGCAGCCGACCTCTACCTGCACATGCTCGCGCGCTGGAGCCGCAATTGCGCCCGGCCGGCCTCGCGCTACCCCAGCATCGCCCGGCAGCTCGACCTCGTGAGGCCGCGGCCGGCGGTCCGGCGTATGATGGCGCAGGAAGGGCTTGCCGAGTCCTTCTGAAGCGAACCGCGGGGATGCGATGGCCGGCGACAGTTTCTCGATCCGCGCGCTTCAACTGGGCGACCGCATCGAGCTGAAGGGGCTTGAGCGCGACGACGCGTTTTCCAAGAACCCGCTGGCCTTCCGCTTGAGCGGGGGCGGCATGGTGGCGCTGTTCAAGTCGGGCGCCGCCGTGTTCGTCGACCTGAGCCCGGTCGAGGAGGACGAGATCATCCGCAGCCTGGGCCAGCGCATCGTCGAACCCCTGGCGGAGCGCGAGAGCGAGACGGTGCAGGTCGTCGTCAAGCCGGCCGAGGAGGACATCACCTCGCCGTCGGGCGCGATCCAGATCAAGGCCGCGGACGCCGAGCGGCTGCTCTTGGTCGCCGAGGCCCTGGCCGTCAGCGTGGCCCTGGCGCATGACGAGCGCCGCATCGCGCGGGCCTTCGAACGCCTGGAGCCGGTCGCCACCAGCCTGGCGCAGAGCCGCCTGCCGCCCGGCCCCAAGTCGGCCCTGCTGGGCCAGATCGGCGAGGCGCTGCACATCCAGCAGCGCCTGGCCGACCGCGTGGGGGTGGACGAAAAGCCCGACGTGCTGTGGGACCACCCGGCGCTGGAGCGGTTCTGGGCCAAGCTGGTCGACGAATACGACCTGGCCCAGCGCGCGCGGGCGATCGAGCGCAAGCTGGTGATCATCCGCGAGACCGCCGACATGATCACCGACCTGATCTCGACGCGCACCAGCCATCGGCTGGAGCTCTACATCATCGCGCTGATCGCGCTGGAAATCGCGCTGGGCGTCTACGACCGGTTCATCAAGTAGGCGCGGGGAGATCCGCCATGTCGGTCGGCGACCGGGTCGAAAGCCACTACGCGTCCGAGGACATCGCCCGGCGCATCCTGGCGGCGTTGCGCGCGGAGATCGGCCCGGACGCGCCGATTACCCCGGACGCGCTGGCGCCGCTCGACCATTTCCACGGCCGCGGCGTGCTGGCGACCCGCGAGCTGGTCGCCATGCTCGACCCCAGGCCGGGCGAGGCGGTGCTGGATATCGGCTGCGGCATCGGCGGCCCGGCGCGCTGGATCGCCGACAAGACCGGCTGCCGCGTGACTGGCGTCGACCTGACCGAAGCCTTCGTCGCGGCGGCCGCGGCGCTCAACGCCGCGACCGGCATGAGCGGCAGGGTTGCGGTCCGGCAGGCCAGCGCGCTCGACCTGCCCTTTCCCGACGCCAGCTTCGACCGCGCCTATTCGCAGAACGTCGTGATGAACATCGCCGACAAGGCGCGGTTCTACGGCGAGGCCCATCGGGTGCTCAAGCCCGGCGGCGTGCTGGCGCTGTCGAACGGCGCCAGCGGCGCGAGCGGCCCGCCCTACTTCCCCGTCCCCTGGGCCGAGAGCGCGGAGACCAGCTTTCTTTCCACCGTGGAAGAGACCCGCCGCGACATCGAGGCCGCCGGCTTCGCAATCCTCCGCTTTCACGACGCGACCGACGACATCCGCGCGCAGGTCGCCGCCCAGCGCAAGAAAGCCGAGACGCGGGGCCAGCCGCGCCTGGGCCTGCATGTCCTGATGGGCGAGCGGATGTGGACCTACCTCGCCAATTCCCAGCGCAGCATCGAGGACGGCCGCGTGCGCATGATCGAGGTGCTGGCCAAGAAGGCGGGGTAGTTCCTATCCGCCGGCGCTGCGATAGCCCTGACCGAAGCCTCAGGCTCTGATCCGAACGGTCAAGGCCGGGCTTGTCCCACGACTGTCCGGTTCGCGAACCGCCGCCGAGTCGACTCCCTGTCTTCGAAGCCCTGGTGGCGCTTCTGGTAGGACGCAACACCTAGCGCTGGATCGTCAGCGACCCCGAACGGAGATTGCCTCCGCCCCACGCGCTGCGCCACTTTAGAAGAGCGCGAGGCGCGGCGGAAGTGACCTGGACCCTGGCCGAAGGGCTAGGACAGCCAGACCGCCTCGGCCAGGTCCAGCAGCATCGCGTCCGCGCCCGCCGGACCGATCAGCGACAGGCCGACCGGGGCGCCGTCGACCCGGCCCAAGGGCAGGGTGACCTGGGGCAGGCCGGCGAGGCCCGCGATGCACGTCAGGCTCAGCGTGCGCGCGCGGAAGCGGTCGGTCTCGGCCAGCGGCAGGCCCTTCAGCGGGGCGGGCGACGGCGCGGTCGGCAGGCACAAGAGCTTGCCGCTGTCGAGGAGCTGGCGCAGGCGCGCCCGCGCGCGCGCGCGCACCGCCGCGGCCGCCGCCACCTCGTCGCGCCCGATCGTCGCCACCCAGCGGAAGCGCTCGGCCACGCCGGGTCCGAAGCGCGGCTGGGTGCGCGTCACCCATTCGCCATGCACGCGCCAGATCTCGGCGCCCTGCAGATGGCGGAAGGCGTCGTACCACGCGCCCAGCCCCTCGGGCGCCACGCTCGCGATCGCGGCCGGGCCGATGGCGCGCACGACGCGCTCGATGCCGTCCCTCAACGCCTCGCCCACCGCCGGGTCCGCCAGCGCGAAGGCATCCTGGGCCAGGAACAGGCCGCCGGCGCGCGCGCGGCGCGGCGCGTCGCCCAGGAGCACCGCGCCCACGCGGCGCAGCACGCCGGCATCGCGCGCGAACCAGCCCAGCACGTCGAAGCTGGGCGCCAGTTTCATCGTGCGGTCGAGCGACAGGCGCCCATGGGTGGTGCGGATGCCGAAGATGCCGCAATGGCTGGCGGGGATGCGCACCGAGCCGCCGGTGTCGCTGCCCAGCGCGAAGTCGACCGCCCCGCCCGCCACCGCCGCCGCCGAGCCGCAGGACGATCCGCCCGGCACGCGGGCCGGCGCGGCGGCGTTGACCGGCGTGCCGTAATGCGCGTTCTCGCCCATCAGGCTGAAGGCCAGCTCGTCGGTGATGGTCTTTCCCTTCAAGGTCGCGCCGGCGTCGAGCAGCGCGCGGACCGCGCTCTGCGTGTCGTCGGCGGCGACATGGGTGCGCGCCCAGTCGGGATTGCCGCAGCCCGTCACGTGGCCGGCGATGTCGAAGATGTCCTTGGCCGCGAAGGAGAGGCCCGCGAGCGGCCCGTCGGCCGCGCCGGCAAGGGTGAAGATGCCGCCGGGCACGAAGGCGTTCAGGCGGTCGGCGGCGCCCGGCCCGCGCGTCGCGGCCCCGGTGGTCACGGGACGCCGCCGGCAGCGGCCGCGCCGTCGGGACCCGCGACCGTGACATTGAGGTCGTTCACCAGCCCGTTCGACAGCGAATAGACCCAGCCATGCACGCAGAGCGGCTGGGCGCGCGCCCAGGCATCCTGCACGAAGACATCGGCGGCCACGTTGCGCACCTGGCGGATGACGTTGAGCTCGCACAGCCGCTCCATCCGCCGGCGCTCGTCCGCGATCGCTTCGAGCGCCGCGCGGTTGGTCTGGTAGACCTCGCGGATCGGGTGCAGCCAGTGGTCGACCAGCCCGCGCCGCCGGCCGTCGACCGCCGCCGCCACGCCGCCGCAGCCGTAATGCCCCACCACCAGGATGTGCTTGACCTTCAAGACGTCGACCGCGAACTGCAGCACCGACAGGTAGTTGGCGTCCTGTGGCGGGGCAAGATTGGCGACGTTGCGGTGCACGAACAGCTCGCCGGGATCGAGACCGACGATCTCGTTGGCCGGCACGCGGCTGTCGGCGCAGCCGATCCACAGGTACTTGGGCGCCTGCTGGCGCTCCAGCCGCTTGAAGAAGTCGCCGTCGGTGGCGACCTTGCCTTGGGCCCAGGCGCGGTTGTTCGCCTTCAGGTGATCGAGCATGGGCGTTGCTCATAGCGGCAATCCGCGCGGGCGACAAGGCGTCGCCTTGCGCCGGCGCGGCGCGGCCCTATGCTCGGCCCCGCAACCGAGGGGACGCGAAGACCATGCCGGCCAAGGACGCCAGCACCCTGCCCGCGGGCGGGTTCGAGAACCTGCACGAGATCGTGCGCAAGGCCCGCCAGAACCTGGACCAGAACGCCTGGGACTACATCATCGGCGGCACCGAG
>JADZDN010000111.1 GCA_020851015.1 Alphaproteobacteria bacterium | reverse complement strand
CCTTGGCGAAGCCCAGGCCGCCGTTGCTGATGAGGTATTGCAGCCCGTACTTGAGCTGGTCGCGCAGCGTGACCTCGAAGATCGTCGCCTCGACCAGCACCTGCAGCGGCACCAGGTCGAGCTTGTCCAGCACGTCCTGGATCAGGTCGAAGTCCTTCGGCGTCGCGGCGATCAAGAGCGCGTTGTTCTTGTCGTCGGCGGTGATGCGCACGCCCGCGCTCAAGCGCCCAGGCGCCGCGCCGCCGGCGCCGGTTGTGCCGCCGCCCGGCGCGGCATTGGCCTGCTGATTGCGCGCGAGCAGCGAGGATTCGCCCGCGTTGCTCTGGTTCGGCAGCAGCGCGGTCGACGGCGTCGACGGCGTGGCGCTGGAGGCCTGGCCGGCCGCGGCCTGCGACGGCCGGCCCTGGGTCGGCTGCGGGCTGTTGGTGGTCGGGGTGCGCGGATAGTCGCCCTCGGTGCGCACCACGTTGGGCCGGCGGATCGTGCGGCTCTGCCCACCTTCCGACGACGCCGACGCCTCGACCGCGTTGCCCTCGGCGAAGATGCTGCGCAGCGTCTTGGCGAGGTCTCCCGCCCGCCCGTTCTGCACGTAGTAGACGAACAGCCGGTTCTCGTTGGCGCTGCGCGTGCGGTCCAGGCGGTAGATCCAGTGCCGCGCCTCCTCGATGTAGCGGACCTGGCGCGAGATCACCATGACCGCGTTCAGCCGGTCGATCGCCATGAACTTCACGGGGCCGCGCGGGCCGCCCTTGCCGCCCGAGGCGAACACGCCCTCGAGCTCCGCCACCATCGTCTGCGCGTCGACATACTCGAGCGAGGTCAGCAGCACGGTCTGGCCGGCCATCTGGTCGACGTCGAAGATGTTCACGGTCCCCGAAGCCAGCGCCAGCATCGGACCGGTGGCGGCCACCATCACCAGGTTGCGCTCGGGATCGGTGGCGACGATCGACCCTTCGGGCAGCATGGGCTGCAGGATCTTGGTCATCTCCTCGGCATTGATGTACTCGAGCGGAAAGATCTTGAGACCCGCGCCGTCGGGGATCGTCTTGGGGCCGACGGTGATGCCGCCGGCGGCGATCGCCGACACGCCGGGATTCTTGGTCACGCGATAGATGTTGCCGAAGGTGACGACCCGCGCGCCGCGTCCCTCCAGCGCCGCCTCCAGCGCGGGCAGCAGCGCCGTGCGGTTGATCGGCTTGCCGGTCTGCAAGGTGATCGCGCCGCTGACATCCGGGTCGATCACGTAGTTCGCCTTCATCAAGTCGCCCAGGATGACGCGCGCCACCTCCTGGATGTCCGCATCCTTTAAATCGAGCGTGATGTCGCCGACCGATTTCGGCCCGCGCGCGGGCTGCGCGCCCTTGGCGTCGATCGGCTTGCCGCCCCCGAGGTAAAGCTCGTCGATCATCGGCGGCGTGATGACGCGGCTACCGGCCTGGTCACCGCGCGGCCGCGGATTGGTGCCCGGCAGCGGGGCGCGCTGGCTGCCGGCCTGGGCAACGCCAGGCGGAATGACCGAGGCTTCCGGTATCTCGCTGACTTCGCGAACCGGACCCGCGGTACATGCCGCCAGCATCAGGCTCGCCGCGAACAGCGTCGCTCGCCGTACCAAGGCCAGCGCCCTCCCCTACATAGAGTCGCGGCCAAGACCATATAGCGGATGAACGAATCGTACCAACTATTTGTTATTCGAGATATTTCTTTGCCACGAACCGATTCGTAAATGCCACAGTCCTGCAAGCCCTGGTATGGCTTGCGAAAATGCCTACCACATCGATTCTGGACGAAGGCGAATAGCGTGAAGCTATTTTCGCTCACGGATTGAGACGCGTTCCTCGCGGTCACCGCGGCGGAGAATCACGTAGTCGGGCGCGACGGTCGCGAGCTGCCAGTCGTCCAGCGTTTCGCCCTCGGACAGGCGCAGCGACTTGCCGGAGGTCGCGTGCTTCAACAGCACGATCTTCTGATCGGCGGAAACGACAATGCCGCTCAGGAGATAGGTGCCGAGGACGAGCTTTTCGCCCTTGGGCCCGGTCTTCTCGGGCGCCGGGGGGGCGGCTGCCTGCTGGCCCTGCAGGACGGCGAGCGGCGAGGGCGGACGGCGCGTCGCCGTGAACAACGGCCGATTGAGCGTCTCCGAAAAACTTTCCAGCGGCGGCAAGGCCAGGTCGGCCGCCGAGGGCGCCAGGAATGGCTGCTTCGGGCGGCGGGCGGCGCCAGCCGCGCCTTCGTCCAGCGGAATCGACGCCAGGAACGGCCACAAGCTCGCCCCCAGCAGGACGGCGGCCAGCGCCCACAGCGCGACGGGAAGGGCGCGCGCGGCCGTCACGACGCGCCCTCCTTGCGATAGGCGATCAGGTCCATCTGGATATCGAGCGGATTGACGACGCCGGCCGCCCGCGCGGAGCGGGCGCGCACGTAGAGGTTGGTGACGATCACCGCCGGCCGTCCGGATTCGAGCGCGTAGGCGATGCGCTGGAATCCCGGCAGGTCGGCGGCGAACTGGACGCGCAGCGCGATGCGGCGATGCCCGCCCTCGTCGCCCGGCGGAAGCTGCTGGATCGAGATCAGGCTGGCGCGGGCGGCGGCGATCAGCTCGCGCGTGCGTTCGTGCAGCCCGGCCAACGCGATGGCGTCGCTGTTCCCGGCCAGCAGCAGGTCGTTGAGCGCGCCCGGATCGCCCAGCGACTTCGCCGCGTCGCGCAGCTCCACCTGGCGGCGCGCGATCTCGCCTTCGATCGCCAGCACGCCCTGGTACCCGGCGATGTCCTCGGCAAGCCGCGCGCGCAACGCGCCGAGCGGCAGCACGAGCACCAGCAGCAGGGCGAGCAGCGCAAGGCCGAGCAAGGCCAGGGCGGCGACGCGCGAGCCGGTCCCGCCCTTGGCGATCTCGACCCGGCCAAGGCGACTGAGTTCGCCGATCATGGCGCCGCCTTCCGGCCGGCGAACTGGATCGAGAAGTGGAAGCGCTCCGCGCCGCTCACCGGGTCGCGGGTCACCGGGGCGACGTAGCTGACCTTCTCGAACATCGGCGTCGATTCCAGCAGGCGCACCAGCGCCGCGCTGGCGCGCGTGGTGCCCTCGATCTCGATCTCGCGGCCCACGACGTTGAACTGGTCGAGATAGGTGTCGTCCGGCAGCAGCGCCGTGATGCGGTCGAGCACGCGCACCACTGAAGGCGCCTCGGCCTTCGCGCGGACGATCGTGTCCAGGCCCTGCGACATCTTCTCGACCTGGTCCAGCAGGCGGCGGACCTCGTCCGCCTTGGCCTGGGTCTGGGCGGCGCGCTCCGCGAGGGGCGCGCGGGCGACGGCCAGGCGCACGACGGGTGCCGCGATCGCGGTCAACGCCAGAGCGCACACCGCCGCCAGCGCCCAGCGGACCGGCCGCGGCACGGACAGCGCGTCGCTTGCGGCGAGAGGGGCCGGGCTTCCCTCGGCGTCCAGCAGCGCGCCGATCCCGATGATCCCGATGCGCACGCCGCGGCGGTCGACGCCGGCGGCCACCAGGGCGTCGATGACGGGATCGACGAACCGCCGCGGCGCGATGGCGATGGCGACCGCCATGGTGCGCTCGTCGCTCTTCTGCTGGTCGAGCGCGAAGAAGAGATAGACCTGGTCGGCCCGGAACGGCGTGTAGCGCTCGACTTCCTGCGACACCGCGCGGCGCAGCTCGGCCTCGGGCACGCGGGAGATCGCCACCTCGCGCCGCAGCGCGCGGTCGGCGGCCAGCAGCACCACGGAATCGCAGGAAGCGGTGTCGATCTCGCGCAGGACGTCGTCGGCCGTGCGCAGCGCGCGGTCGCCGGCGGCCTCGCCGCCCAGCGCCACGACGCCCAGCTCGCGCTCGGCGCCCGCCCCTTCGATCGCGAAGGCCGCCTGGGTTGCGGACACGACGACCCGCAGCCGGTCGCGCCCCAGGCCCAGCGCGCGCGCCCAGGACCGCGGCAGCAGCGCCAGCAGTTCGCCCATCCACCAGCCGAGGAAGCGCCCGATCCGCGCCTTCAGCCCATCCGACCTTTCCATGGCGCCAGCATAGACTCCTCTGTTCCGCGACTTAAGGCCCGGACGCACCGAGCGTCTCGCGCAGGCCGAGCAACGCATAGGGGCGCTCGCCGTCCGGCTGCAGCCACACCTGGGCCTCGATCCGCGATTCGGCGCCGTTTTCCAGCCGCGCCGCCGCCTGGATCGTATAGGCGAAGCCGGGCGATTGGGCACTGTAGCGGCCGATCCCCGACAGCGCCGGATTGGGCAGCGGATCGCCGCGGTCGAGCGAGCGTCGCCGCTGCGCGCCCACCTCCTCGACCTCGCGGTCGCGAATGCCCGGAATGGCCCGCAGCGCCGGCAGCGGCGCTACCCGCGGATCGAGGCCGGCCTGCAAGCAGTGCACCGTCACCATCGGCTCCATCCGCCGGTAGAGCTCGGGCGTCACGCCCATCACCTCGCGCAGCTCCTCCACGGTGGCGAACGGCCCGTTGCGCGGCCCGACCTTGCCGGCGCGCTCGTATTCGCGCCGCTCGGCGCCGCGCGGGCGGCGCTGGTCGTCGGGATCGCGCCAGTCGAGGATAGCATCCGTCACCGCGTCGGCGTCGCGCCCGCCCATGCCGGCCACCTGGACCGCGCCGCGGATCAGCTCGCCCCAGCCGGTGTTGAGATCGATCTTGCCGCATTCGTCCTGCACCGTCGCCAGCACCACCCCGCCGGCGAGGCGAAGCTCGATCCCGCGCGATCCGTCCGGGCGCAGCAATGGCGCCTCGCGCGCGTCGAGCAGGGCCAGGATCGCGCGCTGCATCCCGGCCTCCGCCAGGTGCCGCGCGCGCGCGGCGTCGAGGTGGTTGCGCGCGAGCCGCGTCTCGGTGCGGGCCGAGACGCCGAGCCCGATCACCACCGCCGACAGCATCACCAGCATCCACAGCACGGTGATGAGCGCCATGCCGCGCTGGCTCTGCCCGCGTTTCCTGCCCCGCTGCTTCATCGCGGCCCCGCATCCAGCGGCAGGCCGACGATCAGCGGCGGCCAGGCCGGCATCCCGGGGTCGGCGAACTGAAGCTCCAGCCGCACCAGCTTCGGCAATTCGTTGCGGCCGCGCCAGTCGGGCCGCCACGAGCCCTGGCGCGCGCCCTCGTCGACGCCGAAATAGCTCCAGCGCAGCCCCGCCACGCCCTGGACCAGCACGGCGCGTTCGGCCCCCGCATCGAGCGCGGCGCCCTCGCCCGCCGTCGGCTGGCGCGTCAGCACCAGGGCCCGGCTGCCGCCGGCCTCCTCCAGCGCGATGCGCACGACGTAGAGCCCGCCGCCGCTGGGCCAAGGCGGCATCACCGCGATGAAGCCGAGCCCGTCCGGCACGCCGGCGAACACGACCTGGTCGCGCTGGTTGACGATCGTGCGCACGGGCCGGGCCTGGGCCAGGTAGCGGCGCAAGGTCGACTGGGCGATGCGCAGCGCCTCGCCCTGCTCGGCACGCGTTTCGACCAGCACGCTGCCGCGTGCGCTGACCCCCAGCGCGCCCGCGAGGGCTGCCACCAGCAGCGCCAGCAGGCCGAGCGCCACAACCAGCTCGATCAGGGTCATGCCCGACTGCCGGCGATGCGCGCGCGGGGTCATCGCCGCTGCCGCACCAGGCGCAGCGTGGTCAGCGTGACTTCCTGCGGCTGCGCTTCCAGCCCCCAGGCCACGGTCACCGTCACCTCCAGCGGCACCAGCGGCAACCCGCCATCCGCGGCGGCGGGCGGCACGACGTAGTCGGCGTGCGGACGCACCGACACGCGCCACAGATAGCCCTCGCCTGCCTCGCCCATCGTCTCGCCGGGTTGCAGCGGCTCGATCACGCCCAGCTCGGCCATGCGCGATTCGGCCAGCAGCACCGCGCGGGTATAGCGGTCCGCGTCGCCGGTGCCGCGCGTCGCGGCGCCCAGGATCTGGGCACCCGCCGCGATCGCCCCGGCCACCAGGGCGAGCGCCACCAGCAGCTCCAGGAGCCCGAAGCCCCGCGCGCGACGGGCCGGCCGCGCGATCATTCCGCCGGCCACACCCGGCCGGTCAGCCAGTCGACATCGACGGCGACGCGCGCGCCGCCGCGAACTTCAAGCACGACCTGCCCGCCGGTCGACGCGCCGTCCGGGAAGAAGTCGATCGCCGCGATGCGCGGCGTCAGCCGGCGCGCTTCCGGTACCTCGGCGGCGATGTCGAAGCCGCGCGGGATCGGCCGCCGCACCTGGCCCACGCCATAGGCGCCGGCGCTGCCGTCGACGACGAAGCGCACCTCGCGCCCGCCGGCAATGGCCGAGGAGCGCGCCTCGCGCAGCGAGGACACCAGCTCGCGCGAGGCGACGCGCAACTCGCCCGCGCCGATCGCGCGCCCGAGCGACGGCGCGACCATGGCGTAGACGATCGCCAGCAGGCCCAGCACCACCAGCAGCTCGACCAGCGTGAAGCCGGCCTGGGCCGCGAGGGTCCGGTCAGTTGTTGAAGACGTCGGCGTTCTCGCCACTGCCGCCTCGCGCCCCGTCCGCGCCCAGCGAGTAGAGGTCGTAGGCGAGCCCCCGTTTGCTCGGCACCTCGTAGGCATAGGCCTTTCCCCAGGGGTCGGGCGGAACCTCGGTACCCTTGACGTAGGGCCCGTTCCAGCGACCCGCGTTGGCCGGCTTCTGCACCAGCGCCTTCAGCCCCTCCTCCTGGGTCGGATAGCGCCCGACGTCCACGCGGAACAAGTCGAGCGCCTGGGTGAGGTTCTGGATCTGCAGCTTGGCGACGTCCGATTTCGCGCGGCCGAGATAGTCGATCGTGCGCGGCACGACCAGCCCGAAGAGCAGAGCCAGGATGACCAGCACGACCAGGAGCTCGACCAGGGTAAAGCCGTCGGCGCGCCGGCGCCGGCAGTCTGCAAGCAAAGCGTTCATGCCCACCTTATACATTCACAGCGCCAGCGCGTTGAGGCCCGCGATGGCCGCGAGCAGCGACAGGACGATCCCGCCGACCACCGCGCCGATCACCAGGATCAGCGCCGGCTCGATCACCGCGGTCAGCCGACGCACCGCCACGTCGACCTCGCCGGCATAGATCTCGGCCAGGCGCGCGAGCATGTCCACCAGCCGGCCGCTCTCCTCGCCGACGCGGATGAGCTGCACCGCCAGCGGGGGCAGCACGCCGCCCTCCTCCAGCGCGTCGGCCAGGCGCTCGCCCTGCTTGACCCGGTCGACCGCGACCGCGGCGGCGGCGGCCACGGCGGAATTGGGCACGGTGTTGGCGACAAGTCCCAGCGCATCGGGCAGCGCCACCCCATTGGACAGCAAGGTCGCGAGCGACCGCGACAGGCGCTCGACGGACACGCCCGAGATCACCGCGCCGATCACCGGCAAGCCCAGAACGCGGCGATGCAGCCGCGCGCGCCGCCGCGCATCGGCGTAGCGCCAGCGTCCGGCGATCCACAAGACCAGCGCCGCGGCGGGCACGGACCAGCCCCAGTCGCGCAGGAACGACGAGGCCGCGATCACCAGCCGGGTGGGCAGCGGCGGCACCTGCGCCGACTGGCGGAACAGCGTCTCGAACTGCGGCACCACGAGGGTCAGCAGCAAGACCACCGAAAACGCCGCGGCGAATGCGAGGATCGAGGGATAGATCAGCGCCGTGCGCACCGAGCGCACCAGGCGCTGGCCACGCTCCTGGTAGGACGCCACCTGGTCCAGCACCTCGGACAGCGATCCGCCCGCCTCGCCCGCGCGCACCGCGGTGCGCAGGAACTCGTCGAAGCGATCGGGCGTCGCGTCCATCGCCTCGGACAGCAGCGCGCCGCCGCGCACCCGCGCCAAAAGCGCGTCGGCCGCCGCCGCCACGCGGTCGTCGGCGGTCGATTCGACCAGGATGCGCAGGGCGCGGTCCATCGGCAGGCCGGCCGATAGCAGCACCTGAAGCTCGCGCGTGAACACCGGCACCAGCCGTGGCGGCAGCGCTTGCTTGCTCCGTTTCGACTCGCGCGGCGCCGCTGCCTCGGACTCGACGCGCGGCTCGGTCGACTCCGGCGCGACCAGGACGGTTTCTTGCTCCAGGGGCGCGCCCGCCGCCGGCTGGTCGACCGGCTGGAAAGGGGCGGCAGCCGCATCGGCCGGAGCAGACGCGGGCGCGATCTCGGCGGTCGCTCCGATCGTTGTGTCGACAGGGGGCGGCGCGGCTTGGCGAGTCTCGGTTGCCGCGATCGCGGCCGCGGCCTCCTGCCACTCCAGCCAGCCGGCGCCGGCCGGCGGCTGCGCCGGCGACTCGGCGGGGTGCAGCACCGACGACGGCGCGGACGCGGGGGATTCCGGCTGCAATTCCGACGCAGAAGCCGGCGGCCCGCCGACGTCCCAGCGCATGACCGGCAGTGAAGGCGACGCGGGTTCCGCCGCGGCCTCGGATTGCGAAGCAGCCACGCTTTCCGGCAGCGCCGCGGGTTCGGCGATCGGGAGGGGCTCCGCCTCCGGCGGCACTTCGTCGTCCAATACCAGCGGGTCGTCGGAGTTGGCCGGCGTCTGCTCGAACGGTGGCTCGGTCTGGATGCCGGCGGTCGGCGCGGCAGCGAACTCCGCGCGCAGCGATTCGACCGCCTGGTCCAGCGTGATGCGCTCGATCAGCGGCGGGTCGGCGCGCGCCACGGCGGCGAAAGGCGGCGCGTCGCCGGGCTGCGGCCCGGCTAGCGTGGGTTCGATCGGCTCCGGTTCGGACGGCGCGGCTTCGGCCGGCTGGACTTCGGCCGGCTGGGCTTCGGCCGGCTGGGCTTCGGCCGGCTGGGCTTCCGCAGTTTCCAGCACCGCCGGCGCCATTGGCGGCGCGCCCAACACCGGCTCGATCCGCTCCTCCTCCGGCACCAGACGCATCGGCCGGGCCTCGCGCGCCGGCAGTTCCTCGACGCGCACGGGCAGGTGGCGCAGCTCGCGCAGGCGTTCGATCGCCGCGCCGCGCGCGAGCGCCTCGAGCTCGCCCTCCACCACCTCGCCCGTAGGCGCCACGGCCTTGTAGCGGAATCGCGCCATTGAGCGGGTCCCGTCCTACTCCGCCTGCGTCACGCGCAGGACTTCTTCCAGAGTCGTCTGGCCCGCCAGCGCCTTGGCGAGCCCGTCCTCGCGCATCGTGCGCATGCCCTCGCCGCGCGCCGCGCGCTCGATCTCGATCGCATCGCTGCGCTCGAGGATCAGCCGGCGGATGCGGTCGGTGATCGGCAGCACCTCGGCGACGGAGCTGCGGCCGAGATAGCCGCTGCCGGCGCAACGCTCGCATCCCTTGGCGCGGTAGAGAACGGGCGGGCGCGCGCCCTTCGCCGCCGCGGGCGCCCCCGCCGCCTCGGCGGCAAGCCCGATCGCGCGCAGCGCCGCGGCCGATTCGGCGTAGGGCGTGCGGCAATGCGGGCAGAGCGTGCGCACCAGGCGCTGCGCCACGATGGCGCGCAGCGAGGACGTCAGGAGATAGTTCTCGACCCCCATGTCGATCAGCCGCGTGATGGCGCCGGCCGCGCTGTTGGTGTGCAGCGTGGACAGCACCAGGTGCCCCGTCAGCGCCGCCTGCACCGCGATGCGCGCGGTTTCGACGTCGCGGATCTCGCCGACCATGATGACGTCGGGATCGTGCCGCAGCACCGAGCGCAGGATGCTGGCGAAACCGAGCCCGATGCGCTGGTTGACCTGGATCTGGTTGACGCCCGGAAGCTGGTATTCGACCGGATCCTCGACCGTGACGATCTTGCGCTCCGGCCCGTTCAGCCGCTGCAGCCCTGCATAGAGCGTGGTGGTCTTGCCGCTGCCGGTCGGGCCTGTCACCAGCACGATCCCGTTGCCGTGGCCCAGCCCGTCGGTCAGGCGCTGCAGCGCCGTATCCGTGAAGCCGAGCTTGCCGAGGTCGAGCGGCGCCTGGGCACGGTCGAGGATGCGCAGCACCACCGATTCGCCGTGCAAGGTGGGGACGATCGACACGCGCAGATCAATATCGCGGCCTTCGACGGTGGTCTTGCAACGCCCGTCCTGGGCCAGGCGGCGCTCGACGATGTCGAGCCCGGCCATCACCTTGACGCGGCTGACGATCGCGGGATGCAGCTCGGGCGGCGGCGCCTCGATCGGGCGGAGCGCGCCGTCGATGCGAAAGCGCAGGCGCAGGCTGCCCTCGAACGGCTCGACATGGATGTCCGAGGCGCGGCGCGTCACGGCCTCGGCGATCAGGCGGTTGACCAGGCGGATCACCGGCGCGCCGCTGGCCAGGTCCTTCAGCCGCTCGACGTCCTGCGCCTCGGCCGGCTTGCGCGCCAGCGCGGTCTGCGCCGCCGCGCTCTGGCGCAGGCGCTCCGCCTCGGCGGCGCGGCCGTCGCCGTAGAGCCGGTCGATCTGGCGTTCGAGCTCGGCCGGCACCGCGACCACGGGTCGGATCGCCTTGTCGACCAGCAGGCGCAGCGCCTCGATCGCGAAACTGTCGAGCGGGTCGGCCATCGCCACGCGGATCTCCGAGTTGGTCTCGGCGATCGGCAGCACGCGCGACTGGCGCAGGAAATCCACCGCGACGCGGTCGGCCAGGATGGGGCGGGGCGGGAAATCGGCGCTGGCGGCGATGCCCAGCCCCAGGCTCTCGGCAAGCGCCTGGGCCATGTCCTCCTCGCTGACCAGGCCGAGGCGCGGCAGGATGTGGTGGATCGGCTCGCCGGAGACCGAGCGCAAATGCGTGGCGCGTTGCACCCCCCCGCGGTCGATCTTGCCGCGGGAGAGAAGGATATCGGTCAGCTCGCGTGCCACGATAGTTCTCGTTCACCCCGCCCAAAATCGAAAATCGAGCGGCCCGTAGAGTACGACAAGCCATGTACCCAAGGCGAGAAAGACGCCGAAGGCCACGGGCTCGCCGCCTTTGATGCGGCGGCGGCGGAGGGCCGCGTCGACCGCCGTCCAGCCCAGCGCCGCCACGGCCGCGATCAGCACCACGCTCGGCAGTCCGATCCAGCCGGTCCACGCGCCCGCGGCGGCCAGCAGCTTGGCATCGCCGCCACCCAGCCCGTCCCGCCCGCGCAATCGCCGATAGATCAAGCCTAGCGCCGTGAGAACCAGATAGCCACTGCCCGCCCCGACCGCCGCTTCGGCCAGGCCGATCGGCCAATGCGCGCCGCCGGCGAGACCCCGCGCGAGGCCGACGGCCAGCACGGGCAGCGTCAGCGCGTCGGGCAGCAGGAAATGGCGCGCATCGATCAGCGCCAGGGCCAGCAGTCCCCAACCCAGGGCGCAGATCGCCCAGACCGGCCAGCCCGGGGGAACCGTCCATACCGCCCAGGCCGCGAGCCCCAGGGCCGCCAGCTCGGTCAACGGATAGAGCGGGGAAATGGCCGCGCCGCAAACCCGGCAGTGGCCGCGCCGCAACAGCCAGCCGAAAATCGGAATCAGGTCCACCGGCCCCAGCGAGGCCGCGCAGTGCGGGCAGGCGGAGCGCCCCCAAAGAACCGGCCGGCCGCGCGGCATGCGCCAAGCCAGCGTCGCCACGAAACTGCCGACGAACGGGCCGGCCGCCAGGGGCACCGCCGCCAGTATCCCGGGATTCGAGCAAAAAGCCATGTTGGCCCTCTATAGCACCATCGCCTTCGGGCTTTACCGGCGATGGCCAGGCACTTCATAATGCGGCAAATCGGCCGTGCCGACAGGGGGAGAGCCGTGATCCGAGTTGGGTGGGATATGCGCGTGGCGCGCCTGGCGATGGCGACCGCAGCAAGCATCGCCGCTTGGCCGCTGGCGGCATCGGCGCAAGACCTCAAGATACCGCTGTACGCGGCGGACGCCCATGTCGGGGTCACATCCTGCGCCGGCAGCACCTGCCATGGCGCCGTGGAGCCGTTCAAGGGCTCCAACGTGCTTCAGAACGAGTTCGTCACCTGGCAGCGCGAGGACAAGCACAGCCGCGCCTATGCCGTGCTGATGAACGACCGCTCCAAGCGGATCGCCCGCAACCTGGGTCTGGAGGCGGCGCACACCGCCAAGCTGTGCCTGGACTGCCATTCCGACAACATGGCCCAGGATATGCGCGGGCGGCAGTTCCAGCTTTCCGACGGGGTGGGCTGCGAGGCTTGCCACGGCGGCGCGCGGCGCTGGCTGGGCACCCATGTCGCCGGCGCCACCCATGACGAGAACGTCAAGGCCGGACTCTATCCGACCGACGATCCCGTGCTGCGCGCCAAGCTGTGCGTGTCCTGCCATTTCGGCGTGGCGTCGGACACCAAGTTCGTCACCCACAAGATCATGGGTGCGGGCCATCCGCGCATGCCGTTCGAGCTCGACACCTTCACCACCATCCAGCCGGCGCACTATGTGGTCGACGACGACTATCGCAAGCGCAAGAAGTCGCCGTCCGGCGTGCAGGTGTGGGCGATCGGCCAGGCCATGCAGATGGCCGCCATCCTCGAATCGATGCTCGACGGCAGCCGCAACCGCCAGGGCGTGTTCCCCGAGCTGATCGCGTTCGACTGCCATGCCTGCCACCACCAGATGAGCCAGGAAATCGACCTGCGCTGGCAGGCACGCCGCGGCGTCGGCCTGCCGCCCGGCTATCCGCGCTTCAACGACGCCAACCTGGTGATGATGCGAGTGATCGCCAACCGGATCGACCCCGAGCTTGGCCGCCGCCTGGCCGCGCGCACGGCCGATCTGCACAAGGCGGTCGCCGGCGGCTTCGACAACTACCAGTCGAAGGCGCGCGACCTGCTGGGCGCCGTCAACGAGATGGCGCGGCGCGCCGGCGCGCACGGTTTCTCGAAGGACGACATGCAGGCGCTGCTGACCGGCCTGCTGGACGAGGGCAAGGCCGGCGAGCTGTTCGACTACGCCGCCGCCGAGCAGGCCGTCATGGCGCTGGGCTCGATCATCAGCGCGATGAAGACGGCCGGCGCCATCGACGCGGCCCAGCTCGAAAAGCTCAACGCGCAGCTCGAGCGCTGCTACGCCGCCACGGCGGACGACGAGCTGTTCCGGCCGGCCGACTTCGCCGCCGCGATCGAGGGGTTCCGCGGCCTGGTCCGCTGAGCTGCTGCTCCGGCATCCGCGCGGTCCATAGGGGCAAGCTGGCCGGCGCGGCGAGCCGGCTGGGAAGCGCCGGCCGTTAATAAGAAGTTTACGACGCGGCTGTTAGGCTGGCGCTGGCGGGGTTCGTTGCGGCAAGCCCCGAAGCGACCAATTACGGGATCAATACCGCGATGAACCGGATCGTTACCGCAAGCCTGGGCACGCAAGCGCCAGCGGAGCCCACGAGCCTGGCAGCACTGAACGCAGCAATCGAAGCGGCGCAGGCCGCGGAAGCCGGCGAAGGTTATGCGTCCGCTGCCGGCCGCATCCGGGCCATCGCGCGCGATCTGCGAACCTCCCTCGCCTACGGTCATTCGCGCCTGCCAATCGCCGGCTCGCGACTGAGCTAAGCCGCCGCCTGACCGGGCATCTTCGCTCTAAAATTATCGGTCGACTGGAAGACGCCTATTGCGCCGGCGCCGGCTGTCGGTCGGCCGGAGGCAGGGCCGCGTTGGTGCCCGGCCGCGGCAGGCGCGGCGAGGGCAGGAAGTCCTGCTTCTGCACCGGGTCCTTGACCGTGTAGAGCTGGCCGGCCGAGTCGAGGAACAGCTTGCGCATCTCGCGCAGCGTGAAGGGCCGCGCGCCCAGCCGCCCGAACACCGCGACCTGATGCCCCGTCTCGTCGACGGCGCGGTCGCGCTCGAGCGGCCGCGACAGCGACAGCGCCTCGTGCTCGGTCTTGTTCCACGCGATCAGCTCGGGCTTCGGCTCGGGCGCGAAGCCATAGAAGTTGGCCTGGCTGTCCGGCGAGGTGAGCTGGACCACCTTGAGCCCGTTCCTGCCGTCGGCCACATAGGCGAACAACGAGGCATTGGTGGTGGCGACGATCACGTCGTTGGCGTCGTTGATCTTCCCGTCGGCGGTGTACTGCATGTAGAGCCTGGGCTGCTCGGGCTTCTCGACGTCGACGATCATCAGCCCGTCCGCGCCGGCCGCCACATAGGCATAGGTGCGCGACACGAAGACGTGCCGGGCGTCCTTCATCGGGACGACCGCGTTCGGCACCACGCGCGGCTTGTCGGGCAAGGTGACATCGATCACCCGCAGGCCGCCCTCGGTCGCCGCGAACAGGTAGCGGAACTGGATCGCGGTCGAACGCACGCCGGCCAGCGGGATGCGCGCCGCCACGCGGGGCTTCAGCGGCACGTCCATGTCGAGCACGACGATTTCCCGCGGCGTCGCGACGTAGAAGTACGACCCGGCGATGGTGAGGTGCTGCGCGCCGGTCAGCACGCCGCCTTCGTTCCAGGTCAGCGCCCGCTCGAAGAAATTGTTGCTCGGCAGCGAATCGTGCAGCGTCCCGATATCGGCAAGGATCAGCCCTTCCTCCGCGTCCGTGATGAACGCGTAGCGGTAGATCTCGTGCATCGGCTGTTCCTGGTTCACGATGCGCATCAGGTCGCTCTTGTTGCGGTCCCAGTGCACGGGCTGGGTGGTCGCAAGCTGGACGCAGGTCGCGTTCTTGGTGGAGAAGCCGGGCCGCTGGCCGAGCGGGGACACCGGCGCGCGGATCACGCGGTGCGAGAAGCCCTTGTTCGAGATCGAGGCGGCGTCATAGGCCCAGAAGCCTTCCTTGCCCTGGGCGGCGTAGATGTACTCGCCGCGCTGCTGGATGCAGCGGATGTCGCCCGCGCCGCTGGTGTAGCTGTCCTTCAGTTCGCGTCCGCGATCCTGATGCTGCTTGTACCAGTCCGGATAGGCGTATTTGTGCAGGTAGCTGCCGATGACGGCCTGCGGCTCGTCCCATTCCGTCACCTTGACGGCGTCGAACCCACCCTTGCCGCCGACCCAGGCGTTGTTGCCCACGAAATTGATGAAGTTGGTGCCGAGCGCCAGGGTCTGGGCGACGATGGCGTTGTTGTCGTTGTCGGCCGAGACGTGGCAGTCCGAGCAGGTCTTGGTCTCTTCCTTGCGCTCGGTGTGGGGATAGTGCGGGTTGATCGCCTGGCTGGAATAGCCGCTGGCGGCGATCGGCGGCTGCTGGATGTAGATGCGCTCGCGATTGATGTTGGTCGACGACAGCACCAGCGCGGAGGACGAGCGCAGCGGCGCGACGGTGTGGTTCTTCACCGTCGAGTGCCGGCCCAGCATGAAAATCTCGTCGCGCGCCACCTGGGGGTTGTAGCTCGCCCAGTTGCGGGTCTCGCCGCCCTCGAAGTGATGCCGCTCGGTCTTCCAGTTCGCCTGGATCGGCAGGTGGCAGCCGCCGCAGCTCGTCGTCCACGACAGGTGGCACGAGTAGCACTCGACGTTCTCGTCCTTGTGCGCGCGCTGGTCCGCCGGCACGCCCGGCCCCCATTTCATCGAGCCGCCCTGCGACATCAGCTTCGCGCGCGCCGCCTTCTCGTTGTACTTGGGGTGGTTCGGATCGACCGTGTCCTTGACCAGCGACATTTCCCATTCGAGGTTGGGATAGAGCGCCGAGCGCTGGATCAGCTTGTTGCCGATCCATTCGAACCGCTTGCGGCCGTCGCTGAGGCGCAGCAGGCGCAGATCGTTGCCGCCCGGCGGGGCGGCCGGGCCCGATGTCTGCAGGGTCGGATAGGCGGTCGCGGAGCCGTGGCAGTCCTTGCAGCGGATCTCGATCGGGTTCATCACCTCGCCGTAGAGATAGCCGTTGCCGTGCGAGTCCTGCGAGAAATGGCAGTCGACGCAATGCATGCCGAAGTCCACGTGGACCGACGACATGTGGATCGCCTTCTTGAACCTCTCCGGATCGTCGTTCGATACCTTCTGGCCCTTCTGGTCCAGAAGGTTGCCCTTGCGGTCGCGCTTGAAGATGGCGCGGAAGTTCCAGCCGTGGCCATGGTAGTCGGCGAACTGCGTCTGCTGGTTGTCGTGGTTGTGGTCGGCGACGCGCTTGGTGAACTCGACGTCGATCCACTTGCCGCGCAGCACGGCCTCTTCCGGATTGCGGTCCAGCGCCTCGCGCATCTCGCTGTTCGACGGATACTGCTGCTTCTCCGGGAACATGCGCTTGGCGTCGGGCTCGTAGTCCCACATCGTGTAGCCGAGATACGTGTTGATGAACATGTTCGGCTGGTGCATGTGGCAGATCATGCACTGCGAGGTGGGGATCGCGTTCGTGAAGCTGTGCTTCAGCGGGTGGCCGGGTTCGCCGCGCGGGATGGTGGGGTCGACGGTCTGCGTCGTGCCATCATGCCCGAACTTCGCATACGGGCCGGAATGGCGGGGATCGCGGTCGTTGGCGTAGATCACGTGACAAGAGCCGCAGCCCGAGGTGCGGTAGTCGCCCGGCTGGTCGTTGGTGCCGAGGAACCAGGTGAACGGATCGTTCAGCCGGGTCTTGTGGATGTTGATGACCGGCACGGCGATGCGCAGGCCCGTCGCCTCGGCGCGGTTCGACTGGCGGAGGTCGGGCCGGCCCGGCTCCTCGAGCCGCTGCAGCTGGCCGAGCGAGTTCGGGTTGCCGATCTCGGGGAACTGGGTGATGATGTTGCGCCCGCCGCGCTCGAACACGCGGAAGATGTCGCCCGGCGGCATCGTCTCCCAGGTCGGCAGCGGCACCATCTGCGGAAGCACGCCGCGCGCCAGCTTCTGCGCGTCCATCTTGCCCGGGCTGACCAGGACGCTTTGGACCCCCTCGCGCGTGTAGCCTTCGCCGGCGATGTAGTTCTTCAGCGGCAGGATGTTGTTGTTGTAGGCCGCGCCGCCCCACAGCATCGCGCCGGTGGCCATCATGCTGCGCTCGGCCCGGTGGATGATGTTCTCGTGGCAATTGCCGCAGGACTCGCGCGCGATGCGCAGGTCGGCCGGGTTGATGAAGCGGATGTATTCCGGCGCCTCGCGATTCAGCAGCGCGTAGCTTCGCTTCGGGTTTGCGCTGGCGGGATAGCCCCAGGCGATCGGGTAGCGGGGCAGGACATGGGCTTTGTTCTGCGCCTCGAAATAGGCGGGCTCGCCCTTCTTGGCCCCGGCCGGCGCGCGCACCTTCGGATCGCCGCCGTGGCAGTCCGCGCAGCCCAGGATCACGCCCTCGCTGATGTGCATGGTCTGCGAGTCGGTCTGGGTATGGCACGACATGCAGCCGGCGGTCTTGGCGTCGGCCTCGGCCTGGCTCTGCACCCGCGGCGCCGCCGGCTGGGTGGCGTAGACGATCTTCTGGGCCGTCTCGCCTTCCGAAGCGAGCGCGGGCCAAGCCGCGGCCAGGAGCACCGCCCCCACCGCCGCGCCGATCATGTGCCGAATTCCCACCCCCACGCGACGCCCCTCAGTAGGTCAGGATCAGGTTGGCGAGGATCGAATAGAGCGGATCCTGGTCCTGCCCGTCGAACGAGTAGATGCGCTTCAGCCCCTCGCCCGGGACCAGCACGGCGCCCGACAGGCGGAAGACGATGTTCTGGTTGTTGAGCGGGCGATAGGTCGCCGCCGCCGACAGGTCCCAGCCGATGCTGTTCGAGATCGAGCCCTGGTTGCGCAGGAACTCGAGGTTCGACGTATCGGCGAACCTGAGATGGTTGATGTTCGTCGTCAGGCGCAGCTCGGGCAGGATGTCGAAGTCCGCGCCAGCGCCGATCAGCATGATGCCCGGGTTGTTGAAGTTCGACTGCCCGTGCTCCTTCGAGCTGCGCAGGTCGGCGGTCACGCTGTTGCGCTGCTTCAGCCCCACGCCGCCGCCGCCGATGAACGGAATGCCCTGGCGGATCCAGTAGCTGGTGTCGGCGCCGGCGATCTGGGGGTTCTCGAAGATCGCGGAGAAGCCGCCCTCGGTGTCGTCGTTGGGGTCCTTGTCGCCGCTGGCGTAGACGACCGAGCCGCGCACGCGGATCCAGTCGAAGTCGATCGACGGCTCGGCGGCGAAGAAATAGGCGCGGATGTCGGCCTCGCGCCCGGTCATCTGGTTGTGGCTGTCCTTGCCGAACGCGCCATAGACCGAGTGCGTCAGGTTCACGCGGCCGAAATGCCCGTCGCCGTTGTAACCGACATAGGTGACGTTGTAGCGGTGCGGCCGCTCGTCGCCGAGCGACGCGGGGCGCTGCAGGAAGTCGTTGTCATCGTAGAAGAAGCGGTCGTTCTCGCGGTTGCGGTTGTGGACCACCGTGAACTGCGGCGTGTAGCCGATCGTGAACAGGTCCTGCAGGTAAACGTTGGCGAGGAAGATGTCGTCGTCGCGCACCCGGCGCAGCACGTCGTTCTGGCCGCTGTTGGTATCCTTGTCCAGGCGGCGGAACCAGGCGACGTTGTACTGCAGCTTGTTGTTGAAGCGATTGCCGAACAGGCGCGCGCCGAGCTGGCTGTCCTGGAACAGGAAGCCGCGGAAATCGCTCGAGAAGGGCTGGATGCCGACGCGGATCGATTCGAAGTCGAAGCGCTCCGACACGTTGTGGATGTGGTAGTCGACGAAGCCCTCGGCGACGCCCAGATGCGTGTCGTTGCGCACCGTGCCCT
>JADZDN010000110.1 GCA_020851015.1 Alphaproteobacteria bacterium | reverse complement strand
GGGCAGTTGGCATAGAGCGAGACCAGGACTTCCGCCATGCGCTCGTCGGCGCCCGACTGCGGCATGAGTTCGAGCATGACGCCCATGCTGTCGCGGTTGACGAAGATTTTTTCGGGGGCGAGATAGGCGGAGTAGGGCAGCCAGTTGGCGAACTGCTCGGCCGGCGTATCCACGGGCTGGGCGAAGGGGAAGCGCTGCGTCGGCATGCGGTCGCGATGGGGGCCGATCGGGGGATTGCTGTGGGGGGCGTTCATGGCGACCTCACTGCGCACGGTGGGCATTGGGCCCGGCGAACGGGGGCCGTTGCGGCACCATTGGCGCGGCCGGCGCGTTGGTGCCTGCGTTCGGCTCGGCGGGGGGTTCCGTTGCTGACTTGGGTGGCGCCTTGAGGGGCGCATAGGCGTCGCGGATTCTCCGCTGCACGTGGTCGATCAGCCACTGGCCGTTGTCCACCCGGACATAGACGTAGCCCTGGTCGTAGAGATCGCCGTCGGCGTCTTCCCAAGGCTTGATCCACAAGCGCAGCAGGCGGGCCTGGGAGCGCAATGGGCTGGGCGTGACGACCGTGTCGGCATCGCCGGTGGCGATGGACGATGGGGCGGGCAGGGCCGATTTGGGCGGATTCGCTTCGGAGGCCTCTTTCCGCGGGGCGGCCAACCGTTTGGCCCGTTGGCTGGGCAGGTTGTTGTGGATTGCGTTGGCGTAGGTACCCGACACCGAGTCGCAGGCGACACCCTCGGGGGCCTTGCAGGCGTACTTCGAGTCGCCGCCCAATCCGGACATGTTCATGCAGGCGCCCAAGGGGAGCAGCAGGCAGAGGCCGACGATGCGCAGCACGAGCGTCTTCATGGCTGCATCTCCGCGCTGGCTTGCGGCGTCGTTGGTGAAGCGATCTGCGCGAGCCGTGCTTCCAGCAGCGCACGTCCCATGAAGCCCTCGGTGCGGCTGCCGTCCGCCCAGATCAGGGTGGGCGTGCCCTGGACGCCGAGTCGGTGGGCCAGTGCCAGGTTGCGGGCGATCGGGTGATCGCAGGCGGCGCCGGTGGCGAGCGCGCTGTCGTCGCCGTGGAGCATCAGGCGCTGCCAGGCTTCTGCGCGATTCCCCGCGCACCAGATGGCGATCGGCTTGGCCTCGCCCTGGAACGGGACGAGGAAGGTGTAGAGGGTGACGTTGTCGAGGCCCGCCAGTTCGGGCTCCAGTTGCTTGCAGTAGGGGCAGTTGGGATCGCTGAAGACGGCCACCTTGCGCTGGCCATTGCCGCGGACCGTCTTGATCGCATCGGCGAACGGCAGTCGATCGAAGGCGACGGGAGCCACTGCCGTACGCACGCTTTCCGGGGCCGATCCGCGGGCGCCATTCACGCTGTCGGCCCGGGACAGTTTCGGGCCGGTGAGGTCGCGCAGGGTCTCGGTATCGAACAGGCGGCCGAAGAGGAAGTAGCGCGGGTTGCTGGCCGCGACGTAGGCCACGTTGCCGTTCATCCAGACTTCATAGAGGCCGCCGATGGGCGAGCGGGTGACCTCGGTGAAGTGCGTGCCCGGATGGCCTTTCTGCAAGGCCGCCAGCAGGCGCTTCTCGTCGGGTGTGGCGGCGTCGGCGCCGACGAAGGGTCCGAGCAGTGTTGCGCTCAAGGTCGCGACGAGCACGCGCCGGGGACGGCACAGGGGTTCAGTAGTTGCCATCGTCGGAGGTCTCCAGATAGCGGGTTTCGGGGGAGTTCGGGGAGTGGGCGAGGCGCGCGGAAGACGGGTCGCCCGACGTCATGGGGACGTCGATGCGCACGCCCTTGGTGATCACCACATCGACTTCGCGGCCCGCATCCACCTCGATGACCGGGAAGGTGTTCTCGGCGAGCTTGATGTAGTACTGGGCCAGCCGGTCCAGGGCCTTGCCGACGCCACTGCCGAGGCCGGCGCGGTAGGCCTCGGCACCGGAGGCGCTGGCGACCGTGCCCAGCGCCGAGGTGCTGTATTCCGTCGACGAGGTGGCCAGGCCCTGGCCGATGCCGCTGACCACACCGGCCAGCAGCGCATTGGCGAGCATCTGGCCCTGCTTGGTGACCAGGCGCCCGCGCATGCCGACCTTGCCGTCCTCGCCATAGACACTGCCCTGGATCTTCACTTCCAGCGTGGCGCCGTCGGCGCGCACACAGGACAGGCTCTCGGTGCGCAGGTAGGCGCGCTCGGAACTGATGTCGCCGTAGCCGGCGGCGATAACGAAGCACTCGCGGTATTCGGCGCGGAAGCGGTTGGGCAGGACCGAGTTGTCCGAAAGGCGGATCAGGACCGGGTGGGGGTTGGACTGGGCTTGGCCGCCGGTGGGCGCATCCAGCCCGCCCAGCAGAGTGCCGCGGGTGAAACTCACCGGCAGGAAGGTGGAGACCGTTCGGGCACGGGCTTGCGACGTGCTGCCCGAGGTCGAGTCCGCATTGACACCGGGGTTCGCGATCGGAGCGCCGGTGCCTGGGCGGGATCGGTCCGCGACGGTGATGCGTGTGATCGCGGGCTGCGGCGGCGCCAGCGATGTCGGCGGCCAGGCGTCGCCCGGGGCGCCGCTGGGCATCGCACCGGCGGGCAAACCCTTGGAAGGCGGTGGGGCGGGGGGCAGGCTGGCCGCCGGCGGCAGGGCGGTCGGCGTGGTCACGACGGGGGCGGGCGCCGCCGGGGTGGCGGCCGCTTGCTGGGTCGACGTGAGCCGCTGTTCCAGGTCCGCGAAGCGCTGCATGGTCTTCGCTTCGAAGGCTTGGGCGTTCTTGTTGAGCCGTCCTTGCTCTTCACGTTCGTTCTCGTACTGGGCGAGCTTGCGTCCGGCCGTGC
>JADZDN010000109.1 GCA_020851015.1 Alphaproteobacteria bacterium | reverse complement strand
TCGGCGTCGAGCGGCTGGATCAGCGCGCGGTAGAGCTTGTGCGACAGCTCGAGGTCGAAATCGACCTCGCCGCGCGAGAAATCCACGCCCTGGCGCAGCTCGCGCACCACCGTGTCCAGCGCGTTGCGCGACAGGCCGACCGCGTGCGCCTTCACGCGCCCGTCGCGCAGCAGGAAGACGATCGTGCCCTGGTCCGACGTCATCATCGACATCAGCGCCTCGCCCGGCGCCAGCAGCTTGGCGATCGCGGCGACGCTGGCCGGCTCGGGCGACTGCAGCTCGGCATAGGCGGGGAATTCGCGCTTCAGCCGCTGGTCCAGGCGGTCGATCGCGGCCGTCTCCTCGACGATGCGCCGCTTGGTCTCGCCCTCCGCCACGGCGCTGCGCTGCTCGATCGACTTGGACATCTCCGCGGCCAGTGCCTCGCGCAGGTCGTCCATGCGGGCATAGGCGTCCTGCAGCTCGCGCGCGAGGGCGGCGAGCTCGGGCGTCGCCGCCGCCAGACGCACCGCCATCTGGCCGATCGCCTGGGCCGTGGCCCCGCCGCGCGGCGCCTGGGACGCCCGGAACGCCTCGTCGGCGAGCGCCTGCTCCTCGGCCGGTTTGGTGCGGCCCTGGCGCAGCGCCGCCAGCACGTAGGAGGCGAAATCGTTGGCATCCGCCTCCGCCCGCGCGCGGCGGTCGCGCAGCACGGTCGAGGCCATGCGCCGCCACGCGGCGAGCGCGGTATCCGGGCTGCCCGCGGCCTGCTCGATCTCCGCCGCCTGGGCGAAGGCACGCGCCAGCGGGCGCGACGGGCCGAACAAGATCTCGCGCAGGCCGATGAGCTGGGTGTTGAGACGGCGCGCATCGTCGAAGCGGTTGGCGCGCTTGGCCACCTCGGCCTGCAATTCGATCGATTCGGCCACCCACCAGTTCACGCTGCCATAGGCGGCGCCGAAGTTGAGGCGCGCCTCCTGCACCGTGCGGTCGGCGCGCGCCAGGTCGCCGATCTTCATCGCCAGTCCGGCTTCGGCGTAGAGGCTGTGCGCCAGCGCGTCGCGCGCGTCGCGCCGCTCGCGCCGGATCTTGGTCGACTGCGCCACCAGCTCGAGGGCTTGCGGCAGGCGGCCCTGCAGCTCCTGCAGGAAGCCGCGATAGACCAGCAGGCGCGGATAGTGGTCGGGATCGGCCGACCGCCTGGTCAGCGGCTCGGCGCGGGCGAACAGCTTGTCGGCTTCCTCGAAGCGCGACTGGTTGCCGACGTTGAGCGCGAGATGCGCCAGGGAATCGCCGAGCGCCGGGTTCTGCGCGCCCATCACGCGCTCCTGCGCATCCAGCACCTGGCGCCACGCATCCTCGGCGCGGGCGTATTCGCGCAGGCTGTTGTAGCCATTGGCCAGCTCGCGCAGCTTGTCCACCTTGCCCACGTCGAGCATGCCGATCAGCGCCAGCGAGCCGCCGACCTGCTGCTCCAGCTCGGCGATGCGCCGGCGGACGTCGCCGCTGTCGCCGGGTGTCGGCGTCGGGGCGGCGGCCGGCGCGCCGCCGCCGACGCGCTCCACCGCGACCCGCTGGGCAAGGTCGAGCGCCGTCATGTGGCCCGCGGCGAACACCGTCGTGCGGTCGCGCCGCGCCGCGAGCGCGAAGCGCGGCCAGCCGTCGCCGGCCGAGCAGCTTCGCATCGCCGCCTCGATCCCCGAGGCAAGGCGAAGCTCGCGCACCGAGCCGGCGCAGGCCAGCCCCGCCGCCAGCGCGCGGATATTGGCCTCGTCCTCCAGCAGGTCCTTCGGATCCTTGCGCGATTCGACCGTGCTGACATCGGCGGCCGGCGTCGCCACGCCGCCGCAGAAGATGCCCTGGCGGTTGCCGCCGCCGGCCAAGACGCAATCCTCGCCGCTGAGGTTGCGCCCCAGGGGACGTGGCTGGGCGGCGGGCTGGCCCGCGGGCGCGGCGGTCTGCGCGCCGGCAAGGCCCGGCGAAAGGGCGATCAGCGCCGCGATCGCTAGTGCCTGCGAAATCCTGCTCATTTGCCGGCCTCCTGCGCGCGCAATTGCAGCATCGGATAGTCCGCATAGTTCAGTTCCATGCGGATGTGATCGGCCCGGTTGCAGCGCAGATAGACCGCGCGGTTGCCCTGGTCGATCTGCACCATGACCTCGCGGTCGTTCTGCGCGGCGACCTGCGGCAGGCCGTAGCGGCCGAGGAAGCCCTGCACCGCGTTGAGGTGCGTCACGCATTCCGGCATCGAGGAGAAATCGACCGACCGCGCCACGATGCCCGCCACCAGCCGCGAGCGCGGCGTCACCACCGCATAGTAGTCGCGGAAGAGATAGAGCGGGTAGGAGGGCTGGAAGCGCTGCGCCTCGACATTGCCGGCCAGCATCACCGTGCCCTGCGCCATGCGCTGGTCGAAGGGCTGGCCGAGCGCGATGCCGAAATCGCCGTAGATCGCCTCCTGCGCGGCCGCGCGCGCGGACAGCGCCCCAACGGCCAGGAACAGGATCGCGGCGACGCGGCGCCGCATCATCGCTTTGCCGCCTCCGCCCAGTCGAGCATGGCTTGCAACAGTCCGCGCAGGACCTGCTGGACGCGCATGGCCTGCTCGGGGCGCCAGGCCCAGGGCGGCGTCTCCTCCATGTAGGCCGACAGCGCCATCTCGAGCTGCGCGGCGTGGCAGCCCTCGGCCGGGCGGCCGTAGTGCCGCGTGATGTAGCCGCCCTTGAACCGCCCGTCGACGACATGGCTGAAATCGTTGCGGCCGCGCAGCACGTCGCCCAGCTTCTCGATCAGGCGGGGATCGGCGCTGCTGCCCGAGCCCGTGCCGAGGTTCAGGTCGGGCAGCCTGCCCTCGAAGAAGCGCGGCACGCGGCTGAGGATGGAATGGGCGTCGAACAGCAGCGCCACGCCGAAGCGGCGCTTGAGGCGCCTGAGCTCCGCATCCAGCACGTCGTGATAGGGCCGCCAGTAGCGATCGACCCGCCGCGCGACCGCGCCGGCGTCCGGGGCCTGGCCGTCCCTGTAGATCGGCGCGCGGTCGAAGCGGGCGGTGGGGCAGACCTCGGTGTTGTCGGCCCCGGGATAGAGCGG
Source organism: Alphaproteobacteria bacterium (assembly GCA_020851015.1). The sequence continues at coordinate 6,747 of JADZDN010000109.1, read as the reverse complement.
CTTGCCGGCGGGATCGCGGTTCAGGTCGACGACATAGCGGGAATGCGTCGCCAGCAGCATGCCCGCGCCCATCGCGCGCGCGAACCCGTAGAGCCGGTCCATGTGCCAGTCGGTGTCCGGCACCTCGAGCGCCGCGGGCGTCATCGTCTCCGCCAGGCTCGCCGGGATATGCGTACCGACATGCGGCGCGCTGACCAACAGCGGCGTTTCGCCCGGCGTGAACAGGAAGTCCGGCATCGCGCCCGAACCGGCCATCAGGCGGCCTCCGCCATCGCCACTTCCTCGCCGCGGCGCACGACGCCGATGCAGGGATTGCCGCCCAGCCAATAGGCCAGCTCGGCGGGACGCCCGATGCGCCACAGCGCCAGGTCGGCGCGCTTGCCGACCTCCAGCGTACCGCGGTCGGCCATTCCGAGCGCACGCGCGGCATTGCGCGTCACCCCGGCCAGCGACTCGGCCGGGGTCAGGCGGAACAGCGTGCAGGCCATGTTGAGCATCAGCAGCAGCGACAGGGCGGGCGACGAGCCCGGGTTGCAGTCGCTGGCGATCGCGATCGGCACGCCGTGCCGGCGCAGCGCCGCGACCGGCGGCAACTTGGTCTCGCGCAGCACGAAGAAGGCGCCCGGCAGGAGCACCGCGACCGTCCCCGCCTTTGCCATCGCCGCCGCGCCTTCCTCCGCGGTATATTCCAGGTGGTCGGCCGACAGGGCCTTGTGCCGCGCGGCCAGCGCCGCGCCGCCGAGATCGGAAAGCTGGTCGGCGTGCAGCTTGACCGGGATGCCGGCGCGTTCCGACGCGGCGAACACCCGCTCGGTCTCGGCGGGCGTGAAGGCGATCTTCTCGCAGAACGCATCGGTGGCGTCGGCCAGCTTGTCGGCGGCGATGCGGGGCAGCATCTCCTCGCAGACGAGGTCGACATAGGCGCCCTGGCGGCCCTGGTATTCCGGCGGCAGCGCGTGGGCGCCCAGGAAGGTCGTCGCGACGTCCACCGGCAATTCGCGCCCCAGCCGCCGCGCGACGCGCAGCATCTTCATCTCGTTGGCGGTATCGAGCCCGTAACCGGACTTGATCTCGACCGTGGTGACGCCTTCGCCCAAGAGCCGGCGCAGGCGCGGCACGGCGGCGGCGAACAGCCCGTCCTCGCCCACGGCGCGGGTGGCGGCCACGGTCGAGCGGATGCCGCCCCCGGCCCGCGCGATCTCCTCGTAGCTGGCGCCGCCCAGACGCAGCTCGAACTCCCCGGCGCGGTCGCCGCCGAACACCAGGTGGGTGTGGCAGTCGATCAGCCCCGGAGTGATCCAGGCGCCGCCGCAGTCATGAACGTGGCGGGTCGAGCGGGCTTCCTCGGCCGGCAGCTCGGCGCGCGGCCCGATCCAGGCGATCTTGCCGCTCGCCACGGCGATGGCGGCGTCCGGAATGCCCCCATAGGCATCCGCGCCCGCCCCCGGCGCCATGGTCGCCGCCGACACGTTGACCCAAAGCGAATCCCAACGCACCATCACCCTCCATTCCGCATCCGCCGCATCGGTCTGCCCGCGATCGGCGGATTCTTTCATCCCCGGGACCCGGCCGCAAATGAATACGCTCAACCTCGCCAGCGCCTTGTTGCCCAGCGGCTGGGCACGGAACGTGCGGCTGGAGCTGGACCATGGCGGCAATATCGCGGTCGTCACGGCCGACGGCCGCGCGAACGGCGCCGAGCGGATCGACGGTGCCGTCCTCCCCGGCATGCCGAACCTGCATAGCCACGCTTTTCAGCGCGCCATGGCCGGGCTCAGCGAGACCGCGGGGGGCGGCGGAACCGAGGACAGCTTCTGGACCTGGCGCGAGGTCATGTATCGCTTCGTCGCCCGGCTGACCCCGGACGACCTTTTTGCCGTCGCGCGCCAGCTCTATTGCGAGATGCTCGAGGCGGGATTCACCGCCGTCGCCGAGTTCCAATACCTCCACCACGACCCGGACGGACGCTCCTATGGCGACCGCGCCGAAATGTCGCGCGCGCTGATCCGCGCGGCGCAGGAAACCGGCATCGGGCTGACCCTGCTGCCGGTCCTCTATGCAGCCGGCGGATTCGGCGGCAAGCCCGCGGGCGAAGGCCAGCGGCGCTTCCTGCATTCGGTCGACGGCTACCTGCGGTTGGTCGAAATTTTGGCCGGCGCCCACCGCGAGGATCCGCAGCTCCGCGTCGGCATCGCGCCCCACTCGCTGCGCGCCGTGCCGCCCGAGGCGCTGCGCGACGCGGTGGTGGGGCTGGAGGGCATGGACCCCGATGCGCCGATCCACATCCACATCGCCGAGCAGACCAAGGAGGTCGAGGACTGCCTGGCCTGGTCGGCGCTGCGGCCCGTCGACTGGCTGCTGCAGCACGCCCCAGTCGGGCCGCGCTGGTGCCTGGTGCACGCCACCCACATGACGACGGGCGAGACGACCGGCTTGGCCGCGACCGGCGCGGTGGTGGGGCTGTGCCCGACCACGGAGGCCAACCTGGGCGACGGGGTGTTCCCCCTGGTGTCCTACCTGGGCGCCAGCGGCCGGTTCGGCGTCGGCTCGGACAGCCATATCTCCGTCAGCCCGGTGGAGGAGCTGCGCTGGCTGGAATACGGCCAGCGCCTGGTCGCGCGGCGGCGCAACGTGGCGCCGCAGGGTTGGGCCGGCGCCACCGGGGCGGCAACCGGCGCGGGGCTGCACGCCCGCGCGCTGCTCGGCGGCGCCCAGGCCTGCGCCCGGCCGATCGGCGCCATCGGCCAGGGAAGGCGCGCCGATCTGGTCGTGCTGGACGCCGAGCATCCCCTGCTGGTCGGGCGCGAAGGCGAGCGGCTGGTCGATTCCTACGTCTTCGCCGGCAATGCGCCGGTGGTCCGGCATGTCATGGTCGGCGGCGCGTGGGTGGTGCGCGACGGCAAGCATCGCGACCGCGAGCGCATCGCGGCGGCCTATCGCGCAACCATCCGGCGGCTGGCGGCCTGAACCCTATTTGCGGCGTACGAACAGGAAGTCGCCGCCGTCGTGGCCGGCCTGGCGAATGTCCGCGTATTCCGGCACCTGGCTGGAATTGACGACGACGGGCCGACGCAGCTTGACGAACAGGCTCTGGCCGTCCAGCACCGAGTCGTTCTCCATCAGCGCATCCATGAACGCCTTGGCGAAGACGGAGTGCCCGCCACCGCCGCCGTCCAGCACCGGCTCGACACCGCCCGACGCCAGTACCGTGCGGGCGCGCTTGACGGACAGGCGCTTCAGCCAGTCGACGCGGCGGTCGCCCGGCGGAATCGAGACTGAGATGCCGCGCACCAGCGTGCCGGAGTAGCAGGAATCGGCCACCACCATGACATGCCGCGCCTTCATCGCGCGGACCTGGGCGGTCAGGTCGCTGTTGGCGATCCAGTTGCCGGGATTGTTCCGTTCCGCGTCGATCGGCAGCCAGTAGCCCTGCTCCGCCGCCTGGTCCAGGTAGCCGTGGCCCGCGTAATAGATCAGCAGGTTGTCGTTCTCGCCCAGCGTGCCGCGCAGGTCCGCGAGGGCGCCCAGGATCTGGCCGCGCGTCGCGTTCTGCAGCAGGCGCACCTCGAACCCGTAGGCATCGCTCAGCAGGGCGCCCACCGCCATGGCGTCGCCGATCGCCGTTCGCAGGGCGGGCAGGCCGCCGTAGTCGTTGTTGCCGATCACCAGCGCGTGGAACTTGCCGAAGTCGATCGTCATTTCCGGCCGCGCCGCTGGCGGCTTGGGGGGCGCATCGGCCGGGCGCGCGGCCGCGACCTGACCGAACTGCTGGACACGCATCTGCGCCAGGGCGACGAACTTTCCCTTCGGGTAGGTCCGCAGATAGGCTTGGTAGTCGCCCGGCGCGGTGCTCGACTTGATCGTGTCCCAGAACGCGAGCTCGATCGTCAGATCGTCCGGCGCCGCGTTGCGCGCGGCTTCATCGCGCGCCTTGCGTTCCTGCTCGTCCCGGGCCTTGGCCTCGGCAAGCCGCTGCGCCTTCTGGCGCGCGGCTTCGTCCGCCTTGGTCCTGCGCTCGGCGTCCTCTTTCGCCTTGGCTTCGGCGAGCTGCTTCTGCCTGGCCGCCTCCTCCTTGGCCTTGGCGTCCGCGAGCTGCTTCTGGCGCTGGGCTTCCTCGCGCGCCTTGGCATCGGCGAGCTGCTTTTGCCGCGCGGTTTCCTCGGCCCGGAGCCGCTGGCGCTCGGTTTCCTGGGCGGCCTGCTGGCGCTGCGCCTCCTCGGCCTTCTTCGCGGCATCGTCGGCCGGCGGCGCCTTTGCCTCACGCGGCGGCGCAGCGGCCTCGGTGCGGTTGACCGCGAACCTGATCCAGCAGCCCTTGTGCTCCACCGTGATCTCGCCGGCATCGCCCGACAATTTGCCGGAAACTGTGCCCGCCGGCGGTCCCGCGAACAGCACCGTGCCCGAGGCCATCGTGCCCGTCGGGGTGACATGGCTCTGCATCGGCACCTTCCTGATGCCGCCGACGACGGAGCCTTCGATCGCTCCGTTGCGGACCGAAAACGACATGTCGTAGCGCAGCGCGGCGCAGCCGGTGGCGCGGGTCGACCTGCCGGACCAGGTGCCGTCGAACGACGGGGCCTGCGCGGAGGCGACGCCCGGCGCAACAAGAAGTGCCGCAATGACTACGAGCGATCGCAGGTTCATGGCAATAGGGTCAAGCCGCGCCGGCCGAGGGGTGCTCGAACAGTCTGGTAGCGCCCGATCCGCGCGATCAGTGATGCAGGTCACACACCCCTATGCACGCGCGAGCGACGCGGCGCAAGAATGTTGCGCTATTCCGCCGCGCGGCGTACAGGCGCCGGCCGGTCGAGCACCTGGTCGAGCACCCAGTTGGCGAGCTTGTGCACGTGGTGCTCCTTCCACGACAGACGTCCGGCCGGGCGGCCAAGCGCGCGCAGGCCCTTCTGCTGCACCTCGCCAATGCCGTTGTCCTCGCCAATCGAGGTTTCCCAGCGCGCGTAGTAGCGCTGGACCTGGCTCGCGAAATCCTGCCGCGCGACGGTGGTGCGCGGAAAGCAGAAGCCCACCGAGACCTTGGTGCGCTCGGGCCCTAGGGGCTGGAAATCCAGCCACCACATGCAGTCCTGGGTGCAGGCGAACTGCAACGACGGATAGATCATGGTGAAATAGGTGCCGTGCCGGTGCTTGTCCGGCAGGCCGGCGATGAAGGGCAGGCTCGACGTCTCGCCGGTCATCAGCGCGATGGTCGTGTCCTGCTTGATGTAGAGCGCGTCCCATTCGCCGCGCGTCGCGACCGACTCGCCGTGCTGCTGGCCCAGGCTGACCTTGTGCACCGTGCCGGTGTGGTACTCCTCCATCGCGTTCTCGGTCACGAGCTTCCAGTTGCAGGCGATGTCGAACTCGATGCGCCGGACGCAGATCATCTCCTCGAAGCGGTAGGGGCCGAGCACCTCCGGCAGGTCGCCCCAGGCCTGCAGCAGCGGCGGCGCATCGGGGTTCGGGTTGACGAACACGAACCCGCCCCAGCTTTCCAGCCGCACGGGGATCAGCCCGTTCTTGCCGCGGTCGAAATCCTTCGACTTCTCCATCGCCGGCGCGCCCAGCAGCCGACCGTCAAGGTCGAACTTCCAGGCGTGGTAGGGGCAGACGATGGCCGAGGCGCATTCACCCTGCCCCTCCAGCAATTGCGCCCCGCGATGCCGGCAGGAGTTGAGGAAGGCGCGCAGCACCCCGTCGCGGCCACGCACGACGAGCACTGGCCCGGCGAAGGTCTCGACCGTCCGATAGGCGCCCGGCGCCGCAATCTCGTCCGCCCGCCCGACGAAGCGCCAACGCGGGCGGAAAATGCGCTCGATCTCGCGCTGGTGGAACGCGGGCGAGACGTAGCAGTCGGACGGCCAGGTCTCGGCTTCCGTCAGCGGCCGGCGCACGGCGGCGTAGGTCTGGGGGTCGAAGAGGCGGGCGGCGTCGATCATGTCGTGTCCGGCTCCGGTGATGCATTTCTCGTCACCCTTCGAGACGGCCCCGGGGGCCTCCTCAGGGTGACGAGAAATGAAGCAAGTTCAGCGCCAACTATACCGCGTCATCCTGAGGAGGGCGAAGCCCGTCTCGAAGGATGAGGAACGCCGGCGATTCACGGCACCATCGCCGCCGCGCGGATGGATTCCTCGCGGATTTCCTCGGTCAGCCGTGCCTTGTAGGCGGCGAACTCGGGCGTGGTCTTGATCGTGTAGTGGCGGGGATGCGGCAGATCGATTTTGAGGTCGGTCTTGATGCGCCCGGGCCGCGCCGACATCACCGCCACGCGGTTGGCCATGAAGATCGCCTCCTCGATGTCGTGCGTCACGAACAGCACGGTCTTGCGGTCGGCCTCCCAGATGCCGAGCAGCAGCTCCTGCATCAGCGAGCGCGTCTGGTTGTCGAGCGCGCCGAACGGCTCGTCCAGCAGCAGGATCGCCGGATCGTTGGCGAGCGCGCGGGCCAGCGCCGTGCGCTGCTGCATGCCGCCCGACAGCATCTTAGGATAGTGGCGCTCGAAGCCTTTCAGGCCGACCCGTTCGACATAGCGTTGGACCAGCGCGTCCTGCTCGGCCTTCGGCACGCCGCGCTCGCGCGGGCCGAAGGCGATGTTGTCGGCGACGCTGAGCCAGGGAAACAGCGTGTAGGACTGGAACACCATGCCGCGGTCCCGCCCCGGCCCGGTGACCGGCTTGCCGTCCAGCAGCACGCGGCCCGAGCTCGGCCGGTCGAGCCCGGCGACGATGCGCAGCAGGGTCGACTTGCCGC
>JADZDN010000108.1 GCA_020851015.1 Alphaproteobacteria bacterium | reverse complement strand
GAGTTGCCGAACGGCGTGTTCATCACCACCACGCCGCGCTGGGTGGCGGCCGGCACGTCGACGTTGTCGACGCCGATGCCGGCCCGGCCGACCACACGCAGCCGCGGCGCGGCGGCCAGCACCTCAGCGGTCACCTTGGTCGCCGAGCGGATCGCCAGCCCGTCGAAGTCCTTGATCTTCGCCATCAGCGCGTCGGGCTTCAGGCCGACCGCCTCCTCGGCGCTGACCCCGCGCTCGCGGAAGATCTCCATCGCGCGCGGGCTCAGCGCGTCGGCGATCAGCACGCGCGGCGCGCTGTTGGACATCGGGATCGCGCTCATGCCGCCCGCCTCGTCGCCTGAACCTCGCCCCAGGCCCAGTCGAGCCAGGGCGCCAGCGCCTCGATATCGGCCTTCTCGACCGTCGCGCCGCACCAGATGCGCAGGTTCGCCGGCGCGTCGCGATGCCCCGCGACGTCGTAGGCGACGCCTTCGGCCTCGAGCAGCCCGGCCAGGCGCTTGACGAAATCCTGCTGCGCCTTGGCATCGAGCGCCTGCACCGCCGGGTCGACGATCCTGACGCAGACCGAGGTCGGCGAGCGGTAACGCGCCTCCTCCGCCAGGTATCCGGCCCAGGGCGTGCGCTTGACCCAGGCGTCGAGCGCCGCGGCATTGGCCGAGGTGCGCGCGATCAGGCCCTTGAGGCCGCCGACGCTCTCGGCCCAGCGCAACCCGTCCAGCGCGTCCTCCACGCAGAGCATCGAGGGCGTGTTGATGGTCTCGCCCTCGAAGATGGCGGCCGAGAACTTGCCGCCCGAGGTCAGGCGGAACAGCTTCGGCAGGGGCCGCGGCGGGACGAAGCTTTCCAGCCGCGCGACGGCGCGCGGGCCGACCGCCAGCATGCCATGCGCCGCCTCGCCGCCCAGCACCTTCTGCCAGGACCAGGTGACCACATCGAGCTTGTCCCAGGGCAGATCCATGGCAAAGGCGGCCGAGGTGGCGTCGGCGATCGTCAGGCCCTGCCGATCGGGCTTGATCCACGACCCGTCCGGCACGCGCACGCCCGAGGTGGTGCCGTTCCAGGTGAACACCACGTCGCGGTCGGTATCGACCTTGGCAAGGTCCGGCAGGCTTCCATAGGGCGCGTCGATCACCCGCACGTCGGCGAGCTTGAGCTGCTTGGTCGCGTCCGTGATCCAGCCCTGGCCGAAGCTCTCCCAGGCCAGCATGTCGACGCCGCGCGCGCCGAGCATGGTCCACATCGCCATCTCCATGGCGCCGGTATCCGAGGCCGGCACGATCGCGAGCTTCCAATCCGCCGGCATGCCCAGGATCGCGCGGCTGCGCGCGACCACCTCGTTGATCGCGGCCTTGCCCGGCTTGGAGCGGTGCGAGCGCCCGACCAGCGCCTTCTCCAACACGGCCAGCGACCAGCCCGGCCGCTTCGCGCAGGGGCCGGAGGAGAACTGCGGGCGCGCGGGTCGGGCGGTCGGTTTCATGGGCGGCGCTCCTTGGGGTCGCGACCGCGGCTGTCGCGGACGGACCCCATCCTTCGACAAGCTCAGGATGAGGTCCTCATGGTGAGCCTGTCGAACCATGAGGACCGGCCCGGTGCGCCGAAACTCCGCCGCGCGCATCGGGGCTGCGATGCTATGGTCTTTGCTGCACTGCGTCAAATGCGAAAGGATTCGATATATCAGCCCATTGCCCGCCGCCTGAGCATGTGGGTGATTAGCACCGACAGGACCTCTTCGCCGCGCTGGTTGCGCGTGACGTAGCGGATCTTGGCGATGCCGCGGTCGGGCCTGGAGGCCGAGGCGCGCAGCGATTCGAAGGTGGCCGTCACCGTCAGCGTGTCGCCCGGCTTGACCGGACGCGGAAAGCGTATTTCGTCGAGCGCCGGCCCGCCCAGGTTGCAGGCGTTGATGACGCCGCAGGACATGATCAGGCGACAGCTCAGCGCCAGGGTCTGGAAGCCGCTCGCCACAAGGCCCCCGAAGATCGACGCGCGGGCCGCCTCGACATCGGTGTGGAAGGGCTGCGGGTCCCAGGCCAGGCCAAACTCGAGGATCTGCCCCTCGCTCAAGGTCGCGCCCGCGGTGACGAACTGGTCGCCCACGGCGAAGTCCTCGAAGAAATGCTGGCCGGCGGCGAATACTCTTGTCATGGCGACCCCTCAGGTACGGGCGTGTTGACGTTCGATCACATTGTACATACAATGCGATACGATGCGCGAATCGATGACCATACGAATGAACCCCGGCGTCCTGGACGCCGCGAAGAAACGGGCGCGTACCGAGAATCGCACGCTCACCAACTATATCGAAACCGTGCTGCGGCGCGAACTGCGGCTGACCGCAGAGGATGCGTCGTTGGAGGTGATCGCGCCGCCGGATATCCGCTCCTACGCGCCGGCGCCGTTGCCCGGCGAGTCCGCCAAGAGGAGGCGGCTGCGCCGCAAGCTGCATGCGGCCATCCTGGACAAGGGCGGCTATTGACCGCGACGCCGCCATTCCTTCCCGGCCAGTTCGTCTGGTGCAATTTTCCGTTTCGCGAAACCCCGTCCGATCCCGGTCCCGAGCGCGACATCGCCTACGTGGTCGACATTTTGCGCAAGGGCGACAGGCTGCTGGTTTGCGCCACGCTCTATACGACGACGAGGCTTTGGCCGCGTGACCGCGCCCGACCGCCCGGCCTGGTCCCGGTTGCGGGATCGGCCGCGCAAAACCTGGGACAGAGCACGTTCGCGATTGATGCGCGCCGCGTCGCCTATATGCCGATCGACGAGCGGTTCTTCCCGGACCTCCACCGGCCGGATCGCGGCATTCGCGGCACTGCGCCGCGCGCGCTGCAGGACCAAGTCACGCAAGCGCTGGTCCGCCTGCTGCAGCGACCCGACTTGCTGGAACTGCTCGGGCCCGAACGGCCTGGCAAACCCGTGCCGTCGCGCCGGAATCCGAGGCGTTAGCCCCCCACCGCCGCCGCGATGCGCTTGCCGAGCTCGACCGTCGTGGCCTTGCCGCCCATGTCGCGGGTGCGGGCCCGGGGATCCTCGATCGCCTTTTCGATCGCCGCTTCGATGGCGCGCGCGGCGTCCGCGTGGCCCAGGTGCTCGAGCATCATCGCCGCCGACCAGATCTGGCCGATCGGGTTGGCGATGCCTTGGCCCGCGATGTCCGGCGCGCTGCCGTGCACCGGCTCGAACATCGAGGGGTACTCGCGCTCGGGGTTGAGGTTGGCCGAGGGCGCGATCGCGATCGTGCCGGCGCAGGCCGGTCCCAGGTCGGACAGGATGTCGCCGAACAGGTTCGATCCCACCACCACGTCGAACCAGTCGGGATGCAGCACGAAATTCGCGGTCAATATGTCGATGTGGTACTGGTCGACCTTCACGTCGGGATAGTCGGCCGCCACGGCCTTCACCCGCTCGTCCCAGAACGGCATGGTGTGGATGATGCCGTTCGACTTGGTGGCCGAGGTCAGCTTCTTGCGCGGGCGCTTGCGCGCCAGCTCGAAGGCGTAGCGCAGGATGCGGTCGACGCCGCGGCGGGTGAAGATCGATTCCTGGATCGCCATCTCCTGCTCGGTGCCGCGGCCCAGCCGCCCGCCGATCTCGGAATACTCGCCCTCGTTGTTCTCGCGCACGACGATGAAGTCGATGTCCTTGGCGGTGCGGTCGCGCAACGGGCTGGTGATGCCCTT
>JADZDN010000107.1 GCA_020851015.1 Alphaproteobacteria bacterium | reverse complement strand
TGGTGTACTGGTTGATGTTCTTGTGCAGCTTCTTCATGTAGTCGAATCCCTTGTCCTCGCCCAGGAGCTGCACCATCGTCGCCAGCATCGTGTAAGACGTGCCCGAGGAGTTCGGGTCGGCCACCTGCACCTCGTCCTTCAGTTTTGGGTCCAGCAGGTCCGACCAGCATTTCGGCTCGGCCATCTTCTTCTCGGCGATCTGCTTGGTGTTGTAGCCGTAGCCCAGCGCGCCGGCATAGACGCCGATCGTGCGCTTCTTCGACTGCTCCCACTGCTTGATCGCCCAGGGATGCAGGTCCTTGTTCATCGGCGAGGTGTACTCGAGGGAAAGCCCTTCCTCGGCCGCCTGCAGATGCGGGTCGCCGGTGCCGCCCCACCAGATGTCGCCCTTGGGATTGGCGGCTTCGGCCTTGATCTGGGCATAGAGCTCGCCCGAGCTCTTGCGCGTCATCGCCACCTTGATCCCGGTCTTCTTCTCGAAGGCCGAGACCATGGCGCGGCACCATTCCTCCTGCACCGTGCAGTAGACTACCAGATCGCCCTGGGCGCGTGCCGCGCCGGGCAGCAGCAGGTCGATGGCGCCGGCCAGGGCCAGGCCGGCGATGCGTAGCGGTTTTGTCGATGTCATGGGCTTCCTCCCGAAAATATCGCCGCCGCGTTGTGCGGTCGGCGCGTTGCGTCCGTCCCCTAGGCCATCACGGTTCCGATCCCGGTCGCTTGCACCATCGCGTCGCGCAGGCCGGGCGCGGTGGCCAGGATCGGATTGCCCTTGGCCATGCCGTCCCCCGCCAGGAAGTCGTTCACCCAGCCGCCGGCCTCTGTGACCATGACGATGCCGGCCAGGCAGTCCCAGGAATTGATGTGCAGCTCGGCGTACCCGTCGCTGCGCCCGTCCGCGACATAGGCGACGCCCAGCGCGCCCGATCCGGCGCGGCGAAAGCTGGCGCCGGCGTCCAGCACGCGGCGCAGCATCTGCCCGTAGTCCGATGCCGGACGGCGCGACGACCAGCCGAGTTCGACCTGGCTGAATTTGAGGTCCGTCGCGGTGCTCGCCTTCATGCGCTTGCCATTGAAATGCGCGCCATGGCCGCGGCAGGCCTCGAACATCTCGTCGGTCATCGGGTTGTAGATCACGCCGATCGTCGGCATCTGTTCGCGCGCATAGGCGATCGACACGCAGAAATGGGGAATCCCGCGCGCGAAGTTGGCGGTGCCGTCGATCGGATCGACCACCCACACGGAATCGCCGAAGCTGCCACCGGTTTCCTCGCCATAGAACTGGTCCTCGGGAAACGCTTCGGCCAGGCGCCCGCGCACCAGCCGCTCGACCGCAGCGTCGGCCTGGGTAAGGTAGTCCTGTGGGCCCTTGAAGGACAGCTCGATGCCCGCGCGGTCGACGAACAGCCGGCGCATCAGCTCTCCTGCCTGTCGGGCGATCGCCACCGCCGCCAATTGGCGTCGCGACACTGCGCTCGCGTCGGTCATCCTGCTCCTTCCAGCGTCGCCGTGTCCGGCGGCCAAGTATATGACGATTCTATGACAGTCGCCTCCGCGATCCGTCAATGACATTCGCCGGGCGGGCATTTGACCCGGTTCCTGGGCGGCGTTCAACGCATTGGCCGGATGCGGCGCGGTAGCTGGCCCCGGCCGGAACGGGAAGCTAACAATAGACCAGCCATCAAGGAGCCGTCCGCATGACCAGCAAGCTGTTCACCCCGTTCGACCTTGGCCCGGTGCGCCTGCCCAACCGCATCGTCGTCGCGCCGATGTGCCAGTACAGCGCCGATGACGGCTCGGCCAGCGATTGGCACCTCCAGCACTGGATGCAGTACGCCTATTCCGGCGCCGGGCTGTTCATGGTCGAGGCCACGGCCGTGGAGCGCCACGGGCGGATCACCCATGGCTGCCTTGGCCTCTATTCGGATTCGAACGAGGACGCGGCCAAGCGCTGCCTGGACGCCGCGCGGCGCGTCGCCGGACCGGCGCGCTTCGGTATCCAGATCGGCCATGCCGGCCGCAAGGCTTCGGCCCAGCGGCCCTGGGAAGGCGGCAGGGCGCTGGAGGCGCGCCAGGACCCCTGGCCGACGGTCGCGGCGTCTGCCATCCCGTTCGACCAGGGCTGGCACACGCCCGACGCGCTCGACGAGGCCGGGTTCGGCCGCATCCGCGACGCCTTCGTCGCCGCCGCGCTCCGCGCCCAGCGGATCGGGTTCGAGGTGGTCGAGCTGCACATGGCGCACGGCTATCTGCTGCACAACATCCTGTCGCCGATTTCCAACCGCCGCACCGACCCGTACGGCGGGCCGCGCGAGAACCGCATGCGCTTCCCGCTGTCGGTGGCGCGCGCGGTGCGCGCCGCGCTGCCCAACTCGGTCGCGCTGGGCGCGCGCCTGTCGGCGACCGACTGGCACGAGCAGGGCTGGACGATCGAGGATTCGGTGGTGCTGGCGCGCGAGCTGAAGGCGATCGGCCTCGACTTCGTCTGCGCCTCCTCGGGCGGCGTCTCGTCGGCCATCAAGGTGCCGGTGGCGCCGGGCTACCAGCTGCCGCTGGCCGAGCGCATCCGCGCCGAGGCCGGCATCGCCACGCGCGCCGTCGGCCTGATCGTCGATCCGGCCCATGCCGAGCAGATCGTCGCGTCCGGCAAGGCCGACATGGTCGCCCTGGCGCGCGCCTTTCTCGACAACCCGCGCTGGGTCTGGCATGCCGCCCAGCGCCTGGGCGCCAAAACCTTCTATCCGCCGCAATACGAGCGCGTGCGCGACGCCCAATGGCCGGGCCTGAAGCTGGTCCGGCCGGAAGCGACCAAGGCCGCGGCGGAGTAGCAGCCGCGGCCGCGCTGAAGCCCGCCGCCGGCAGGCGCGTTGACGCTTGCGTCCGCGCTGGGGCATGGTTGCCGCCCGCACAACAGATGCAGGTCCGGAGCGGAGGAAAGAGTCCGATGGCGACCACCCATTTCATCGTCCACGACAAGGCCGACACGGTCGGCGTGATCGTCGCGGAGGAGGGCGTGAAGAAGGGCCAGACCCTCACCGGCTGGGTGATGGAGGGCGACGGCACGATCAAGGTGAAGGCCGCTAGCGACATACCGCTCGGCCACAAGGTGGCGCTGAAGCCGCTGAAGAAGGGCGCGACGGTGCTGAAATACGGCCACGACATCGGCCGGACCGTCGCCGAGATCGGCGAGGGCGGCCACGTGCATACCCAGAACATGAAGACCAAGCGCTGGTAGGGTGGGAGAGATCGCCATGGCGAACATCGCGAAGAAGCGGGACATGAGCTTCCTGGGCTACCGGCGCGAGAACGGGCGCGTCGGGGTCCGCAACCACGTCATCATCCTGCCGCTCGACGACCTGTCGAACGCGGCCTGCGAGGCGGTGGCGAACAACATCAAGGGCACGCTTGCCCTGCCGCACGCCTACGGCCGCCTGCAGTTCGGCGAGGACCTCGAGCTGCATTTCCGCACGCTGATCGGCACCGGCGCATCGCCCAACGTCGCGGCGGTGGTGGTGATCGGCATCGAGCCGAGCTGGACCGGGCGCGTGGTGGAGGGGATCAAGAAGAAGACCGGCAAGCCGGCCGCCGGCTTCGCGATCGAGGGCAAGGGCGACCTGCAGACCATCGCCGACGCCTCGCGCGTGGCGATGAAGTTCCTGCAGGA
>JADZDN010000106.1 GCA_020851015.1 Alphaproteobacteria bacterium | reverse complement strand
TCGCCGGTTCAAGGCGTCCCGAACCGGGCGACCTCGCGGGCCGCCTCGACGCATGGATCGCCGATGGACCGGCCGGTGGCGGAGAGCATGGCTGGCTGTTCGACAACGCCAGCGACCGGCTGGACCTTTCCGCGCGCGTGATCGGCTTCGACATGACGGCGCTGCTGGAAAGCCCGCGCCTGCGGACGCCGGTGATGATGTATCTGTTCCACCGGATCGAGGAGCGGCTGGACGGCGAGCCTGCGATGATCCTGATCGACGAGGGCTGGAAGGCGCTCGACGACGAGGTGTTCTCGCACCGCATCCGCGACTGGCTCAAGACTCTGCGCAAGAGGAACGCGCTGGTTGGCTTCGCGACGCAGAGCGCGAGGGACGCGCTCGATTCGCGGATCGGCCCGGCGCTGGTCGAGCAGACCGCGACGATGATCTTCACCCCCAACGCGCGGGCGCGGGCCGAGGACTACTGCGCCGGCTTCGGGCTGACCCGCCACGAGCTCGACGTGATCCGCACGCTGCCCGCGCACAGCCGCTGCTTCCTCATCCGCCAGGCCGATGCGTCGGTCGTGGTGCGACTAGACCTTTCGGGCATGCCCGAGGTGCTGAGCGTGCTATCGGGCCGCGAGGCGACCGTGCGCAGGCTCGACCAGCTGCGCGAGGCGCACGGCGATCACCCGCGGCACTGGTTCCAGCACCTCACCGGCGCGCCATGGCCGGGGGAAACGCCCGACGAGTTTGAGGGCGCGGTCTGGAAGGAAGCCGCGGAATGAGGAACCGGCGATGAGCGTCTGCACCGCGCTGCTGGAATCGGCTGCGGCCGGAGTTGCGCCGGCGCTGCGCGCCGTCGATTGCATGGCGGGCGAGATGACCGCCAGCGCCTTTGGCCGGCTGTTCGGTTTCGAGGGCGCGTTGTTGCCCGCGCTGACCATCTGCCTGACACTGTACATCGCCTGCTTCGCGATCATGCTGCTCACCGGCAGGACAGGCCTTGGCGTCTCCTCGCTGGTTCCGCGCATGATCACGCTGGGGCTGGTGCTGACTTTCGCGACAAGCTGGGCCGCCTACAGCCAGGTGCTGTGGAACCTCGCCGTGGCGGGGCCCGACTGGATCGCTTCCGTGCTGACCGGATCGGGCCGGGGCCAGGCCAGCCTGATCTTCGCCGACCGTATCGACATCGTGTTCGCCGCCATCGCCGATGCGGGCGAACAGGCGCGCGCCGCGGCGGGCGCCGAGGGCGCCGCCCCGCCTTCTTCGAGCGCGGGCATGTTTCAGCCGGCCGACGTCATGTGGCTTGGCGCGCTCCTGTTGCTGCTTGGCACCGTGGGCGTTCTGCTGACAGCGCGGATCGCGCTTGCGGTCCTGATGGCGGTGGGGCCGGTGTTCGTGGTGCTGGGCCTGTTCGCCGGCACGCGCGGCCTGACCGCGGGCTGGCTGAGGGGCGTGGCGCTGACGGCGCTGGCGCCGCTTTTCGTGGTGCTGGGGGGATCGATAACGCTGGAACTGCTGGTGCCGGTGATATCCGCGCTGGTGCAGGGCGCCGCGCTGGGCGAGATCAGCGGGCGCGCGGCGCTGGCGCTGTTCCTCCTCGCGGCCGTGCATGTCGCGCTGATGGCGATGATCATGAAGGTCGTCGCGACGATGGTGTCGGGCTGGCGGGTCTTCGGCCTTGCCCCCTCGGCGAGCGAGCGGATCGAGGCGGCCGGCCGGAGCGCGGGGACCATCGGCCAGGCCATTCCCTCGGCCGCGACGGCGTCCTCTCCCGCCGCCAGGGAGCCGCTTGCCGCGAGCGCCTTGCCGGCCCCGGACGAGGCGCGGCCGGGCGGCGGCGGCGGGGAGTTGTCCGGTTCTTCTGTTCGCCGGCGGGCGACAACCCTTGTCATCGGCGGCGGCATCGAGCCGGCAGGTCCGGCCCGCGACGGCCGGGTCCAGGGAATAGGCAGCCGCTTCCGCGCCGCTTCCAACGACAGCGGGCGCGTCATGGTTGGACGCGCGGGCAAGGAGAATGTCCGGTGACGAAGCCTTATCGCTGGACCGCCGCCATAGCGGCGATGGTGGCCGTCGCGCCGCAGGGGCTGCTGGCGGGTGCGGCGGACGACAGGCTGGTGACGCGGCCCTTCGGCGAGGATCAGGTGGTGCGCATCGATGGCCGTCTCGGGGTCCAGGCGACGATCGGTTTCGCCGAGGACGAGCAGATCGAGAACGTCGCCGTGGGCGATTCGGCCAAGTGGCAGATCACGCCGAACAAGCGGGCGAACCTGCTGTTCGTCAAGCCGCTCGAAGCGGACGCGCGCACCAACATGACCGTGGTGACGGACCGGCATACCTACTTCTTCGATCTGGTCGCATCGGCCAGGGCCAAGCCGGTCTATCTGCTGCGCTTCAGCTACCCCGAGGAAGACAGGCTCGCCGCCGACAAGGCGCGCGAGGAACGGCAACTGGCGCTGAACGAGCTGGAACAGGATCTCCTTTCGGGCGATCCCGCCGCGGCGCCAACCGATCCGGCGATGCTCAACTTCGCCTGGGCGAGCAAGGGCGATCCCGGACTGATGCCGTCGCGCATCTATGACGACGGCAATTCCACCTATCTGATCTGGCCGGCCAAGCGGGCGATCCCCGCGATCCTGGTCGAGAACGAACAGGGCGTCGAGGGCCCCGTCAACTATGCGGTCAGGGGCGATACCATCGTCATCGGCGAAGTGCCCCGGCTGATCTCGCTGCGTTCGGGCAAGGCGCATGCGGTTCTCCAGAACCGCCGCGACGACAAGGGCGCCAACGCGGCAACCGCGCCGGCTGCTCCCTCACCATCGGCGATGGCGGCGCAGCTGCCGGATGTCGCATCACCGGAAAGGAACTGATCGATGGCTCCCAATGCGACCATTCGCGAACGATCGAGCGAGGAGCGTGAGCGGGACCCGCGCGAAGCTGGCGCAGGCGCCCAGATCATCGATCTCGCCACGCGCAACGTGCTTCCGCTGGTCAGCCAGAGAAAGCGCGCCGACAGCCTCGGGCTGGTGGCGGGATTCGCCATCGTCGCCGCGCTGGGGGCGCTGACGCTGTGGAGCATGGATGCCGCGCGCAAGAGCGGCGAGGAGCGGGTTGCCGCTCCTTCGGCGCAGCCCCAGACGCTGGCGCCCGCCGGCGCTCCGGTTCCGGCGCCACCGGTTCCGGGCAATCCTTCGGCCGCGCCCTTGCAGGGTGCGGTCCAGCCCTCGCCGGTGCTGGCGGCGCCGCCCCAGGACGCCGCGGCCTATGCCGCCAATCCCCACGCCAGCCCGACGGTCGTCTTCGACGCGGGAGCTCTGCCGGCGACGGTGGAGGCGGCGATCGCCGGCCTGCCCGGTCCCAACGCGGGCACGGGCAACTCCAACGAGGACTTCGCCGCCCGGATCGGCGGCGCCGGATCGGGCGCCGCGACGGCCTCGTCGACATTCGATC
>JADZDN010000105.1 GCA_020851015.1 Alphaproteobacteria bacterium | reverse complement strand
TGATGCCCTGGCGCAGCTCGGGATCCTCGAGGATGTTGATGCCCTTGAACTTGACGCCGAGATGCGTCAGCACGCCCACAACGGCGGCCGAGAATCCGCACTGCGGGAAGATCGGCGTGCCCTTCATATAGAGCACGACGTCGTTCTCGCTGATGTCGCTCTTGATGCGATCGACTACCGACATGTCCTCTTCCGACATAGAAACTTCATCCTTTCTGGCGAACCGGCCCGTTCCCGGGGGCCGCTTGTTGCGGTCAATCCTGCGGCGGCGAGGTTTGCAGCGCAAGGGCGTGCAGTTCGCCGCCCATCCGGCCCTTCAACGCCTGGTAGACCATCTGGTGCTGCTGCACCCGGCTCTTGCCCTTGAACGCGGCCGAGACGACATGCGCGGCGTAATGGTCGCCGTCCCCGCGCAGATCCTCGATCCTGACCTCGGCGTCGGGCAGGCATTCCTTGATCAGCCGCTCGATCTCGCCGGCGTTCATCGGCATTGAAATCCATACTCCAGTCGGGGTTTTGCCTCAGCCCTTCGGCCCCGGCGCGGCCATGTAGTTCGGCAACCATTCCTCGTGGGCGCGGCGAAGCTCGGCCAAAGATATGGCTCCCGACCCGGCCAGTGTCAACGCGGCCCGATCGCCGGCTTCGCCCACCTGGCCGACCCGGACGGCCGGCACGCTCCCCGCCTTGGCCGCCGCCAGCACCTGGTCGGGCGCCGCCGTCGCCACCAGGTAGCGGGCCTGGTCCTCGCCGAACCACCAGGCGGCGGCGGGCAGGCCCGCCGGGCCCGGCTGCAGGGATAGGCCGCGACCCGCGGCCAGCGCCATCTCGGCCGCCGCGACCAGCAGCCCGCCATCGCCGAGATCGTGGCACGCCGACACCGCCCCTTGGCCGATCAGCGCGCGGACGAGATCGCCGTTGCGCTTCTCGGCCGCCAGGTCGACCGGCGGCGGCGCCCCGTCCTCGCGCCCTTGGATTTCGCACAAATAGACCGACTGGCCGACCCAGCCCTTGGTCTCGCCGAGCAGTACCAGGCTCTCGCCCGGCTTCTTCGGTGCGATCGTCACGGCCTTGGCCACGTCGGCGACAAGCCCGACCGCGCCGATCACCGGCGTGGGCAGGATCGCCTCGCCGTTGGTCTCGTTGTAGAGCGACACGTTGCCCGACACGACCGGGAAGTCGAGCGCGCGGCAGGCCTCGCCCATGCCCTGCACGCAGCCCACGAGCTGGCCCATGATCGGCGGCTTCTCGGGATTGCCGAAATTCAGGTTGTCGGTGACGGCGAGCGGCCGGGCGCCGACCGCGCAGAGATTGCGCCACGCCTCGGCCACCGCCTGCGCCCCGCCGGCGCGCGGCTCGGCCTTGCAATAGCGCGGCGTGCAGTCGGAGGTGACGGCCAGCCCCTTCGGCCCGTCGCCGATGCGCACGACGGCCGCGTCGCCGCCCGGGCGGATCACCGTGTCGCCGCGCACCAGATGGTCGTACTGCTCCCAGATCCAGCGCTTGCTGGCGAGATCGGGCGAGCCCATCAGCTTCTTCAGCGCGGCGAGCGGGTCCTTCTCCGCGGGCAGCGACGCCGGATCGATCGCGGCGGGCTTGGCCGTTTCGACATAGGGCCGGTCGTATTGCGGCGCCTGCTCGACCAGCGGCTTCACCGGCATGTCGCCGACGGCCGCCCCGCCCTGCTTCAGCACCAGCCGCCCGGTCGTCGTCAGCTTGCCCACAATCGCGAAGTCGAGCTCGTACTTCTCGAACACCTTGCGCGCCTCGGCCTCGGTGCCGGGCTTCAGCACCATCAGCATGCGCTCCTGGCTCTCCGACAGCATGATCTCGTAGGGCGTCATGCCCGCCTCGCGCATCGGCACCGCGTCGAGGTCGAGCTCGATGCCGAGCCCGCCCTTGTCCGCCATCTCGACCGACGAGCAGGTCAGCCCGGCCGCGCCCATGTCCTGGATCGCCACGATCGCGTCGGTCGCCATCAACTCGAGGCAGGCTTCCAGCAGCAGCTTCTCGGTGAAGGGATCGCCGACCTGGACGGTCGGACGCTTGGCCTCGCTGTCGTCGGAGAACTCGGCCGAGGCCATGGTGGCGCCGTGGATGCCGTCGCGCCCGGTCTTGGCGCCGACATAGACCACCTGGTTGCCGACGCCGGCGGCGGCCGAATAGAAGATGCGGTCCTTGGGCGCCAGGCCCACGGTCATCGCGTTGACCAGGATGTTGCCGTTGTAGGCGGGGTGGAAGTTGCACTCCCCGCCCACCGTGGGCACGCCCATGCAGTTGCCGTAGCCGCCGATGCCGGCGACCACGCCCGCCACCAGATGGCGCGTCTTGGGATGGTCCGGCGCGCCGAAGCGCAGCGCGTTGAGGTTCGCGATCGGCCGCGCGCCCATGGTGAACACGTCGCGCATGATGCCGCCCACGCCGGTCGCGGCACCCTGGTAGGGCTCGATGAACGAGGGGTGGTTGTGGCTCTCCATCTTGAACACGGCGGCGAGCCCGTCGCCGATGTCGATCACGCCGGCATTCTCGCCCGGTCCCTGGATCACGACCTTGCCTTCGGTCGGCAGGGTCTTGAGCCAGCGGCGCGAGGACTTGTACGAGCAGTGCTCGGACCACATCACCGAGACGATGCCGAGCTCGACCAGGTTGGGCTCGCGGCCCATGAACTGCACGACGCGGTCGTATTCCTCGGGCTTCAGCCCATGGTCGCGCACGATCTCGGGCGTGATGCGGGGCTCGTTGCGCCTGTGCGCGGGCGTCACGGCGGCGGTCATGCGGCCCTCACGATCAGATGGCCCGGTCGCGATTTGACGCTTTTGTGGACGCGAATCTCGACCGTTCGCCCCAGCGCCATCAACCATGCCGCCAGGCGATCGATCGTCACGCTCTCCATGCGTCCCCGCAGCACTTTCGACAAGGTCGGCTGATCGGTCTCGCACAGCCGCGCCGCTTCGATCTGGGTCAAGCGGCGCCGACGGATCGTCTGGGCAATCATCGAGATCAACTCGGACTTGGCAAGCGCCTCTTCCGCTTCGGCATCATTGAAGCCGAGATCGCGAAACAGGTTCATACTGCCTTCGCGAACCGAGGCGAACATCGTCACGGCTGCCATCATGCCGCCAGCGACTCCGCCAGGCCCTGGAACAGGCCGGCGCCGTCGGTGCCGCCGAGCAGCGGGTCCACCAGATCCTCGGGATGCGGCATCATGCCCAGCACGTTGCCGCGCTCGTTGACGATGCCGGCGATGAAGCGGGCCGAGCCGTTGACGTCCTCGGGCGTTCCGTCCGGCGCGAAGTAGCGGAACAGCACGCGCCACTCGCCCTCCAGCCGATCGAGCGTTTCCTTGTCGGCGTAGTAGTTGCCGTCGTGATGCGCCACCGGCACGCGGATCACCGTGCCGGCGTTGTAGCGCCCGGTGAAGGGGCGCAGCGAGCGCTCGACCTTCAGGTGCACGTCACGGCAGATGAACTTGAGTCCCGCGTTGGGCATCAGCACGCCGGGCAGCAGCCCGGCCTCGGTCGCGGCCTGGAAGCCGTTGCACACTGCCAGCACGGTGACGCCCTGGGCGGCGCGCTTCTTGACCTCGGCCATGATCGGCGAATGCGCGGCCATCGCGCCGCAGCGCAGGTAGTCGCCGTGCGCGAAGCCGCCGGGCAGCACGATCAGGTCGACCTTGGGCAGGTCCTGGCCGCGGTGCCAGACCAGCGCCGGCTCCTTGCCGGTCGCGCGCTTGAGCGCCAGCGCCATGTCGCGCTCGCGGTTGGTGCCGGGGAAGATCACGATCGCGGATTTCATGCGGCGGTCCTTCCGGTGGACGATCCCGCCGCCCACAGCGGCGCGATCATGCGTCGACGTCGATCCGGTAGTTCTCGATCACCGTGTTGGCGAGGAGCTGCTTGCACATCCGCTCGACCTCCGCGCGCGCCTTCTTTGGGTCGCGCTCGTCCAGCTCGAGCTCGATGTACTTGCCCTGGCGCACGTCCTTGACCGCGCCGAAGCCCATGCCGTTGAGCGCGTTGCCGATCGCCTTGCCCTGGGGATCGAGCACGCCGTTCTTGAGGGTTACGTGGACCTTCGCCTTCACTTTTCAATCACCTATTGCACGGTCTTCGTGCCGACGACATCGCCCGGCCCGCCCTCGGGCAGGATGCCGAGCCGGCGCGCGACCTCTTGATACGCCTCAGCCACGCCGCCCATGTCGCGGCGGAAGCGGTCCTTGTCCATCTTCTCGTTGGTCTTGGCGTCCCACAGCCGGCAATTGTCGGGGCTGATCTCGTCCGCCAGGACGATGCGCATCTCCTCGTTCTCCCACAGCCGGCCGAACTCGAGCTTGAAGTCCACCAGCTTCATGCCGACGCCGAGCAGCAGGCCCATCAGGAAGTCGTTGATGCGCAGCGACAGGTTCAGGATGTCGTCGAGGTCCTGCGGCGTCGCCCAGCCGAAGGCGGTGATGTGCTCTTCCGAGACCATCGGATCGCCGAGCTGGTCGTTCTTGTAATAGTACTCGATGATCGAGCGCGGCAGGGCGGTGCCTTCCTCGATGCCGAAGCGCTTGGCGAGCGAGCCGGCCACCACGTTGCGCACCACCACCTCGATCGGGATGATCTCGACCTCGCGCACCAATTGCTCGCGCATGTTGAGGCGGCGCACGAAATGGGTCGGGATGCCGATCTCGGCCAGGCGCAGCATCAGGTATTCCGAGATGCGGTTGTTCAGCACGCCCTTGCCGGTGATGGTGCCGCGCTTCTGG
>JADZDN010000104.1 GCA_020851015.1 Alphaproteobacteria bacterium | reverse complement strand
GCGCGCGTGCGGCCCCTCCCCCTAACCCCCTCCCGCCCCGCGCGACGCCGCAGGCGTCGTCGCGCTCGGGGGAGGGGGGATTGGAAAAGGTGTTCCGGCCTGCGCGAAACTCATCAAACGCCCGATCGGCGCCGGCTCTCGTGCAATTCGTCAAGCGCTCAGCCGGACAGCCGTGGAACAAGTCCGGCCATGACGATGGAGGAATGTAGGGAGCTCTAGTTCAACCTTGCCCGCAACTGCTGGCGCAGCACGTCGATCGGCACCAGCGCGCCCTTCGTCTCGACGTGCCAGAAGATCCAGCCGTTGCAGGCCGGCGCGCCTTGCACCTGGGCGCCGATGCGGTGGATCGAGCCGGTGGCGTCGGCCGCGACCAGGCTGCCGTCCGCGCGCACCTTGGCGGCGTGGCGGCGGCCGGGGCCGTAGAGGAGTTGGCCGGGCTTCAGCAGCCCATGCTCGATCAGCCAGCCGAACGGGATGCGCGGCTCCTCGCGCTTCGACGTGGTGGTCGCGACGGCATCGCTGGCGCCCGGCTCGATCGCGGCGATGCGCTCGCGCGCCCAGGCGGCGTATTTCGAGTCGCGCTCGATGCCGATCCAGTGCCGGCCCAGGCGCTTGGCGACGGCGCAGGTCGTGCCGGTGCCGGCGAAGGGGTCGAGGATCGTGGCGCCCGGCTTGCTGGCGGCCAGGATCGCGCGGTGCAGCAGCGCCTCGGGCTTCTGGGTCGGGTGGACCTTGGCGCCGTCTTCCTCGCGCAGGCGCTCCGGCCCGCCGCAGATCGGGATCAGCCAGTCCGAGCGCATCTGCAAATCCTCGTTCAGCGCCTTCATCGCCTGGTAGTTGAAGGTGTAGCGCGCCTTCTCCCCCCTAGCGGCCCAGATCATCGTCTCGTGCGCGTTGGTGAAGCGCTTGCCGCGGAAGTTCGGCATCGGGTTGGTCTTGCGCCAGACGATGTCGTTGAGGATCCAGAATCCCAGGTCCTGCAGCTTGGCGCCGACGCGGAAGATGTTGTGGTAGCTGCCGATCACCCACAGCGTGCCGTCGGGCTTCAGCACCCGGCGCGCCTGGCCCAGCCAGTCCTGGGTGAATTTGTCGTAGCTGGCGAAATCGGCGAACCGGTCCCAATCCTCCTCGACCCCGTCCACGCGCGAATGGTTCGGCCGAAGCAATTCGCCCTGGAGCTGGAGGTTGTAGGGCGGATCGGCGAAGACCATGTCGACCGATCCGGCCGGCAGCCGCGCCATGAGCGGGACGCAGTCCCCCACCAGCACCCGGTCGAGCGGCGGCAGGGCCGGATCGTCGGTTTCCTTGGACTGGGGAGAATTCTGTGGGCGGTTTTGTGCATAATCCATGCGCCACTGTGAGTCGCGGATTCTGCACAGTCAAATTTTTTCTGGAATCACAATAGATTGTAGGAAGATTCGCAAGTGATTCGTTGATCTGGTGGAATTAGTCCTCAAAGGAGGCGGCAAGATTCAACCGCAACTGCTCGACCGGCCGAAAACTGGTGCGGTGATGCGGGGTTGGGCCGTGTTGTTCCAGCGCGGCCAGGTGCTCGGGCGTGCCGTAGCCGGCGTTGCGCTCCCAGCCGTAATGCGGGTGCACGGCGGCCAGGTCGCACATCATCCGATCGCGCGTGACCTTGGCGACGATCGAGGCGGCGGCGATCGACAGGCAGAGCGCATCGCCGTCCACGATGGTCTGGACCGGGCAGGGCAGGGCGGGGGCGCGGTTGCCGTCCACCAGCGCGTGCGCGGGCGGGCGGCCGAGGACCGCGGCCAGCGCATCGACCGCCCGGCGCATCGCCAGCATGGTGGCCTGCAGGATGTTGATGCGGTCGATCTCCTCGACCGTCGCCGCGCCGACCCCGATCAGCGCCCGGGCGCGCAGCTTCTCCGCCAGGCGCTCGCGGGTCGGGCGGTCGAGCTGCTTGGAGTCGTTGATGCCCCGGGGCAGCGGCTTCGCCAGGTCCAGCACGACGGCGGCGGCCACCACCGGCCCCGCCAACGGCCCGCGCCCCGCCTCGTCGATGCCGCAGACGGGCATGGCGCCGCAGGACCGCTCGAAGGTGAGGCTCAGCATGCGCCCGAGTCT
Organism: Alphaproteobacteria bacterium; assembly: GCA_020851015.1. Next base: position 74,457 of record JADZDN010000104.1, on the reverse strand, counting down.
AGCGCGCGCCGGTTGGGGGTATCCAGTGATTCGGCGGCTTGACCGGCCGGCTTCGCTGCGGCACGCCTCAGCGTCATGAACGCGGCCGAACTGGAACAGCGCCTGCTCTATCGCGACGGGCTGATGCTGGTGATCGACAAGCCGGCCGGACTGGCGGTGCATGCCGGGCCGAGCGGCGGCGACACTCTCGAGCGCTACTTCGGCTGGCTGCGGTTCGGCCTGCCGCGGCCGCCCGCGCTGGCGCATCGGCTCGACCGCGACACGTCGGGCTGCCTGGTCCTCGGCCGCCACCCGAAGGCGCTGCGCAAGCTGGGCAAGCTGTTCCAGGAGGGCAAGGTCGAGAAGACCTACTGGGCCGTGACCCGCCGCGCGCCGCCGCGGCCGGAGGGCCGCGTCGAAGCGCCGCTCAAGAAGCTGACCACGCGCCAGGGCGGCTGGCACATGATCGTAGCCGACGACGGCCAGCACGCCGTCACCGACTACCGCGTGCGGGGCACCGCGCCGGACGGCGCGTGCTGGATCGAATGCTTCCCGCGCACCGGGCGCACGCACCAGATCCGCGTGCACCTGGCCTCGCTCGGCGCGCCGGTGCTGGGCGACGCGCAGTACGGCGACGCGGCACGGGAGAAAACCGTGCGCCTGCACCTGCACAGCCGCGCGATCGCGCTGCCGCTCTATCCCGCGCGCGCGCCCATCGTGGTCACCGCCGAACCGCCGGCCCATATGCGCGCCCAGCTCAGCGCTTGCGGCTGGGCGGGACCGGCGGACGACGGCCGAACCGGGACCGCGTCCCTTACAAGCCGAGGCTGAGCTGATCGCCGACGCCGGGCGGCGGGCGGAACCTGGTCACGTCGAGGTTGAGCTTGCGCCGGTCCAGGCCGAGCTTGCGGCCGGCCAGCTTGAAGCGGTTGCGCACGAGCTGGGCATAGGGCCCGGTCCCGGTCATGCGCTTGCCGAAGGTCGCTTCGTAGAGCTGGCCGCCGCGCGTCTCGCGCACCAGGTCCAGCACGCGCCTGGCCTTCATCGGCGCGTGCGCCTCCAGCCATTCCTCGAACAGGCCCTTGATCTCCAGCGGCAGGCGCAGCAGCACGTAGTCGGCCGAGCGCGCGCCGGCGGCGGCGGCGGCGGCCAGGATGCGCTCGATCTCGCTGTCGTTCAGCGCCGGGATGATCGGCGCCACCATCACGCTGGTCGGAATCCCGGCGGCGGCCAGCGCGGCGATCGCCGCCAGCCGCCGCGGCGGGGTCGAGGCGCGCGGCTCCATCACCCGCGCGAGATCGCGGTCGAGCGAGGTGACGGAGATGCCGACGCTCGCCAGGTTGCGCTTCGCCATGTCGGCCAGGATGTCGATGTCGCGCATGACAAGCGCCGACTTGGTGACGATGCCCACGGGATGGTTGAACGCGTTCAGCACTTCCAGGATCTGGCGCGTGATCCGATGCTCGCGCTCGACCGGCTGGTAGGGATCGGTGTTGGTGCCCATCGCCATCACGTCGCAGCGGTAGCGCGGGTTGCGCAATTCGCGCTCCAGCAATTTCGCCGCGTCGGGCTTCATCAACAGCTTGGTCTCGAAATCGAGGCCGGGCGAAAGGCCGAGATAGGCATGGGTGGGCCGCGCGAAGCAGTAGACGCAGCCATGCTCGCAGCCGCGATAGGGATTGATCGAGCGGTCGAACGGAATGTCCGGCGAGTCGTTGCGGGCGATGATCGTGCGCGTCGTGTCATGCGACACGGTGGTGCGCGGCGAGGGCGGCGGATCGTCGTCGTCCGCCGCGACGGGCGGAGGGGTCTGCTCCCAGCCGTCGGCGATGGCGACGCGCTCCTGCGCCTCGTAGCGGCCGGTCCGGTTGCTGACCGCGCCGCGCCCCTTGGTCGGGCGGTCGGGCACGAGGGCATCGGCCAAAGCCTGGTTAGGCGGTCGGTCGGGCAGCTTCGGGATCATCCCGAAAAGCCTAGCCCGGGCATGAGAACAAATCAAGAACTAATCGTCGTCGCGCCTGGTCATAGATCGAGCGGCCGCGTGTCGAGCCATTCCTGTCGCACCACCTCGATCGTGCGCTGGTCCAGGAAATCGGCGATGCGCGCCTTGACGTGCTGGAGATAGGCCGAGCCCGTGTCGCCGGCCTTGCCGCGGTAGATCGTCTCGACCAGGTAGCGGCAGGCCCAGGTGGTTGTGCGCAGCCAGGTCAGCCGGCGCATCGGCAGCAGCCACGGCTTGAGCCGCGCCGCGGCCGCCGCGTCGATGCGCCGGAGGTAGTCGCGGTAGAAGTCTACGATGTCCGCGCGCGACAGCGCGACGCCGCAATCGATGTCCCAGGTGGTCGAGGTGTAGAGCGTCGCATGCGCCAGGTCGATCGCCGGCGAGCCGTAGAGCATCTTCTCGACATCGACCAGGATCGCCTTGCCGGCGGCGTCGACGAGGTAATTGCCGGGATGCGTGTCGGTCGCGACCAGCGTGACGGGCTGGTCCTTGCCTTCGCTCTCCGCGCCGAAGCGGATCGCCCAGGCGATCTCTTCCATGATCATCGCGCGCGCCGCGCCGATCACGCCGGCCTTGTCGAGAAATGGCGCCTGCCTCGCGATGAAGCCGAGCGTGCCCGCAACCGGATCGGCGTGATCGACCAGCGGCGGCCGCTCGGCCGGATGCGGCACGGGCAGGGAATGGATGCGCGCCAGGCATTCGGCGATCAGCGGAAGTTCCGCCGGCATGCGCGGCGGCCGGCCCTCGATCTCCTCCACGAGCAGCGCGCCCATCGGCAGCTCGGGCGTGGGCGGCAGGGCGGCGACCAGGCGCGGCACATGCCCGCTGGGCTGCGCGCGCGCGAAGCTCGCCGCCTGATAGGGAATGTAGTCCTCCGGCGGGATCGCGAACTGGCCCGCGCTCGGCACGCGCACCAGTAGCCCGCGCCCGAGGACGCGCCAATGCTCGTGCGCGATCCCCTTGGTAGGGTAATGCTGGAGTTGGGCCGGCTGGATCGCCGCGAGCCCGGGCAGGGTCCGCAGCGCGGCCGCGACCGCGGTTGGATCGGTCATCGCCGATGCTGACGTCGCGTCGCTCGCCACGCGGGCGCTGCGATCAGCCGGCCGCCTTGGTCTTCAGGTGCTCTTGCAGACGCGGCATCAGCTCGACGAAATTGCAGGGTCGGTGCCGGTTGTCGAGCTGGTGCACCAGGATGTCGTCCCAGGCGTCCTTGCAGGCGCCGGGCGAGCCGGGCAGGGCGAAGAGATACGTGCCGCCCGCGACGCCGGCGGTGGCGCGGCTCTGGATCGTCGAGGTGCCGACCTTCCGGTAGCTCAGCATGCGGAACAGCTCGCCGAAGCCGGGGATTTCCTTCTCGAACACGCTCTGGAACGCCTCGGTCGTGACGTCGCGGCCGGTGACGCCGGTGCCGCCGGTCGATATCACGACGTCCACCAACGGGTCGGCGATCCACGCTTTCAATTGCGCCGCGATGTCCTTCGCCTCGTCGCGCACGATCTTGCGGGCGGCGACGCGATGGCCGGCGGCCTGGATGCGCTCGACGAGCGTCTGGCCCGAGCGGTCGTCGGCGCTGCTGCGCGTGTCGGACACGGTCAGCACGGCGATGTTGACCGGCAGGAATGGACGGTCGTTGTCGATGCGGGACATGGGAGCGCCTTCCTTCGCGGCAGCCGGCGCGGATCGACTCAGTCGCCGTCGACTGCCTGCGCCACGCCGATGCTGTTCTGCGGATCGTAGCCCGGCCATTCGCCCGCCGCCAGCGCGTCGAGCGACGGGATGCTCTGGTTGAAGCGGATGCGGTAGATCCACATGTTGGCCAGCACGCGCTCGATGAACACGCGCGTCTCGCGCGACGGGATGCTCTCGATGAACAGCAGCGGATCGTCGCGATGGTCGCTGCGGCGCTCCCACTTGCGCAGGTTGCCCGGCCCGCCGTTGTAGGCCGCGGTCATCTTGAACAGGTTCGATCCGATCGCTTCGTCGCGCAGCAGGTGCCCGACATAGGCCTGGCCCAGCATCAGGTTGGTCGGCGGATCGAACAGCCGCTCGTGCGAGTTCAGCGGCGTGTTGGTCTCGCGTGCCATGTACTTGCCGGTGGCCGGCATCAGCTGCATCAGCCCGCGTGCGCCGGCATGGCTCTTGGCGCGAGGCCGGAAGCCCGATTCCTGGCGCACCAGCGCATGGACCAATGCGGCGTCGATGCCGTTCTCGCTGGCCGCTCCGGCCGACCATGGCATGACGGGGTAGAGTGCCGTGTCCACCGCCACGCCTTCCTCGCGCATCAGGCGCTGCGCCAGGTCGAGCGAGGAGGCCGGCGTCCCGATACGCTCGGCCAGGGCGACCAGCGTCAGGCTCGGCCCGGCCCCGCCGTTCGCGGCCGCGACACGCAGTTCGTGATCGGCGCGATCGAACTGCCAGACCTGCGACAGGGCAATCGCGCGCTGGATGCGCGGCTGCTGGGCCAGGGCATCGATATCACCCGCCGCCAGCTTCAGCGTCTGGAAGTTGAGCCCGTAATCCCAGCCCAGAACGTGCCGCGCGAGAATGCCGTAGAAGGTCCGGGGGTGCTGTGCCGCCTGCTGCAGCATCTCGGTGTGCCGCTGGGGCTGCTTGCCGGCGTGATAGGCGCGCGCGGCCCAGTAGTAGCCGGCCGCCTTTACCCAGGGATTGACGCTGGCTGCGCCGCCAACCTGCTCGAACAGCTTGGCAGCCTCGGTAAAGCGCTGCGACCGCCAGGCGGCGAGCCCGCCGGCCCAGGCGCGTCCGGCTCCGCTGGAAGCCGGCTTCGCGGCCGGCGCCGGGGTGGACTGCGCGACATCCTCGTCGCCGCCCAGGTCGCTGTCCGCCAACTCGACCAAGTCGAGCCCGGGCGCGGGCTGGTCGGCAAACTCGGTGTTGTCGTCCTCCGCCGGAGCCAGCGCCGTATCGGCCGGGCCGGACCCGGCGGGTGCCCCGATGGGGGCCTGCGGAGGCTTAGCGCCCATCGGCATGCGTTGCATGGCCAGCCCAAACAGCCGGCCGGCCTGGGGATGGTCGGCGTAGCGGTCCAACCATGCCGACAATTCGTCGAACCGGCTGCGGTAGTTCGGCGCCAGGTAACGCTGGGCCAGAACGTGACCCAGCAGCCGGCGGTCCTTCAGCCGGGTGATGTTCCGGTCGGCCTCGATCCAGTTGCCGTGATCCTGCAGCCGGAAGATCGTGCGATAGGTCGCCGCGTCGGAGTCGCTGAGGAGCTTTGGAAGCGTGGCATCGTGCTCCAGCGCGCCGGGAACGATGGCAGCCGTCAGCGGCCGCGGGTCATCCGCGACCGCAGGTGCCGAAACCGACGACAAGAGCACAGCCGCGGCAATCAGCCGTCGCGGCTCCAAACCCCAGTGCATGGAATCCCCAGCCCGGTCGTGTCCCCCGGGAAGCGCTCTAACGGAAATCATTCCGCCCGGCAACCCACGCGACCGTGAATCATTGGTTAACTTAGAATCTTTCTATTAACCAATTGCTAAGATATTGGCGAAAAATGCGACTTTAATGCAACGTTTCGAGTCGCTGTTTGACCGTCAGGAGATCGCGCCAGGTCTCGCGCTTGAAAGACGGCGTACGAAGCAGGAACGCCGGATGCAGGATCACCATCGTCGGGATGGGCCGGGGCAGGCCCGGTGAGGCGTAGTCGAACCATCGCCCGCGCAGCTTCATCACGCCGTCCGTGCGGCCAAGCAGGGTGCGCGTCGCCGCGCCGCCGACCAGAATAAGTACGTCGGGAAGGACCAGTTCGATGTGGCGCATGACGAACGGCTGGCAGGACGCGACCTCGGAGTCGGTCGGCTTGCGGTTGCCGGGCGGCCGCCAATAGACCTGGTTCGTTATATAGAAGGAGGAGCGATCGAGGCCGATCCAGCCAAGCATGCGGTCGAGCAGCTGACCGCTGACGCCGACGAACGGCTTGCCCTGGCGGTCCTCGTCGGCGCCCGGCGCCTCGCCGACCAGCATGACCTTGGAGCGGGGATTGCCGTCGCCGAACACCAGGTTGGTGGCGGTCTGCTTCAGCTGGCAGCCGTCGAAGGCGCGGAGCGCATCCTGCAATTCCGTCAGGTCGCGCGCGGCTTGCGCCAGGCGGTGGGCATCCTGGGTGGCCGGCAGGGGCGCGGGTTCGGCCGGCCCGGCAGTCGGCGGGACGGCCGTCAGCGGTCGCCGGAGGGCGGCGGTGACCGGCCGCGGCGCCAGCCAGTCGGGCGCCTCGGCGCCGATCGCCTCGTCGATCCCCATGTCGAGGTACCAGCGCAGTGCCGCGACGGTCGTTCCTGCGCTGGTCATGGCCGGGGGGATCGCTCCATGACGCGGACTATAGGCCGAAGTCGCCGCCGCTCAAGCCGCCGTCGCGCGCAAGTCTATGCCGGCCGGGTGCTTCCTGCTTTAATCCGCCCCGAAACGACGGGTGAGCCAAGAAGGAACGGGCGATGGCGCGCGACGTGATGGAATATGATGTGGTGATCGTTGGCGGCGGCCCGTCGGGCTTGGCGGCGGCGATCCGCCTGAAGCAGCGCGCGGCGGAATCCGGCCGGGAACTGGGCGTCTGCGTCGTCGAGAAGGGTTCGGAAATCGGTGCCCATATACTGAGTGGCGCGGTGTTCGAGCCGCGGGCGCTCGACGAATTGATCCCCGATTGGAAGGACAAGGGCGCGCCGCTGGACACGCCGGCGGCAGAGGACCGCTTTCTCTTCCTGACCGCCAGCCGGGCCATCCGCCTGCCGACCCCGCCGCAGATGCGCAATCACGGCAACTACATCATCAGCCTGGGCAATCTGTGCCGCTGGCTCGGCCCGCAGGCCGAGGCGCTGGGCGTCGAGATCTATCCCGGCTTCGCCGCCGCCGAGGTGCTGTATGACGAGGCGGGGCGCGTGGTCGGGGTGGCGACCGGCGACATGGGCATCGGCAAGGACGGCAAGCCGACCGCCAACTACCAGCCAGGGGTGGAACTGCGCGCCAAGCAGACCATCTTCGCCGAGGGCTGCCGCGGCTCGCTGACCAAGACTCTGTTCCAGCGCTTCAAGCTGCGCGCGGGCGCCGACCCGCAGACCTTCGGCATCGGGCTCAAGGAGTTGTGGGAAGTCGATCCCGCGAAGCATCACCCGGGCCAGATCACCCATACGGTCGGCTGGCCGGTCGACATGGCGACCTATGGCGGTTCCTTCCTCTATCACCTGGCGCCGCGCGAGGGCGCGTGCCAGGTCGCGGTCGGGTTCGTGATCGGGCTGGACTACGCAAACCCCTATCTGAGCCCGTTCGAGGAGTTCCAGCGCTTCAAGACCCACCCGGCGATCCGCCCGGTGTTCGAAGGCGGCAAACGGGTCGCCTATGGCGCGCGGGCGCTCAACGAAGGGGGCTTCCAGGCCATCCCCAAGCTGACCTTTCCCGGCGGGCTGCTGATCGGCTGCACCGCCGGTTTCCTCAACGTCCCGAAAATCAAGGGCAGCCATACCGCGATGAAATCGGGCATGGTCGCCGCCGAGGCGGTGTTCGACGCGCTTGCCGACGGCACCGATGGTGGGGAGGTCGCGGCCTACCCCGAACGGCTGCGAGAGTCCTGGCTGTGGGACGAACTATATAAGGTGCGCAACGTGCGGCCGGGGTTCCATCGCGGCCTGCTCGCGGGCCTGGCCAATGCGGCGATCGACACCTATGTGTTCCGCGGCAAGGCGCCGTGGACGCTGCATCACCAGCCCGACCATGCCTCGCTGAAGCCGGCGGCGCTGTCGCGGCCGATCGACTATCCAAAGCCGGACGGGAAGGTGAGCTTCGACCGGTTGTCCTCGGTGTTCATCTCGAACACGAACCACGAGGAGAACCAGCCCGCGCACCTGAAGGTTGCCGATGTGGGACTGTGGGAGCGCGAGGTCAATGCGCTCTACGGCTCGCCCGAGCAGCGCTACTGCCCGGCCGGCGTCTACGAGGTGGTGGAGGAGGGGGGCAAGAAACGCTTGCAGATCAACGCCCAGAACTGCGTGCACTGCAAGACCTGCGATATCAAGGACCCGGCCCAGAACATCAACTGGACCGTCCCGGAGGGCGGCGGCGGGCCGAACTATCCGAACATGTGACCGGTCCGCCGGCGCGGCGGCGATTGGCCCGCCCGCCGGCCTGGGCTAGACTGCTCGCAACGCAGCATCGATCGAGCCCGCGCGGCCAGGCCCTTGACGGCCCGCCCCGGAGCATGAAGGAGCCTCAATGGCCGTTCGTACCTGCCTTACCGCCGCGCTGGCCGGGGCGGGGCTTTGGTTCTGTCTGGGCGGGGGAGGCGCGGGCGCCGACACCCCGAAGCTGGCCCCCGACCTCATGGCCGAATCGACGGTTGGCGCCTATCTGTCCGGACGCCATGCGATGGCCGAGAACGACCGCGATGCCGCGGCCGTCTACCTGAAGGAAGCGCTGAAGGACGACCCGCAGAACGAGCAGCTCCGCCGGCGCCTGTTCTGGGTGCTGCTGGGTGCGGGCCAGGCGACCGAGGCGGTGGCCTATGCCGACGCGGCGTCGAGCGAAGGCGGCGATGCGACGGTCGCCGCGCTGCTGCTGGCGATCGAGCGCGTGCGGGCCGGCGACTGGGCCGGGGCCGAGGAACGCCTGGCCAAGCTTTCGCGCAGCAACATCAACCGCTTCCTGGTGCCGCTGGTGCTTGGATGGGTGCAGGCCGGCGCCGGCAAGACGGACGAGGCGCTGGCGACGCTGAAGGCCGTCGGCGAGCAACAGGGCAACGGCATCCTGCGCGACCTGCATTCCGGCCTGGTGGCGGAGCTGGCCAAGCGGCCCGAGCAGGCCGGGCAGTTCTACGCCGCCGCCCTGCAGGCGATGCCGCGCATGCCGCTCAGGATGGTGGAAGCCATCGGCGGCTTCTATGAGCGCACGGGCAAGCCGGCCGAGGCGAAGCCGCTCTACCAGGACTATGCCGAGGAGAACCCCGAGAGCGCGATCGGCCAGATCTTGATGGAGCGCTCGGCGCAGGGGAAGACGATGCCGCCGATCGTCGCCAGCCCGCGCGACGGGCTGGCCGAGGCGCTGTTCCATTTCGCCAGCGCCCTGCAGCAGGAACGAAGCGCCGAGTTCGCTTTGGTGCTGACGCGGCTGGCGTTGCATGTGCGGCCCGATCTCGACGCCGCGCAGATGCTCGTCGCCGGCATTCTGGAGCAGCAGCAGCGCTTCCTCGACGCCAACAAGGTCTACCAGTCGATCGCGCCCGGCTCGTGGTTCAACTGGTCGGCGCGCCTGCGCGTCGCGGCGAATCTCGAGGGGCTGGAGAAATTCGCCGAGGCGGAATCGCTGCTGCGCGCGATGGGCAAGGAGCGGACCGACCGCGTCGACGCCCTGGCGCAGCTCGGCGGCATGCTGCGCACGAAGGAGCGCTTCGCGGACGCGGTGGAGGTCTACGATGAGGCGCTGAAGCGCGTCGGCAAGGTCGACAAGCGGCACTGGTCGCTGCTTTATGCCCGCGGCATCGCGCTGGAGCGCTCGAAGCAATGGCCGCGGGCCGAGGCCGACTTCCTGCGCGCGCTGGAGCTGCAGCCCGACCAGCCCTACGTGCTCAACTACCTCGGTTACTCCTGGATCGACCAGGGCATCAATCTCGACCGCGGCATGGACATGATCCGCAAGGCGGTCGAGCAGCGGCCGAACGACGGCTACATCGTCGACAGCCTGGGCTGGGCGCATTACCGCCTGGGCAACTACGACAAGGCGGCCGAGCATCTGGAGCGTGCGGTCGAGCTGCGGCCGGTCGATCCGACGATCAACGATCACCTGGGCGACGCCTACTGGAAGGTCGGGCGCGTGCTGGAGGCGCGCTTCCAGTGGAAGCGGGCGCAGGGGTTGAAACCGGACGCCGAGCTTGCGTCGCAGCTCGAGAAGAAGCTGAAGGATGGCTTGACCGCCGCCGTTCCCGGCCAGCGCGGCGGCTGAACCTGTCCCATGGCTGCGTCCCGATCCACGGCCGCACCGGCCGCGGCGTCGCGCGTTCCGGTCAGGACCCGCAGCGGCTACCGGGCGGCGGCGCCGGCCAAGATCAACCTCTACCTGCATGTCGTCGGCAAGCGCGCCGACGGCTATCACCTGCTCGACAGCCTGGTCGTCTTCGCCGACATTCACGACACGGTGATCGCGCTCGAGGATGACGCGCTGGCGCTTTCGGTTTCCGGGCCGTTCGGCGCGTCGCTCGCGGGCGAGGCGGACAACCTGGTGCTGCGCGCGGCGCGGCGGCTCGCCGAGCTGGGCGGCGTCAAGCCGCGCGCGAAGCTGCGCCTGATCAAGCGCCTGCCGGTCGCCTCGGGGATCGGCGGCGGCTCGTCGGACGCGGCGGCGGCGCTGCGCGCGCTCAGCGCCTTGTGGGGCTTGCGCCCGGCGGCCGGCGACCTGCACCGGCTCGCGCTCGGCCTGGGCGCCGACGTGCCGGTGTGCCTGGGCGGCCGCGCCGTGCACATGGGCGGGATCGGCGAGAAGCTGACGCCGGCGCCGCGTCTGCCCGAGGCCGGGATCGTGCTGGTCAATCCCGGCGTGCCGCTGGCGACGCCGCCCGTGTTCAAGGCGCGCCAGGGACCCTTCTCCGCGCCCGATCCGCTGCCCGGCCGCGGCGTGGCCGATGCGCGCCAGCTGGCCGAGCTGCTGGCCTCGCGCCGGAACGACCTGACCCCGCCGGCGACCGCGCTGCTGCCGGTGGTGGGCGAGATGCTGGCGAAGCTCGCGGGCCTGCCCGGCTGCCTGCTGGCGCGCATGTCCGGCAGCGGCGCCACGTGTTTCGGCCTGTTCGCCGACCCGCAGGCCGCCATCGCCGCCGCGGCGCCGCTGGCCCGCGCGCATGCGGCATGGTGGGTGGCGCCGGGACGCCTGGTCGACGACATCGACAAGGTGAAGCCGCAGGTCTAGCCGTCATCGCGCGCCATGGCCCGGACCAAGGCCGGCCGGTTGCCGCTGCGACCGCCCGGCGCTATGGTGCGCGCGCTTGGGGCGTAGCCAAGTGGTAAGGCAGCGGATTTTGATTCCGCCATTCCCAGGTTCGAATCCTGGCGCCCCAACCATGCACTCCGCGTGTTTCCCCTTCCTTCCCGCAGATGCCGGCCGGGCTCAGAACAGCCGGTCGGGCGTGTCTTCGAAAACCCATTCCTCGTGGTCGGTCGGACGATCCGGTGCCGGCCGGGTGACGCGGATGCGCGGGCCGAAGACTTTCGCGGCCATTTGCGGATAGGCGAACAGGGCCTGCCAAATCTCATCGGCGATCTCGTCGCGCGCGAACGCCTTGGGCCGGCGGCGGAAGACGTGGCGACCCGGCCCGTCGCTCGACAGGCTGGGCTCCTCTTCGCCTAGATGGGCCAGCAGCGCGAAGCAGCGGGCGAGGTCCGCGGCCGAGCGGCCGGCGATGCCGAAGGCCGCCGCGAAGTCGAGCACGTGCTGCAGGGCGCAGAGCCGGACCGCCTGGGCGATGATCCTTGCCGCCGTGTGCAGGCCGAACTGCTCCAGCGAGGCCAACACGCCGTCGCGCAGATACCCGCGCGAGAAGTTCCGGAACGCCTTGCTCAGGCGGTCGGCCGGCCATTGCTTGGGATCGAGCTTCGGCGCGGCCGCGGGATCGAAATCGGGCGAGCGGGTGACGACGCGGAACTGCAGGCGTTCCTCCGGCGCCAGGTCGCGGTCGAACTCCTCGAAGTAGCCTTCGTCGTAGGGCTCGCCGTCCTGGAACGTCTTGGTAACGATGAAGGCGAGCCGGTTGGTTCCCAGCGACGGCCCGTTATAGGGGTGCCAGCCAGCGAACATCCGGCGCGGCGCCGACGACGGCACGGCGCAAATGCTGAGACCGGGAAAGCTCCAGGCGGGCGGCAGATAGCGCACCCAGACCTTCTTCGGCGTCTCCTCGATGTATTCCATCGCGAGACCGCCGATCATGTTGGACAGATAGTGATACCGGCCGGCGATCACCGCCGGCGGGAGATCGCGCGAGATCCCGAGACGGTCGACGCCGCTCAGGAAGTGGGTGCGCTGGTGGCGGTTCAGGATCTTGAACTTGAAGTCGGCGAGGGCATGCTCTCCCTTCTCGCGAAGGATGGTCAGCTGGATCGCCCCCCATTGCTGCGACCAGAAGCGCGCGACCGTCCTGCACTTCTTGTCGAGCGGCCAGGCCGCGATGTCGCCGAGAAAATCCTGCTGCACGCCAACCTCCCAAAGCGGTCGCCCGCGCACAAATGGCCGCTGCCGCAGGCTGTTGACGTTGGAAGGTAGTTCAAGCCGTGGCTTGGCGCCACGCCCCGCTCATGGCTCCGTCCCGCGGCGGGGCGCCAAGGCGCGGTTCATGAGCGGCAGCAGGCGGAGCAGGATCCACATCGCGACCAATCCGCAGGCGATGCCAAGGTCGCTCGCCGCCAGGTCCGACAGGCGCGCGGTGCGGCCCGGCACGAGGATCTGCGCCAGCTCCATAGCGGCAGCGAGCGCCATCAGCAGCACGCCGATGCCGAAGAGGGCAAGCGGCGCCCGACCCCAGACCAAGGCGAGCAACCCGGCCACCGCGAAATAGGCCGCGAAATGCTCGAGGTGGCGCGAAGCCCCGGTCCGTACCTGCATCTGCCCGGGAACGAGCGACAGGACGACGATCGCCGCAATGGCAAAAAAGGGCAGGGCTTTCTTGAAGCGCGCGTCCATTGGCATCATCGGTGAATAAGTCGGCCCGTCAACAGCCTACCCAATCGAATTCGGCCTGCCACTGCTACCTTTCGGTCCGTGCTTTTCACTAAAGTTTGCACGCCCGCGCGTTCGTGCTGTGCATCGAATCGAAAACGCTGCCCGCCTGATCTCGGCGCCTGTCTATAGTCTTGTGTCGCGAACGGGCGAAGGTATTGATCGAGTCGCGCCAGGCCATGATTCCGGGGGAATTTCATGGAGCTCGCCGTAACGACGGTCATCGTCGACCGCAGCGCGTTGTTTCGCGAGGGCTTGCAGCTCATCCTGAAGGATACGCCGTTCCGCGCCGCGCGAACGGGCGCCTCGATCGACCAGGTCCAGGCGAAACTGCCCAGGTCGCGCAAGGTGCTGCTGCTCATCTGCGCGGAGGGGGAGTCGCAGGACACGGCGCAGCAAATCCGCCGTTTCAAGGAGCAGAGCCCGGACGCCCGGGTGGTGGTCCTGGCGTCGACCTGCGCGCCCAACGAGGTGCGGTCCCTGTTCCAAGCCGGCGCCAGCGGCTTTTTCCTCAAGGACATCAGCCGCGAAGCGCTGATCAAGTCGCTCGACCTGGTGATGCTGGGGCAGACCATGCTGCCGGCCGGGGTGGTCGCGCTGATGGACAATGCCCGGGATCGAGACGCCGAGGACAGGCCGGCCGGCGAGGCGCCGCCGGTCTGCGATCCGGCCGTCGAGCCGGGCAGACACCGTCTGTCCGACCGCGAGTCCGAGATCCTGAAATGCCTGATGGAAGGCGAGCCCAACAAGCTGATCGCACGCAAGTTCGATATCGCCGAAGCAACCGTGAAGGTCCACATCAAGGCCATTCTGCGCAAGATCTCGGCCAAGAACCGCACGCAGGCGGCGATCTGGGCGCACCACAACCTGGGCAATGCGCCGCCGCCGCGCGGTTTCGCCGTTGCCGGCGAGCGCCAATCGGCGGGCAATGTCGTCGATTTCGCGCCGGTCGGCGAAAGGGCCTGACGGACGCCTGCGGGCGGCCATCAGTCGGGAGGCGAGCCAGGCGCCACCGTGCCGCCGTGCTCCTGGCCGGCGCGGCGGAATCCGTCGAAGTCCAGCGCGTTGCCGCCCCATACGAAGCGCGGCGCGCGCGCGCCCGCATGACGATAGGTGTTGCGGTCGAAGGAATTGCCGCCCGCCTGGATGATGCCGAAATTCTCCGCGCCCGGGCGCGCGTCCGACGCGCCGCCAGCCGCGCCCTCGCCCAGGAAAACGACCTCATTGCGGTACACGCGGTTCCAGCGGGTCTTGTGGTAGCCGCCCCGCGCGGCGGGGCGGTTCTGGTCGATCAGCATGATGGCGCGGCCGCCGGGCCTGACCGTCACCACGTTGTCGTATGCCTCGACGGACTCCGACGCCGCGATCTGTATGTCCGCGCCCCAGAACCATGTCGGCTGGCCACGGCCATTCTCGCGCAGCCGGTTGCCGCGGATGACCGCGCCGGACGAAATCTCGAAGAATATGCCGGGACCCGTGTTGTACTCGACCGTGTTGCGCTCGAACAGCACGTCGCGGCAGGATTCGTCGCACCACAGCCCCGGCCCGCCGTTGCGCAAGACGCGGTTGCCGCGGAACACGACGGAAGCGCTCTCGGTTATTTTCACGCCGCCCGCTTCCCATTCCGGGTCGAATCCGTAGATGTTGTTTTCCCGGATCGTGTTGTCCTCGACCAGGATGTCCCGGCCGCCCGCCGTGGCGCCCTGCTGCCCGTTGTGGTGGATGTCGCACCGGATGATGGCGCCATTCCGGCCCACCGCGACGCCGGCGCCACGATTGAAGCGCAGTTCGCTGTCGAGAACCTTCCATCCCTCGGCGTTCTCGCCCTGCACCGCGCCGTGCTGCGGCGGGTTGCGATATTTCTCGATCACCAGCCCCTCCACCAGTACGTTGGGGGCGCGGCCATGAATGGCGAAGCTGGACGTGGCAAGCTCCACCAGGCTTCCACGCGGGTCGTCGGCGAAGACGATCCTGCCGGCGGCGAAATCGGCGAAGAAGCGCCCGGGCGACACCTCGCTTCGTCGCTCGACCTGCATCAGCGGCCGGCCGTCGATGAAGAAGCCCTGGGCGACGGCGCAGGATTCGCGCCCCCGGATGCATTGGCCGCGCCGCGTCGCATCCAGGCGAAGCGGAGCGGTCGTCCAGAGGGCTCCATCGCGGCTGAATTCCGTCAGGATGCTGGCCCCGTTGAGCACGCTGCCCGCCGCGCCGTGGAAACGCTGTCCGGCCTGGGCCTCGACGGTCTGCAGGCGATGGACGCCGGGCTCGATGCAGAAACTTGCGCCGGGTCCCGCGCGATCCGCGATCGCCTGCAGCGATGCGCCGACGGGTACGCGGATGGCGTCGGGCGGGCATGCGGCATCGGCCGGCGGCGCCACCGCCAGCATCGCGGCGAGCGAGCCGGCCGCAAGCGAGGCAGGGAAGCGGCTACGCTTGCGCGGCAAGGCTAGAGGCTCATGCGCCTGGCTCCGGGCGCCATGAGGCCCTGTGGCACGACCAGGGGCGCATCGCGCGGCACGGGCGGCGTCGTCATCCGCCCGCGGTCGACCATCGCGCGATAGATCATGGTCGCGCCGACCCCGAAACCGAAAACGCACCAGAACCATATGCCCACCATCGGCCCTTCGAGCGCGACATCGAACGTTGCATCGATGATGATCGACAGACCGTAGCACGCGATCCACAGGAACAGGTTGTACCACTGCCGGTCGCCGAGGCTTCGCGCCAGCAGCATGCCCCGCGCCATCATGGCGAACCAGGCGACGAGCGTCACCGCCCACAGCACCAGCCCGGGTACGCCCATGCGTGCGAGGATCGTCATGTGCCCGTTGTGCGGGCTGCGCAGGGGCGGCCCGCCGAATTCAAGGCCGACCAGGAAACCGTCGACCTCGGCGAGGCTCATGCCGAAGCCCTTGCCGGTCCAGAAATAGGGTCCGTCGAACGTGTAGTCCCGGATGGCCTGCCACCACCGCAGCCGCCACATCTTGGTGCCGTCGAGATTGGATGCGTTGCTGGTGCCGATCAGACTTTCCAGACCGTCCAGTACCTGCTGTGGACCGACGGTGCGTTCGCCCGCCTGGATCTCGAGCCCCGCGGCGTAGAGGGCGAAAAACATCCCCAGGACCAGGAGCAGCATCGGCATGAAGCGCCGCACCTGGCCGCTGGCGACCACGGCGCAGGCAATCGGAATGACGCAGGCCAGCATTCCGCCGCGGCTCGGGGTCACCAGGAGGATGCCCAGCATCAAGGCAAGCACCCATGCCGGCGAATACTTGCGGAATCCGAGCAGCGCGAATATCGCCACCCCGGCAAGGTGAACGCCGGTTTCGCCGGCCCTGACGTCCAGCATCGCCGTTCCGGAGGTTGGCCACACGGGGATCTGGCCGCGAAGCTGCTGGGTCAAATGGGTCAGCGTGCCGCCAATGACTCCGAAAACCAGCGCGAACCGGCCGTAGGCGGACAAGGCCCATCGGATCCGCGCCGGCCTGTCGAGCAGCAGGGCGGCGACGGCGAAGGCAAAGACGCCATAGAGCACGATCACGCTGTCGCGAAGGGCGTTCAACCCATGGACATCGATAGCGTCAACGACGCGAAAGGTCACCAGGACGATCATGGCCAGAAGCAGCTGGCTTGCAGGCGTTGTCAGGATGGCAACCGCACAGCCGCTTTTCAGGACGACGGCAACCCCGGCGACGAGCAGAACCTCGCCGATAAGGACGGGCGGCAGGCCCACATATGCATAGCCCTTGCCCAGGATGGCATAGCCGCCCAGCGAGAGGCACAGAAGCCAGAAATACGAGTCCAGCGCGCTTGGACGCCGCAAGCGCGCCTCGGGCGCAATTGCCGACGCGTAGGCCACGCGGAAGCTCAGCGCTCCGCGGCCGTGACCGGGCTCGGTAGGCCCGGCATCGCTGGCCGTCGACGCAGGTGCAACGCGGGCTTGCCGCGGCCGCCACGCAGCATGCGATCGATCGGCTTCTCAAGCCACATGAAGAGTGCCTGCCCGACGGCCACGCACAGGGCGATTCCGCAGAGGCGCACGACGATTGCGAGGCTCGGCGGCAGCGTCAGCGTTCCCAGCGCCTTGCCGAGGATCGACAGGACGAACCAGTGCGACAAATAGAGGCTGTAGGACGCATCGCCGATTTTCGCCGCCGCGCGGTTGATCCAATGGTCGATCCGGAAAACCCGCTCCGCCCGCCAGACGACGAAGAAGAACCCGGCGGAAAGGCCGAACCGCAACGCGAGCGGATTTTCCTGCTGGTCGCCGAGCCCCGCGCCGACCGCGACGACGCCCAGAAAGAAGCCGAGCAGCGCCGCGCCGCGCCAACCCGGCCTCAGCTCGTCGACCAGCCGGGCAAGCCAGCCGAACGCGAAGACAAGAAGATAGGGACTGGCAAGGTGAAAATCCCAGGCATGCCCATTGGGTCCGGTCCCGTAAAAGAATCCGCTCAGCCCGAGTGCGGACATCGCCACGCCGAAGCCGATGCGCGGACGCGATCTCATGCCGAAGGGCAGCAGCATCCAAAGCGCGACGAAGGCGTAGAACACCATCTCGTGCTCCAGCGTCCAACCCACGCCGAGGATCGGCTGGCCTTGCTGCGGGAGGATCAGGTAGGAGCGGAGCGCGAGGTCCGGCGTCAGCTCGAGTCCGTGCAGCTTCCAGCTCCTGTTCAGGAAAAAAGCCAGAATGACGAGGGTGGTGAACATCCAGTAGAGCGGAAACAGGCGGTACACGCGCGAGCGCAGGAACGCCAGTCCCGTCCGATAATGCGGGGCGCGCATGCAGATCACGTAGCCCGACACGATGAAGAACAGCTCGACGCCGATGCCGCCCAGCGGTTGCCAGGACGATTGGGCGACCAGGCTGCCGGAGAAGTGCTTGACGATGAGGTCCGAATGCCACACCACGACCTCCAGGGCGGCAATGCATCGCAGCCACTGAATGTCGTTCCTGGTTTCGGTCGCCATCATCAGCTCCCGTGGTTGCCTGTGCGGAGGCCCGCGTCGCGTCGTTGATAGAGATCGAGCAAACGATCGGAGGCCACGCTCCAATCGCCGATCGACGCCGCCATCTGGAAGGCGGCGTGCGACATGCGCGCCCATTCCTCCGCACGGAGACCTTCGGCCTGGAACAGCGCGCGTGCAACGGCCGCTGGAGACAAGGCGGAAATAGGCAGACCGCTGCCGAACCGATTGACCTCATCCTGCAGATTGGTCGGCGCCGAAACGATCAGCGGCAAGCCGAACAGCGCGGCTTCCAGCCCCGCTGTGGGCATCACGTCGAATCGCGAGGGCATCACGAAGAAGTCCCAGGTGTTCAGCGCTCTGGCCTTCTCCGCGCCGAACGCGGGACCGCGCACGGTGATCGACTCGTCGAGCTGCAGCCTCCCGGCCAGGACCGCGAGGCTCTCGCGCGCAGGACCGGTCCCGATCAATTCGAGTTGCCCCTTGCCGCCGGCCTTGCGATAGGCGGCAAAGCCTTCGATGAGCAGGTCTAGCCCCTTGTGCTCGACCTCGTAGCGCCCGCAGAAGCCGAAGCGCGGGAATTGCGCGGACGGTCCGGCGCGGCGGGGTGACGCCGGCGCTCCATCCAGCCGGCTCGAATAGGCGGCGTTTCCGACTATCTCGACCCGGGCGCCTGGCGCCACGACCTTGACGATTTCGCGTTCCTGCGGGCAAGCCGCGTGGACGAACTGCGCGTGCTGCAGAACCTGCCGCTCGATCACGCGAAGGTAGAGCGCCGGAACGCGGCGCGTGATCCGCGCATGCTGGTCGAAGATATGCGAGTAGCGGCCGTGTACGGTCAGCGCATAGGGCACATGGCGCTTGCGCAACATCGCTGTCAGGTAAAGCAGGAGCGGCTCGCGCCCCCCGTGAACGTGAAAGATCGTGTTCCGCGTCGTTCCGGCCAGCAGCGCCCCCATCACCTTGGGCGCGAGCGTGACGGCATGCCCGCGCAGCTTGACGCCGTTGAGCGGCAGGATCTGGGACGGCACGTCGATCGGCTGGTCGCCGGGCTCCGCTGGCCCGTTACGCAGATAGAACAGCTTGGCGCTCTCGCCCGCGCCGAGTTGCTCGCGCACGAACTGCCGCGCAACCGTGTAGACGCCGTTCGCCTGCAACGGATGGCCCTTGCAGTGGCCGATGATGATGTGGCGGATGTCGAGCGGCGGCGTCTGCTCCCGGCCAGCCAGGATCGCCGCATTGTCGCGCAGGCTAAGCGAGCCGAGGTCGTTCATCGCTCGTCATCCGTGCCAGGGTGAGTTGGGAGTAGGCGAAGCGCACCAGGTTTGCGCCGAGCAACGCGATGCAGCTGCCGACGAGACCGAATGCGTGAGTGAGAGGCCATGCCAGCAGCGCCGCGGCCAGCATGCCGAGGGCGTTGATTACAAGGGCAATTCGCGCCGCCTCGATGCCGTGCAGGTACGAGCAGATCATGTCGACCGCATAGGCAAGGATCCATGCCGCGACCAGAAGGCGAACCGGCGTGTCCAGGCCGAGATACGCCGTCTGGCTGCCATAGAAGATGTGCAGGATGATCCCGGGCGCGATCAACGCCGCGGCATAGTAGACGAAGGTCGGTACCGCCCCCAGGAAAGCGTAGGCCCGCGCCGATTGCCACGCGCGCTCCCGGCCATGGGCATGCGCGTGGGCCGCCGCCTGCGGGATCACGTTGCACAGGCCGAGTATGATCGGGTTGGCCAGGTTGACGACGTTCAGCGACGCCTGGAACAAGGCCGCGGCCGCCGCGCCCTGTGATGCCGCAAGGGCCCAGGGCAGCGACTGGACGCGTACGAGGGACATCAGATTGTTGGCGAGCGACCAGCTGCCAAGCGACCAATAGTCCTTGATCACCTCGGGCAAGTTCAGCGACCCCCGCCCGGCAAGACCAAGCTGGCGGAACTGAATGAGCGCGCCCAGCGCCGACGAGAAGGCCATTGCGGCCAGCGCGTTGGGCAAGGAGAGCGCGTCCTTCACGCTCAGCATGACGATCAGCGCGACCTGGCCGAGGTAGGTGATCGAATCGCCGGCGATCGCGGTCTGGTGGCGGAAATTGGCGAACAGGCAGCGCCGCATCGCCTCCTGCGTCTGCCACAGGACGAACCACACCGCGGCGAAGAGCGCCAGGTCGCCGCGGCCAAAGACGAGCAGTACCAGCCCCAGCACGGTCGCCAGAAGAACGCTACCCGCCAGGGCCAGTACCAGGCTCGCAAGGGTCAACCGGCCATGCCGGTCGCCCTCGGCGACGGCCAGGCGCACGGACAACGGATAGAAGATCAGCGACGACATGACGACCTGAAGCCCCAGCGCGCCGCCCAACAGCAGGGCGAAGATGCCGTATTCCTCGGCGGCGAGCTGCCGGGCCAGGCAGATATTGGCGAGAAAAGCGCCGAGGCTGGCGATACCCTGATCGGCCAGGGTCCAGGATGCGCGAAGGAAGGTGCCTCTAGTCTGCACTGGCAAAGCCCGCGGCCGGGCTTATCGCGGCCGACGCCACGGGTGCGCGCTGCGTTTTCACGTAGCGGCTCGTATCGCCATAGGCCCATTCGAGATAGCGCCTGGTGGCGGCCATGCCATCCTTGAAATCGAAGCGTGGCCGATAGCCCAGGAGTCTCTCCGCCTTCTCGTTCGACACCACCGGCTTGGCCGTGTACAGGGCAAGCTTCTGCTTGTCGGGCAGGAAGTCCTGGCCGATGCGGCGGCCGCCGCCGCCGAAATAGCGGGTCATCACCAGCTTGCGGAGCGGCGGCGGCATCGAGTCGAGGCCGGCCTGCAGCGCGCGCCGCGCCGGCGGCCAGCGAACGATGATCTGGATGATCATCTTCGGATTGGACAGCACCATGCGGACGTCATGGACTAGGCCATAGTTGGTCTTGGCTATCTCTTCCTTTGGCCAGAACTGCGGTGGCGCGGTGTTCAATGCACTGGCGAACTCGGTGAAGAACGCGCTCCACGTCACCGGTCGGGGGCCGGAAATGACGAAGCGCTCGCCGATCGCCGCGGTGTCGATGGCGGCGCGCAGCATGCCATCGGTCAGGTCGTCGATGTAGACGGCATTGCACAGCCCATCCGCGCGTTCGGGCAGAACGACATTGCCGTAGATCAGCATCTCGGCGGGGGCGTTCGTCCAGGGCTGGCAGAACGGCCCATAGACGATCGCCGGCTGAATGATCGTCGCCGGTACGCCCTCCGACCGCGCGGCGCCGAGCACGGCCTTTTCGAGGTCGAGCTTGGTGTTGACATAGACCCATGCCCGGTCGCCGGCCGGCGTCGCTTCCGAAACAACGCCGTCCGGGAACGGCTCGTAGACCGAGAAGGTGCTTACATGGACGAACCGCCGCACGGCGTGCCTCTTGCAGGACTGCAGCAGGTTTGCCACCGCGTCCACGTTTTGCTTGCGCGAGCGGACGTCATAGGCACAGTGGAATACGTAGTCCACGCCGCGCACCGCTGCGTCGATCTGGGCAGCGTCGGCGAGGTCGGCCTGAATCAGTTCGACCGGCATGCGAGCGAGGCGCGTCGATCGGCCGAGATTGCGGACAAGGCAGCGAACCTGCGCGCCATGCTCCTGGACAAGCTGCTCGGCCAGCCGGCCGCCGATGAACCCGGTTGCTCCCGTGATCAGCACTTTGCTGCCGGCAGGAAGACGAGGCCGATCCGATCGCGGTGCGGTGGCCGCCGTCGGCGACCCTTGCCAAGGCATCAACAGCGGCTCGCGCGCGGCATAGCACTGTTCAATCAGCGCTACCGAGTCCACCGCCGCGCGGCCGGCGACGCCGACCGTGGTGGTGCCCGAGGCGCTGGTCAGGAAATCCTTCAATTCGGCGTCGAACAGCTCGGCGAAGAACTGCTGCTTCATGTCGGTGACACCGACGCCGTCGGCCCGGAACGCCAGCACGTTGGGGGAGGCCGCCCGAACCTCGTTCTTGTAGAGATGAACCTCGACGAACCCCTTGGTGCCTTCGATGCGCAGCGTGTTGCTCAGTTCGCGCGTGCGGCTAAGCTCGATCGATCCGGTCGCGCCATTGGCCAGACGGCAATCGACGATGCAGTCCGCCTCGACTCCGCCCCTGTTGTCGTCGCGATAGCCGACCAGAGTCAGGTCGCCCAGCCACCACCGCAGCAGGTCGATCGTGTGGGCTCCCGTGTCGATCAGCACGCCGCCGCCGGCCAGCTGCGGCTGGATCATGCCGATTGTGCTGATGTCCCAGTTGAAGACGAAGCCCTCGCGCGCCTCGAAGCGGACGAAATCGCCGAGGATGCCGGCCTCCAGCAGCGCCTTGGTCCAGCGCGCGACTTGCAGATAGCGCCGCAGCAGGCCAACCGACAGCGTGACCTTGCTGCGCTCCGCGGCGGCGATCATCGTCCAGCATTGATCCGCCGTGGTGGCTAACGGCTTTTCCATGAACACGTGCTTGCCGGCCTCGGCCAGGCTCGCGCCGATCTTTCCATGCAGCGATGGCGGAACAGCGACGATCGCCGCGTCGAACTCGCCGGCCACGGACTGCCACTCCGGGGCCTTGATCGCACCCTTGCACCGGCTGCCGAACTTGCGCGCGACGACGTCGATGCGCTGCGGCGAGGTGTCGACCAGCACCCTGGGCAGCCATCCGATCCGACGCAAGGCGAGACTCAGGTGATGGTCGACAAGCGCGCCACAGCCGATGATCGCAAGCCGAGGGGTTGTTGCTGGGGCCATGACAGGATCCGTTCCTTCGCCGCTATACGGCTTGCGCGCCGAGGACGGCGGCGGCCTGCGCGGCGGGCCGGCGGCTCGAGGCGCGCGTGTAGCCGTCGAACGCCCGGGCGGCGGCCGCGTCCCAGGTGAACTCGGCCGCCACGCGCCCGCGCGCCGCCCTGCCCATCGCGACCAGACGATCCGGCGCGTCCGCAAGTCGGTCGACCATGGACGCGAGCTGGACATCATCGCCGGCATCGACCAGCGCGCCGCATTCCTCGGTGAGCTGATAGGGGATGCCGCCGATGCGCGAGGCCACGACCGGAAGGCCATGCGCCATCGCTTCCAGGACGACGAGCGGAAAGGTGTCGGCGAGGGTCGGGAAGACGAAGAGGTCGGACCGCCGGAACAGCGCCGAAACCTCGTCGTCGGCGAGGCGGCCCGTCACGGCGATGCGCTGGCCTTCGCCGCAGGTGCGGACATGGCGCTCGTAGTCGATGTCCCGGCGCTTCTCGCCGCCGACGATCAGGAGATAGGGACGCTTGAGCCGGCCGAACGCTTTCAGCAGGACGGGCAGCCCCTTGTGCGGCGTGTGGTTGGCCAGGAAAAGGCAGGTTATCTGCCCCTTGCTGCGCGCCGCAGGGATGCCGAGTCGCTCGAGTACGCCCGCGCTCGCCACCGCCGGCACCGCCGCCGGCGCATCGACTCCGTTGCAGACGACGGTCGGCGCGGGGCCGACATAGCCCATGCCGCGGACAATCGCGAAGTCGGCGCCGGACAGCGCGAAGATGCCGTCGGCATGCCGCACGGCGCGCGCTACCGGGCGCTTCACCAGGTGCGACCAGGCAAGCCGGCGGAGCGCGCCGAAGCCATAGATCTCGTTGCCGCGCGCGACCTCGTTGAACCCGTGGGTGGAGATCACATAGGGAATGCCGTGGCGAGAACACGCCCGCGCGACCCGCGCCAGTTCCAGCCCGGGCATGGGGTTGTGCAGATGCACGAGATCGTACTTGCCGCGGATGGCGATCTCCGGCAGGTCGGAGCGGTAGAACAGCGTGGCGTAGCGGTTGGGCAGCCGGTTCCACGGCACTCCAGATGGCAGCCAGCTGCGGACGGGAACCCGTCGCACCGGGCGGTCGCCGGGTTGCACGCCCTGCGCGCTCGCCTCGTTCATCATGCTGGCGACCGTTACGTCGCAATAGCGGGTCATGGCTGCGCTCAGGCGCTCGCCGGCGCGCGCGCCGCCGCTGACCGACAGGTGCGGCGGCACGACGATCGCGGCGAGCACGCGCATCATTGGTATTTCGCCAGCAGGGCGGCGGAAAGGTCCGGCTCGCGCCAGAGATCCGACAGCGCCTCGTCGATCGTCAGCTTCGGCTCCCACCCGAACAGGCGGCGGATCTGCGTATTGTCGGCGGCCAGGAATGGCCGGTCCACGCGGCGGACGCGACTGCGATCCTCCTCCAGGGCGAAATCGATGTCGGCAACCTCGCGGAGCTTGGTGATCACGTTGGCGACGGAATAGGGCCGCGACGTGCCCAGGTTGACCGTTACCGCCTCGCCGGATGCGACGTCGTGGTTCAGCGCCGTAGCCACGAAACCGCGCGCCGCATCGCGGATGTGAATATAGTCGCGCCGGGGCCAGAGATTGCCCAACCGCACCACCTTCTGTCCCGTCTTGAGCTGCGCGACGATCTCGGGCAGGAGATGCGGATTGGTCTCGCCCGGGCCAATCACGTTGAACAGCCGGACGATGACGGCCGCCAGGCGGCGCTGGCGGGCGAGGTAGCGCACGTAGTGCTCGCCGTGCAGCTTGCTGAAGCCATAGATGTCATTCGGCTCCAGTTCGCCGGTTGCCTCCTGGTGCGGCCGGTCGTCGGGCTTGTAGACGGCGCCGCTGCTCGCGAACACGACCCGCACGTTCTCCGGGCATGCGGACAGCAGGTTGACGGTGCCGGCAACGTTGGTCTGCACGGTCTGCCCGGGCTCGGCCTCGCATTCCGGTATGTAGTGTATGGCCGCCAGGTGGATCACGACCGCCGGCTTGAAGTCGTCGATCAGTGTCTTGGTCGCGGCGGCGTCCGCGAGGTCCACGCGCTCGAAGCGGAAGCGCAGGCGTTCGTCGGGAGAAAATCGTATGCCGGTCATTCGCAAGTTGTCGGCGACGCAAACCTCGTGCTCGCGGTAGAGCAGGCGCGTGACCTCGCGCCCCACATAGCCGTTCCCGCCCGTGATGAGGATCCGCCTCGGCATTGCCGTCCCATCGTCTTCCGAAGGCTGCTTCATGCGGCACGCTCGTAGAAGCGCCGGTACTTGCGGATGTAGTGGCAAGAATCGTCGGTCGCATACCCGATGTGCTGGCGCAGATTGACCTGGGTCAGGATCACGCCGTCGACATGGACCGCCAAATCGCGCAGGCGCTGAACCGCGGCTTTGACGGCCCGGCGCGGGGTGCTGCCCCATTTCGCTGCATGCAGCACGACGTCGGCGCGGCGGCCTAGGAAGACGGCGTCGGACAGCAGCAGCAGGGCCGGCGCCTCGATGATGATGAAGTCGTAGGACTTTCGTGCCTGCTGGATCAAGCTCTGAAAATCGGGCGAGGCGAAGATCCGCTGGCTGTCCTTCAGTCCGGACGTGCGGCCGAGCTGCGACAGACTGCCGGTCTGGCTCTCCTCGATAAACATGTCGAGCCTGTTGCTGTCGGACAGAAGGTGTTCGAGCTCGGGCAGTTGCTCGCCGCGGGCCCGCGGCGACATGTCTAGCGTAAGGACGCGATTACCCTCCTCGATCAGAAAGCGCGACAGGGCGGCGACCAGAAAGGACTTTCCTTCGCCCGGGACCGCGGATGTCACCAGGATGACGCGACCATTTGTCGGCGTGGTGGTCGAACGGACCGGGCGCTTGTCGCCGATCAGTCCGATCGACAGGCAGGTCATCCTGATGGCTTCGGCAAGGCCGGTCGCAGTCGCCGTATCGGTTCGCCGCCGATCGACGCGCGGCAGCATGGCGAGGCATCGCACGCCCGTTTCCTGGAGAACGGGCGTGTCGGTGCGGAATCCGCGATCGCGGCGCTCGAGCAGCATGATCAGCATGATCGCGGCCACGATGCCGCCGCCCAGCCCGATGGCCAGCGCGATCGGCAGCCGCGGCCCGGACGGGATCGCGATGGCCGGCGCCTGCGCAAGCCCTTCGCCCACGTACCGGAATTCGGCGTTGCTGCTTTGATTCTGCTGCTCCTCGATCCGACGGGCCTTGGTCTCGGCCAGGTTGGCGATCGCACGGGTGATCCGGGGATGCTTGTCGCCAAAGGTGATGGACAGTTCGGCGATTTCGGCGCGGGCGGCGGCCTCGCTGTCCAGCAGCCGCTGCAACGCCTTGCTCTTGAGGTATTCCTCGACGAATCCGTTGGCCACCCTGGCGGCAAGATCGGGGTTGCGCGCGGTGAAGGAGACGTTGATCAGGTAGGAGCGTATGTCGTTGGTGACGCTCAGCCACCGCATGACCTCGGTTGCCGCCTGGTCGACCGGCGACATGGCTTCCGGCGCGACCTGGCCGGCAGGCAAGCCAAGCATGTCGGCGAAGCGCAGCAGCGCCGACCGTGCGGGTTGGAACTCGGGAAGCTTGTCGAGTTGCAGATTTTGCACGACCTTGCGCACGAATGGCCGAGAGCGGATGATCCGCGCTTCGCCCTCGACGATCAGCGCGCCGTCGATCGTCGTGCGCGGCGGTCCCTTGGCGGCCGGGTTGCCGGAGTCGAGGTTGGAATCGAGCTGGATCAGCCCGTCGGCCGTATAGCGCGAGCCCGAGACCAGGAACGTTCCCAAGCCAGCCGCCAAACCGCAAGCCGCGAAGGCCACGAAAAGCCATTTGAAGCGCCACATGGTCGCCAGGGCGTCGAGCGCGACGGCCCCGTATTGGCGGCCGAGCGTACCTTCCTCGGGCAGGTCGCTTTCGATCGACATCAGGCGCATGGCGGCCTCATGGGGGTATCGTCGATATGGCGTTGATTCTCATGGCATTGGGCGGCCGGGGCCGGGGCAAGTAAAGGTCACTTTTGGAGTACCCCCAGCCGGCGCGCGGCCCCGGCTTCAGGCCCGGTGATAGGCGTCTTCGAGGCGGACGATGTCGTCCTCGCCGAAATAGGTGCCGTTCTGCACCTCGATCAGTTCGACCGGTTCGTCCCCCGGATTCTCCAGCCGGTGGATGGAGGCGGCCGGTATGTGCACGTGGTCGTTGGCGGAAACGGCGCGCACCGTGCTGTCCACGGTGATCCGCGCGGTCCCGCTGACCACGATCCAATGCTCCGAGCGATGCTGGTGCTTCTGCAGCGACAGGCGACCCTGCGGCAGCACGACGATCCGCTTCACCTGGAAGGCATCGCCGCCGTCGATCACCTGGTACCAGCCCCAGGGACGGTAGACCCTGGTATGGGTCTCGGCCTCGGCGCGGCCCTTGTAGCGCAACGCTTCGACCACCTGCTTGACATCCGCGGTGCGATTGCGGTCGGCGACGAGGATGGCGTCGCGGTTCACCACCACGACAAGATCGGACACGCCGACCAGCGAGGTCAGCGCCCCTTCGCTCGATACGAAGCAGCGGTGCGCGTCCAGGAGTTCGACATCGCCGTGCTGCACGTTTTCGCACGCGTCCCGCTTGCTGAGGGACCACAAGGCGTTCCAGTTGCCGACATCGGACCAGCCGCAGGAAAGCTGGACCACCGCCGCCAGAGACGTGTGCTCCATCACGGCGTAGTCGATCGACTTGGACTCGGCCTGGCCGAAAGACTTGGCCTCCAGCGCCAAGGCGCCGCCCTCGTCGGTCGCCTCGGCGACCGACTGGCAGACCATTTCGACGGTACGGGGCGCGAGCCGCCGGTATTCCTCGGTGAGGATGCGCGGCAGGAACAGGAAGTTGCCGGAATTCCAGAGGTAGCCGGACAAGATGTAGCCGGTCGCGTCAGCCACCGCGGGCTTCTCGGCGAAGCGATAGACGAGGAAGGCGCTGCCGACCGTCCGCGGCCCCGGCTCGATATAGCCGTACTCGGTCGCCGGGTGGGTCGGCGTGATCCCGAAGGTGACCAGATGTCCGGTTTGCGCGGCGGGGACTGCCGCGGCCACGGCCGCTCGGAAGGCGGCCCCGTCCCGCATCACCTGGTCGGCTGCCACCACCAGCACCGGCTCGTCGGCGCCGTCGGCGGCGCAGACCGCGCAGCCGGCAAGGATCGCCGGTCCCGATTCACGCCGGCAGGGCTCGAGCACGATATCCGCTTCGACCCCGATCTCGGCAAGCTGGCGTTCGACGAGAAATCGGTGGGCCCGGTTGGTCAGGACCAGGGGGCGGTCGACGAAGTCCGGCCCGCGGACGCGCAGCACGGTCTCCTGGAAGCTGGAATGCTCGCCCAGCAGGGGAACGAACTGCTTGGGAAGGGAGTTGCGCGACAGCGGCCACAGTCGCGTTCCGGCCCCGCCGCAAATGATTAGCGGACGGATCGATTTCGTCACGGTCTTCCCCCAGTTTCGTTGCCTGCCAGGCTCGTTCGCGCTCCGTCTTCGATGCGACGATGGCCGCATCGATTCAGGTGGCGAACTATAGACCGCGGTGACGGCGGGGCTTCGGCTTGAAAGGGGGTATTCCGCACTTCAGATGGAGTAATCCGCACAAGCCGGCTTCGTCCGGCCGCGCTTCGTGCGCGGCCGTACCGGATGGCCGGCTATTCGGTGAGACGCGAGCGCAGATGGTCCGTCAGGCGGTGGGCCAGGGCAACGATGGTCAGCGTCGGCATGTCGTTGCCGCCGGTCGGGAAGACCGAACTGCCGGCGACATAGAGATTGTCCATGCCGTGCATGCGGCAGTTCGGATCGACAACGCCATCGCGCGCTTCGCGGCTCATCCGCGTCGTCCCCATGTGATGCCACACCCATCGCGGCGCATCGACCCGTTCGGTCTCGGCCGACGCCAGGTTCATGTCGCAATCGATGCCGGCGGCCTTCAGGTTCTGGACCAGCAGCCGGCGGGTGCGACGGAACGACTCCTCGGTCAGCGCGCCAATCCGCCAATTCAACCGGACCTTGCGCAGTCCCAGCGCATCGCGGCTGCGGTCCAGCGTGACGCGGCTCTCCGGATGGGCGTCCTGCTCCATGACGGTGATGAACTGCCACCGCTGCGGCCGCATCGCGCGTCCGCGCATATGCAGGGCGATGGTGGCCGCGACGTTCGGCACGTTGCGGACGACCTTGCCGAGGCGCCTGCCGAGATCGGACGGGATCCGGCGCTTCTTCAGCCAGAACACGATTTCCTTGAATTCGCGTCCGCTTTCCTCCTCGCCGGACTCCGGTATCGGCACGATCCAGGAGCGGCCGTTCAGGATGCGCTGCCGTTGCTGCGTCGCCTCGTCCAGCGCCACGCCGGCGCCGAACAGCAGGTCGGATGCCGGCGGAACGATGCCGATCTTGCGCTGGCGGACAACGGAGCCGGGATCGTAGCGTAGCAGCAGCGGGGCCAGGTGGGCCGACGTCACCGACCCCCAGGCAAACCGCGGATGCTCCATGAAACAGCGGCCTACCAGGCCGGAATGGTTGCCCAAGCCCTGGCGGTCGTTCTGGTCCGACAGCAACAGCAGCCGGGGATTCTCGATCCCGCCGGCGGCCAGCACGACGAAGCGCGCCGTCACGCTGAGCGTGTTGCCGGCAAGCGTCGCCACGCGGATGTGGGTTGCGCTTCGCGCGGCGGCATCGGTCGCGATCATCGTGGTGTTGGCGTAGAGCAGAACCCGCACGTTCGGCGCCGCCCGAAGCGTTTCGCGCGCGACGTGCCCCAGATGGGGCTGCGGGCTTAGCGCGCAGAGCTCGGTGCGGCAGACCGTGTCGGCGAGCCGTAGCACCTCGGTCCCGGCTTCGGCCGCCCGCGCGATGCGTTCGGTCTCCGGCGGCAGGCTCAGAGTCACGAAGGCACGCGGGTAGAACCGCGCCAGCTCCTCGCGGTCGATCGGCCAGCCGGGCATCGAAAGCCAAGGGCGATCGGAGAAATCGATCGGCGACAGCGGCTTGCACCACCCGCCCCATCCCTGCGGCCCGGTGCTGCCGCCGAAGCC
Source organism: Alphaproteobacteria bacterium (assembly GCA_020851015.1). The sequence goes on along the minus strand of JADZDN010000104.1, from coordinate 45,003 downwards.
GCGCACGCGGCAAAGGTCGAGCGGTTCGTAGTACAGCCCGGTGTTGATGCCCTTGTGCAGCCGTTGGACGGTGGAATCGAACTCCAGGCCGCCGCTCTCGATCACGCAGACCCGCCGGCTGGTCCCGGCGAAGCCGGACGCGATGGTGATGCCGGCGGCGCCGGCGCCGATCACGCAGATATCGGCCTCGATCGCGGTCCGATCGGCCAGACGCCTGGCGTCCTCGAACACCGGTTGCTCCGCGTCCTCAGTTGATCCGTTGCGACGTGGCCGCCTGGGACGGGCCGGGCTGGCGGACGCCGCGGGCCGGCATGCCGGCGGAGAAACGGGATGTGCCCGGTAACCGCGCGATCCGCACGACGTCGCCGGGTTCCAGCAAGGTGGCCTCGGTTGCCGGCAGCATCTCGACCCGCCGGCCGCTGGTTCGCACCACGACGATGCTGCGGTCCGCATCGTTGTCGGACTCGTCGGAGTCGCTGACCTGATTGAGCTTGACCGAGCGGGTCTCGCGCGCCGTCGGCAGCATCGATTCGATCTCCTGCAGCTTCGTCCGCGTCTCCTGCAGCTCGGCCATGACGCGCTGGTGGTAGAGGTTCTGCACCTCGAGGATCCGTATGTCGATCGTTCCCATCGTTTGCTCGAGATGCGCCGCATCGGCCTGGTATTTCGACAGATTCACCTGGCTGTTTGCCTTCTCGCGCTCCATCGCCAGGACCGTCGAGCGCACCGCAAGATCCTTGCTCATCAGCTTGTAGTTGTCGTCGAGGCGCAGCTGGATCATCTCAAGCTGGCGCTTCTCGGCCACGGCCTGTCCCCGAAGCGCATCCATCTCGCGCCACATCAGCGGGATCTGCGCGCGCAGGATTTCGAGCTGCCGGTCTTGCGCCTTGACCTGGAGGTCCATGACCTCGCGTTCGCTGGCGACGATGGCGGCAAGATTGCCGTCGCTATCCTCGATGGCGGGCGGATCGAAGCTGCGGGTCCCCTTGTTCTGCGCTTCGAGGCGCGCCTGCTTGACCAGCAGCCCGCGGCGGGTCGCCTCCAAGGTGCTGGTGCGTTCCTCGGAGGTGAGGAAATCCGCGATAGCCACGCTGTCCAAGGGCTTGGCGGTACCGGTTCCTCCGCCCAGCGCGATCGCGCTCATCACCGACATGCCCGAGCGGAAGGGATAGCTTCCCGGCGCCTTCACGTTGCCGACGACATAGATCGGCCGCAGCTCCATGATGCGGGCGCTGACAGACGGCCGGCGGAGATAACCGTCGGCCAGCCGCTCGGTGACGCGATGCTCGATCTCCGGCAGCGACTGGTTGCTGACCTGCACGGCACCGATCAGCGGGAGCGAGATGCTGCCCGCCGTATCGATCAGGAAATCGCCGGACAGATCGGGCTGGCCGAACACGGTGACCGTGATCCGGTCACCGGGCGCGAGGCGGTAGACGCCTTGTCCGCCTGCGGTTCCCTGGGCGCGGGCGGGAAGCGCGGCGAACGGGAGCGCCATGAGCACGGTCCAGAGCACGACCGCGGGGCCGAGCTTCGATCGTCGCACGCGGAACGCTGGAGGATTTCTCATGCTGGCATTCAGTGTTGAGTCCGATAACCGCGTACGATCATACCGGCGGCGGCGCGCCATCGCTGGTCCGGCGAAGCATAGGATTGCCAATCATCGTGAGTACCCCCTTTGAGGCACGGATCGTTTCGCGGTTGCGCTTGCGCGAAGGCATGCCGCATGGCGAGGAGCGAGGGCCGATAGGGCTTTGCGCGCCGCCGGGAATGCCGCCCCAATGGAGTACTTCATAAAGCGTTCGCGCAATCGGCGAGATGCTCCTCTTGCTCAATAGCCGGATTGGGAGCGGTGCGAGAGACTTTTTCCATGGGCGCGAACCCAACGAAGACTCTGTCGCAGTCCAAGCAAGCATTGCGTGCGCCGTCCGGTGAAATCCGGCGCGTGGATATCCTGGGAGTCGGCGTAAGCGCGATCGATCTCGCCGATGCGGTCGAATCCATCGAGCGATGGATTCGCGCGCGAACGCCGAACTATGTCTGCATTACCGGCGTCCATGGCGTGATCGAAAGCAGGAACAACGCCGAATTGCGCCGAATCCACAACCAGGCCGGCATGGTGACGCCAGACGGGATGCCACTGGTCTGGATGGCGCGACTGCTGGGATTCCGGCGCACGCGGCGGGTCTATGGCCCCGACCTGATGCGCGCGGTCAGCGCGCAGTCGGCCGGGCAGGGCATCCGCCATTTCTTCTACGGCGGCGGCCCGGGCATCGCGGAAAAACTGGAAGCGGCGCTGACCCGCGCCTATCCCGGCCTGAGCGTCGCCGGCACGCTGACGCCGCCATTTGGCCCGATGAACGCCGCCGAGGATGCCGAGGCGATCCGGCGCATCAATGCCGCCCGGCCCGACATCGTCTGGGTGGGCTTGAGCACGCCGAAGCAGGAACAGTGGATGGCCGCGCATGTTGGCCGCCTGGACGCGCCGGTGCTGATCGGGGTCGGTGCGGCGTTCGACTTCTTGGCGGGGACCAAGCGGCAGGCGCCGCGCTGGATGCAGCGCAGCGGCTTGGAATGGCTGTTCCGGCTGCTGTCGGAGCCGCGGCGGCTGTGGCGGCGGTACTTCAAGATCGTGCCGGCTTTTCTGGTGTTGGCGCTGGGCCAGCTTTGGGGGTCGAGGGCCTCGGCATGACGGTTCCTCGCGATGCATAGCGGGATGTAAGGAGAGTTCCATGGCGCAGAAAACAGCGCTCGTCACGGGGGCTGGCGGCTTCATCGGCCACCACCTGGTCTCGTACCTCGTCGACAAGGGGTATTTCGTCCGCGGCGCCGACATCAAGCTGCCCGAGTACGAGCGCTCGAGGGCCCAGGATTTCAAGAAGCTGGATCTGCGCAGCGAGGAGAACTGCCGCGTCGCCGTGGAGGGCATGGACGAGGTCTATCACCTGGCCGCGGACATGGGCGGCATCGGCTACATCTCCGGTTCGCACGCCGCGATCGCGCTCAACAATACGCTGATCAATGCACACATGCTGAAGTCGGCGCGGAAAGCCGGCGTCAATCGGTTCCTGTTCTCGTCGTCCGCCTGCATCTATCCGCTGCACCTCCAGAAGAGCCCGGACGTCGTGCCGCTGCGCGAGGAGGATGCCTTCCCCGCGCAGCCCGAAGAGGGCTACGGCCTGGAGAAGCTCTACATGGAGAAGCTGTGCCAGTACGCGATGGAGGACTGGGGCCTCGTCACGCGCGTGGTGCGTTTTCACAACGTCTATGGCCCGCTCGGTACGTATGACGGCGGCCGCGAAAAGGCTCCCGCCGCCATCTGCCGAAAGGTCGCCGGCTCCCGCGACGGCGACGTCATCGACATCTGGGGCGATGGCCAGCAGACCCGCTCGTTCATGTATGTCGACGACTGCGTCGAGGGAATCTTCCGCATCATGCGGTCGGATTATGCGTCGCCGCTCAACCTGGGGACGGACGAACTGGTCACGATCAACGAGCTGGTCGATATCGTGGCGGCGGCGGCGGGCAAGTCCGTGGTGAAGCGCCACGACCTGTCGCGGCCGCAGGGGGTGCGGGGGCGCAACAGCGACAACAGCCGGCTCCGGCAGGTGCTGGGGTGGGAGCCGCGCGCGCCGCTGCGTCAGGGGATCGGCCCGACCTACCGGTGGATCGCCGGCCGCATCCGGCAGGACGCGATGTCGGTGACCGCGCTCGCGAGCGATTGAGGGAGCGCCCCGCGCGGAGACTAGGCGATGAACGAAGCCGACACCTCCGTGTCCGTCGCGTCGCTGTCCGCAGGGCGCTTGGCGGGGCGATCGCGTTGGTGGCCGGCGCGCCGTTCCATCGGCATCGCCGGCGCGGGCCGGCGCCTGGTCGTCGCGGGAACCCTGCTGGTCGGCGATATCGTGGCCATTCTGGCTTCGGCCAGCACGAGCCACGCCATCGTTGGTCTGGGCCGCGCCGCCCCGGTTGAGGTCGACTACCTGTCGCCGTTCTGGCTGATCGCCATTTTCCTGGCCTTGGGCCTTTATGTCGGGGTAGGTCCCGGCCCGTACGAGCGATTCCGCCTGCGCGCGATTGGCGTGATGTCCTACGTCGGAATCGAGCTGCTGCTCGCCCTGAGGCTGGGCGTCGGCGTCGCGGCCTGCCTCTTCCTGTTCTGGGAAGCCGTGTTCCTGGTGCTGACCGGATACTATATCGAGTGTTTCCTGCGGCGCTCGCTGGTTCGACGGGGTCATTGGGGCGCGGCAGCCGTCCTGGTGGGATGCGATGCGAAGAACGTCGTGCTTGCAAAGAGGCTGCTGGCCGAGCCGGAGCTGGGGTTCCGGCCCGTGGGGTTTCTCTATGCCGCCGGGGACCCGCCTAACCGCGAGGCGCAGCTCAACCTGCCGGTTCTCGGAGCCGCCCATGACCTGGACCGCTTGAGCCACGAACTCGAGGTCGCGATCTTCACCTCGACCCGGCCGATAGACGAAGCGTTGCGGCAGGGGCGGGCGCCGTCGGTCCACATGTTCGTGGTCGAGGACCACCCGGACATGCAAAGCCTGTGGCTGCGCACCCGGACGATCTGCGGCGCGGTCGGGATCGAGATTCGGCGCGACCTTCACGCGCGCCACTGCCGGTGGCTGAAGCGGGCGATCGACCTTCTCATCGCGGTCCCGGCAGGCATCGCAGCCCTTCCCGTGGTTGCGCTGCTCGCGTTGGTGATCAAGCTGGTCGATCCCGGCCCTGCTTTCTATCGCCAGTCGCGGGTGGGGCGCGACGGCCGCCCCCTTCAGGTGCTCAAGCTGCGCAGCATGTACCGCGACGCCGAGGCTCGCCTGGAAGCCTATTTGGCGACAAGCCCCGATGCCCGCGCGGAGTGGCAGCGCTTTTTCAAGCTTTCGCACGATCCGCGCATCCTGCCGCGCATCGGCAATTTCATCCGGCGGACCAGCCTAGACGAACTGCCGCAGATCTGGAACATCATCCGCGGCGAGATGAGCATTGTCGGCCCGCGGCCGTTTCCGCACTACCATTGCAGCAGCTTCGATGACGAGTTTCAGCGCATCCGCGCAAGTGTCCCACCAGGCCTGACCGGCCTTTGGCAGGTAACAGCCCGCAGCGACGGCGATCTGTCCGTCCAGAAAGCGCAGGACCTGTTCTACATTCGCAACTGGTCCCTTTGGCTGGACCTATATATCATCCTGCAAACTGCGCCGGCGGTGTTTAGCGGAATTGGAGCAAAATAGGGCGGATAAGTGAATCACGGTTGTTTTGGTGCGGTATAATATCCTTTCTTCTTTCTGGTTTTGGGTTGCGCCCTACAATTTTTGCAAAGTATCCTTCCCGAAAATGAAAATGGCGTGCGGGTTGTGGCCCTGCGCCGTAGCCGGGCTTGGGCCAGCGTTGATCATGGCGCTTTGGCTGTGAATGCATGGTGGGAGGGGCATCACGTGCGTTCGTCGACGTCCGCGGCAGCAGCGCTCGTCGTCTGCGACGAGCACATGTTGCGGGGCTTGTTTGCGGGATACCTTCGCGGCGCCGCGCCGGACCTGACGATCGTTGAGGCTGCTTCCTTCTCCGTTGCGGATCTACGCGACGCACCTGCCGGATCGGTCGTGCTTCTTATCGATGCGTTCGGCGATGCCGACGCGCTGGTGGAAGCAGTCCAGTCGGCGCTCACCCAGCTGCCCGACCGCTCGCTCGCCGTCGTGTCGAACTTCCGGGGCGATAAGCTGAAAAAGCTCAAGGAACTGAGGGTGAGCGGGTACATCTCGACCCACACACCCGCGGTGACCCTGGTCCACACCGTGCGGCTGCTGCTGGCGGGCTGCGATTTCATGTCGCCGGTGCTGATCAGCGCCCTGGCGCAGGCCGAACCGGCCGGCTACGCCGACCGGCTTGGCCGTCGCCGGCCGCTGACCCAGACCGAGCAGGCGGTGTTGCGGCGGTTGCAGCAAGGCAAACCGAACAAGGTCATCGGCGCTGAGCTGCAGATGGAGGAGAACGCCGTCAAAGGCCATTTGCGTGGGCTAATGCGAAAATTCGGCGCGCACAACCGCGTGGAGCTGGTGTTGGCGACGAGGGATATCCGGCCGGAAGCCGCGCGCGAGCCCACCCAGACGGCTTTCCGGGGGACCGGAACCAAGCAGGCCGCGCGATAGGTTCGCTGCCTGCGCCCGCCGATCGCGCGGGTGCCTTAGCCGAGGTAGTTCTTGGCGTTTGCGCTGAATTCGCCGGCGCGGGTTACCCAGTCCATCAGGTCCTTGTCGGCTACCTGCGGCAGCTGGGCGCCTTCCTGAGCTGCCTTCATCGTATCGTGGATCGACTTGACCGACGCGGCAAAGGCTTGGTGTCCCGCGCTCCAAACGCGCGCCCGATGGCGCGCCAGGTAGGCCAGGTCGGCGAGATCCGGGCCAGCGCCGCCGACGATGAGCGGCAGGTCGACCGCGCCGGCGATCTTCTCCAGCTCGGCCCGGCTCTTGACTCCCGGCACCATCAGCGCGTCGACGCCGGCCGCCTTGTACGCGGTCAATCGGGCGATCGCATCGTCGACGTCGGTGATGGACGACGCGCTGGTGCGGCCGACGACGACCAGGGCGGGATCGCCGCGCGCCGCAAGGGCGGCCTTCATCTTGCCGACGCCCTCGGCGATCGGGATCAACTGGGGCTTCTCGCCGGCGCCGAAGGCGCGGGGCAGCAGCGTATCCTCGATCGTCAGCGCCGCCACGCCGGCCGCCTCCAGCTCCTCGACGGTGCGAATGACGTTGAGCGCATTGCCATAGCCGTGATCGGCATCGACCAGCAGCGACACCTTGCTGGCCCGACAGGCCCGCCGGGCCTGGTCGGCGAATTCGGTCAGGGTCAGCACGATCAGGTCGGGCGCGCCCAGCACCGCATAGGAGCCGAGCGAGCCGCCCATCAACCCTATGTCCACCCCCAGCCGATCGGCGATCCGGGCCGAGATCGGGTCCCAGACCGACCCGGCGGTGACGCAGCGCTGACCCGCGAGGATCGCGCGGAATTTCAAGCGTTTGTCGTGTGCCAGCATGCTGTCCCCTTGGATCACGGCGTTAGAGCTTCAAGGCGCGCAGCGCCTTGGCTTCGGCCCTGGTGGCGCTCATCAGGTAGCTGACGTCCGAGCCGGCGGTAAGATAACGCACGCCCAGCTCCAACAGGTATTTCTGCAGCTCGAAGTCGCCGCGCGCCCCGCCGACGCCCATCGCCACAGGTGGCGTCCGAACGACCTGGTCATGTGGGACAATCGCTGCACCTACCACGCGGCGACCGATTTCGACACGCGCAACGAGGCACGGCTACTCTACCGCACGATCGTCGAGTAGGCCGTCCCCGCTGCGCTAGGCGGATTTCACCTTGACCAGCTTGCGCAGGCTGCGCAGCGGCTTCGGTCGCGGCTGGCCGGGAAAGGCGTCGGCCCAGGCGGTGTAGGATACCTCGCCGACATAGATGTCGCCGCGCGAGTCCACCGCGATGCCATGCGGCGAGATGAACTGCTCGGGCTTCAGCCCGGTGCCGTTGTCGCCGAAACGCGCGACCCGTTCGCCCTTGTCGGTGAACACCGTCATGCGCGGGCCGATGCCCGGCATCTGGCGGTTGACCGGCATGCGCGGACCCAGCTCGCCGATATAGAACAGCGGATTGCGGCCCGGCACCATGTACATGCCGTTCGGCCGGTGCATGTTGTTCCACTGCGTCTCATACTTGCCGTCGCCGTTGAAGACCTGCACGCGGTGGTTCTCGCGATCGGCCACGTAGACCCAGCCGTCCGGGTCGCAGCAGATGCAATGACTGATGTTGAATTCGCCGGGATCGGTGCCGGGGCGGCCCCAGGTCTTCAGCAGCTTTCCGTCCGGCGTGTATTTGTGGACGTTGCCGTTGCCGTAGCCGTCGGACACGTAGATGTCGCCCGTCGGCGACAGCGCGGTGTGCGTGCAGCGGTTGAAAGGAAGGCCGCTCATGTAGGGCGCAGGCTTGCCGGGCGTGCCGATCGTCATCAGCACCTTTCCCTCCAGCGTGCACTTCCTGACCGTGTGATCGCCGTCATCCGTGCAGTAGATGCAGTCGTCCGCGCCGATATGAATGCCGTGCGCATGCTTGAAGACGCCCTCGCCCCAGGAGCGCAGGAAATTGCCCTCGCGATCCAGCACGATGATCGGATGGTCGCCGCGCGTGAACAGGTAGACGTTGTCCTTGCGGTCGATCGCGACCGAGGCGACGTCGTTGAGTTCCCATCCGTCCGGCAGCTTGGCCCAGTTCTCGTCGACCCGATAGGTGTGTTCGCCCTGACCGATGGTAACCGACATGCTTTTCCCCGGTTTTTCCCTGCAGCCTTTTCTGTCTCACGAATGCCGACACCGGACAAGAATCTCGTTGCGGCCGCGCGTGCCTTGCGCCAGATCGGCCCGCGCCGGCGGCGAGGCCCGCCGCGATTGGCCGGGGCCGACGCTTCGGATAGGTTGGTTCCCGTCTCCCGCAACGTGGTGCAGCCTTGACGATCAGCCTCTCCGTTCTCGACCAGTCCACGGCGCTTTCCGGCCGCCCGCCCGAGGAATCGATCCGCGAGACGATCGAGCTAGCCCGGCTTTGCGACGGGCTTGGCTATCGGCGCTTCTGGGTGTCCGAGCATCACAACCATCCCAGCATCGTCGGCACCGCGCCCGAGATCCTGGTGGCGGCGATCGCGGCGACGACGCGGCGGATCCGCGTGGGCAGCGCCGGCGTGATGTTGCCGCACTACGCGACGCTCAAAGTCGCCGAGCAGTTCCGCGTGCTGGAGGCGATCGCGCCCGGGCGCATCGACCTGGGGGTCGGCCGCGCCCCGGGCGGCGACTTTCGCACGTCGCTCGCGCTCAATCCGCGGGCGGAAACCGCCGCCGACCAGTTTCCGGCCCAGCTCCGCGACCTGATGGCCTGGGTCGCCGGCACGCCGCTGCCCGACGGCCACCCATTCCAGGGCATTCAGGCCCATCCGGCAGGCGCCACCGCGCCCGAGTTCTGGGTGCTGGGCAGCTCGGACTACGGGGCGCAGGTCGCTGCCCATTTCGGCCTGCCATACTGCTTTGCGTATTTCTTCAGCGACGGGCGGGGAGTCGAGCAGGCGCTGGGTCTCTATCGCCAGTACTATCGCCCGAGCCCGGGATACCCGGCGCCGCACCCGGCGATCTGCGTCTGGGCGCTGGCGGCAGCCAGCGAGGAGGAGGCCCAGCGTCAGTTCACCGCGCGGGCGGTCTGGCGGATTCTGCGCGACCGCAACATGCTGCTTCCCCTGCCGACGCCGCAGGAAGCCGCCGGCGTCAGCCTCACGCCGCCCGAGCAGGCGAAGCTTGAACGCATGCGCGAGACCGCCATGGTGGGCTCGCCCGACAAGGTAAGGCGGATGATCGACCAGCTCGCGGCGTCGCTGCAGGTACCGGAGGTCGCCGTCGTGACCTGGGCGCACGATGCGACGGTGCGGCGCGATTCCTACAGGCTGCTGGCGCGGGAATATGGGCTGGACGGGCAACGCCACGGAGCGGGAGATACCGATGCGCATGCGCAACGCGCCTGACGCCGCCGATCTTGCGGGCATCCGCGCATGGTTCGCGCGCCTGGCGCGATGCGTGCAGGCGGCCGACTACGAGGCGGCGTATCCACTGTTCGCGGACGACCTGATCGCGTTCGGCACGTTCAACGACTTCGTCACCGAGCGGCCCGATGTCGTGCGCGAGCAATGGAAGAATGTCTGGCCGACGATCCGCAACTTCCGCTGGCGCCTCGATGGGGTGCAGGCGCTCGTCTCGGCCGACCGGTTGAGCGCGGTTGGGATGGGAATCTTCGATTCCGATGGCTTCCGGGAGGACGGCAGCCGGTTCGACCGCCGCGGGCGCGCCACCGTGGCCTTCGGGCGCGCCGCGGTCGGCGCCGACTGGGTTGCGCTGCACACGCATATGTCGCTGTTCCGCGACACGCCCAGCCGCTCTTTCGGCCGCTTCGCGGGGACGGGCAATTCCTAGTGGGCCCGGTGGCGCGGCGCGCGCTAGCGGAGATCGGCGCCGGGCGTTCCGTGACCCGCCAGGAAGGTCTCGCCGCCATCCAGCGCGATCTCCTTGATCAGCTTGTTGGTGATCGCCTCGGCGAAGGTGTCGAAGCCCTCGACCACGATGGTGAAGGCGCCCGGCCCGCCGATCACGTTGATCTTGAAGTAGTTTTCCAGACCTCCCGGCGGATGGGTGTGCTCCGGGTTCCACGGCATCGGCTCGGGGCTGAGGATCACCAGCGCGTTGATCGTGATGCCGGCGGCCACCGCATTGTCGCGCGCCAGGATCGGCGGCCGCCCGTTGGTATTGGTGCCGTCGCCCGACACGTCGATGGTGCGCCGCTCGCTTTCGATGCTGGTGGCATCGAACAGCTTGGTCGATGCCTCGATCGCCGCGCCGAGCGCCGTACGGTTGGCCGCCGAACGGGGTTCGCTGAGCAGCTTGTCGGCGAAATACCCGGCCTGTTCGTCGTCGCCGATCACGGTCCAGTCGATCACCACCTTCTGCGATTCGGTGCCCGACCATTCGAAGAAGCAGACGGCGATCCGGCCGAGCGGGCCCGAGCGGATGGCGCGCATCACGCGGGGATCGCGGAACGCCGCGGCATAGCCCTTGCGCTGCAGCTCGAACTCCCGGTCGTCGATGCTGCGGGAAACGTCGGCGGCAAGCACCAGTTTCAGATCCACTTCCTCCGCGGATGCCGGCCCGCCAGCCCAACCGGGCGCCAGGAGCATCAGCGTCAGCGCCAGCATGGCGTGGCGGAACAGGGAACGCGCGCGCAATGCTGCCTCCTTGCCCAGGGATGACATAGAGTAGCGTATCGGGCGCGGCAGGACGAGGCCGCGCCGGGCGGTGCTATCCGCTCCTTAACGGGCATGGGTCATGAAAGTCCTCTTTCTGCACCGCTTCTTCCCCGCCCAGTACCGCCACCTGGCGGCGGCGCTCGCCGCCGATCCTGCCAACGAGGTGCGTTTCATCGCCGCCGAGCGCGAGGCGGATTCGGCGATCCCGGGCGTGACGTCGCACCTGTACAAGCCGGCGCGCGCAGCGCATGCCAGCACGCATCACTACCTGCAATTCGCCGAAAATGCCGTGTTGCACGGCCAGGCCGCCTTTCGCGCCATGCGGGAGCTGGCCAAGGAGGGCTTCCGGCCCGACGTCATCTGCGCCCATGTCGGTTTCGGCGCGGGCTTGTTCGCAGCCGATGCGTTCCCGCAGGCGCCGATCCTGGCCTATGCCGAGTGGTATTACCGGGCCCGCGACAGCGACGCCGACTATCTCGATCCTGCCGGAGTCGGGGACGACGATGCCTGCCGCCTGCGCCTGCGAAACGCCGCCATCCTGACCGAGCTGGCCGCGGCGCAGGCCGTGATATGTCCCACCGCCTTCCAGCGCGACCAGTTTCCGCCCGGCCTGCGCGAGCGGATCACCGTCCTGCACGACGGCATCGACACCGGCTACTTCGCGCCGGCCGGCGAACGCGCCGTGCTGGATCTGCCGATACCCGCGAATGCGCCGATCGTCACCTATGCGACGCGGGGCTTGGATCCCTACCGCGGCTTCCCGCAATTCATGCGCATGGCGGCGCTGTTGCAGTCACGGCGCCCGGACTTGCATGTCGTGGTGGCGGGCGAGGATCGCGTCTTCTACGGCGCCGCGCCACCCGGTGGCAGCACGTGGAAGGCGGCGATGCTGGCGGAGCTCGGGACGCTCGACCCGGCGCGGCTCCATTTCCTGGGGCCGTTGCCTTATGACCGCTACCGGACGCTGCTGCGTGCGTCCAGCGCCCATGTGTATCTGACCGTTCCTTTCGTCCTGTCCTGGTCGCTGCTCGAGGCGATGGCCACGGGATGCGCCATCGTGGCTTCCGACACGGCTCCGGTGCGCGAGTTCATCGCCAGCGACAGCGAAGGCATCCTCGTCGACGTCTTCTCGCCGCCGGCGATCGCGGCGGGCGTCGAGCGGCTGCTCGCCGGCGATGCGCCGGTCGCCGAAATGCGCCGGCGCGCCCGCGCGGCGATGGTCACCCGGGCCGCGATCACGAATCTGCTACCGCGACAAATTGACCTGCTGCGCGCGGTCGCCCGCGCGCGCTGACCCGGCCGTTATCCCGCGCATTTTGCGTGAAGTGGCGCGGCCGTGCGAGGAAACCCGGTCTGCTGCCGATTCACCGAGGCCGATGCCGGCCAGCGATGCGCTGGTCGCGCGTTCGCCCAGGCCATGAAGCGGCCCCGCGAAGCCGCTGATTCAATGCATTCGTCGCGGCGGGCTTCGGCCTTTCGCGCTGTCGCTAGGCCGGTTTTCTCGTGGAAGCCAACCGATTGCCGGCAAAACCCGCATCAAATCCGCCGAAGAATTACTATACTTTTTATCTAGTTTTACCAATGGTTTGTCCGGTTTGGTCAAGCATTATTTGCTTGATTACTTGGGCGTTGCTTGCATATATTTTCGGACCATTAACGCGCAACAAGCCATTCGGGGGCACCTATGGCGACGATTCCGGGCAGTGCATTCAACGATTTCCTCCAAGGCACGGGGGGCAACGACATCATCGGCGCCAATGGCGGCGATGATCACGTCCAAGCCGGCGGCGGCAACGATCACGTCTTCGGCGGCGACGGCAAGGATTGGCTCGAAGGCGGAAGCGGCAACGACCGGATGCACGGCAACGCCGGGAACGACTTCCTGGACGGCGGCAGCGGCAACGACAAGCTCTACGGCGACAGCGGCGATGACGGGCTGTCGGGCGGCAGCGGCAACGACTACCTGAACGGCGGCAGCGGCAACGACCAGATCCATGGCGGGTCGGGCAACGACACCGGCATTGGCGGCGACGGCGACGACAAGGTGTTCGGCGAGTCCGGCGACGACAAGGTGTTCGGCGGCGACGGCAACGACACCGTATCGGGCGGCGCCGGCAACGACACGGTGTCGGGCGGCAATGGCGACGACCAGGTCAGCGGCGGCGACGGCAACGACGTCCTGTTCGGCGGCCGCGGCGACGACCTTGTCTATGGCGCCAATGGCGACGACAAGATCGACGCGGGCAGCGGGGACGACTTCGTCAGCGGCGGCCTGGGCAACGACACGATCTTCGGCGGCCGCGGCGACGACCGGCTGGAAGGCGGCGCCGGCGACGATACGGTCCATGGCGGATCAGGCGACGACAAGATCATCGGCTGGACCGGCAACGACAAGCTGTTCGGCGATGCCGGCGACGACACGATCTCCGGCGGCGATGGCGACGATGTGATCGGCGGCGGCCGCGGCGACGACGTCCTGCGCGGCGATGCCGGCCACGACACCTTCATCTTCAACGGCGGCGGCGGCAACGACGTGGTCCTCGACTTCCACAAGGGCGAGGACATGCTGCAAATCCAAAAGAACATCAACGGGTTGCACGTCACGACGCCGGCAGACCTCGCCGACCACGTGCACGCCGACGGCCACGGCAATGCGGTTGTCGACTTGGGCAATGGCGACAGCATCACCCTGGTCGGCGTCAACGCCGACGATGTCCACAATCATCCTAACGCATTCTTCGTAATTGGCTGATAGGTCAGGAAAGCCGTCGCGCCGGGGGGCCGGCGCGGCGGCGCTCCTGCGGGGGGCGGAGGCTTAGCCCAGGGTGTTCCGCATATGTACGGAGATACCGCAGAGGCGGTAACGGCGTCCCTCACCGTTGGTACCATCGGCCGGGAGACCGTGCTGGCCGTATGGGAAGCCGGGGCATCCGAGTCCCCGCGCCAGACTCAACCGAAAATCGACGGCAGTTCCGCTTCGGCGCCCGTGGCGCGCCTGGCCGTGCCGACGCGCTGGGGCAGCTTGCGCAGCCTGGCGGCGTTCCGCATGGCGGGCGGAACGGACGTCGCGCGGCGCGTGACGATCGTCGAGCGCGACACCAACACGCTGCTGGCCGCGGTGTCGGTGCCGGGCGGCGCGGCCCGGCCGGTCGACGTCCAATCCCTGCTGGACGGGCTGGACGCCGAGGGGCGCATCCGGGTCGTCCGCTTCGTTCTCGAAACCTGCCGATCGAGCTTTCGCCTCGGCGACGAGGCGACCTTCGTCGCCTTCTGCCGCGAACTGGTGGGCGCCGTGTCCGCGCGGCCGGGCGAGTTGCGCCCCCGCCTGGCGGTGGCCGGCGACTATGTCCTGTGCGTCGGCGTGCTGCCCGCCGGCTTCGGCACGCCCGGACGCGCCGTCGTGGTGGGCCGCCACGCCGTGCGCCAGGCGCGCTTTGCGCCGGCGATCGCCGGCGGCCGCATGGGCGGCGGACAGCGCGCGTTCGCCCAGATGCTCCAGCGCCCGGAGGCGGGCGAGGGCATCACGGTCGTCGTGTTCAGCGCGGCCGCGATGGCCTGCCGGCTCGTGGGCCCGGGGGCCGGGGCCGAGGATCCCCCGCTGCCGCGCGCCCTTGGCCGCGCAGCCGATCCGGACGGTCGGGTGCGCGACTATGTCCTGCGCTGCCTCGCCAAGCATGCGCCCAAGGATCCGACGGCCGCCGCGGCGCTCGATGAATTCCGCCTGGCCCATGCGCCGGCGCGTGCCGGCGCGGCGGCGGCACGGGCGCCGGTGCAGGCGACGTTGGAAAAATGGATTCCGACGCCCGGCGGCGGGCTGTTCGTGGCGGGCTCCATCGGCGACCCGCACGGGTTGGTCGCCGGGCTGATGCTGGGCGACGGCGCCGATGCGCGGCCGTGGAGCGGTGCGCTTCATCGCGTCGCCGCGCCGGAGAATGCGCGCCGCGCGCCCGAGGACCGCCGCGATCTATTCGTGGGCTACGTCAAGGACGCAACCGACGCGGCATCGTCGCGGCTTGGCCTGGCGCTGCGGTCAGGCGCCAGCCTGGGCTTGACGCAGCCGGCGCCGCCGCTGGGCGCGCGCGCCGGACGCGATGCGGTGCTGGCGGCGCTGCCGGCGATCTCGGTGACCAACTCGATCATCGCCGACTGCATCGCGCCGGGCGCCGGCGGCCTGCAGGTGCACCACCTGGCCACGCGCCAGGCGCCCGAGGTGATCCAGTTCGGCAAGCGGCGGAGCGATCCGCGTGTCTCGATCCTGATCCCGCTCTATCGCACGCTCGACTTCCTGCGTTTCCAGCTCGCGGCCTTCGCGGTGGACCCCGAATTGCGCGAATCCGAGCTGATCTACGTGCTCGACTCTCCCGAGCAGCAGCGCGAGCTGGAGCATTTCTTGCGCGGGCTGCACCTGCTTTATGACCTGCCCATCACGCTCGCCGTGATGTCCGACAACTACGGCTATGCCGCCGCCAACAATGCGGGCGCGGCGCTTGCGCACGGGTGCGAGCTGCTGCTGCTCAATTCCGACGTGGTGCCCGACCGGCCGGGCTGGCTCGGGACCCTGTCGGGGGTATTGGCCGAGGATGAGCGCGTCGGCGCGGTGGGCGGCAAGCTGCTGTTCGACGACGATTCCCTTCAGCATGCCGGGCTCTATTTCGAGAAGGACTCCGACGGCACCTGGTACAACCGCCATTACTTCAAGGGATTCCCGCGCGACTTCGCGGGAGCCTGCATCGCCCGCGAAGTCCCCGCGGTGACCGGCGCGTGCCTGCTGCTGCGGCGCAAGCTTTACGAGCGGCTGGGCGGTCTCAGCGAAGACTACCTGATCGGCGACTACGAGGATTCCGATCTCTGCCTGAAGCTGCGCGCGGACGGGCATGTCGTGCGCTACGAGCCGGCCGCCGAGCTCTATCACTTCGAGCGCCGGTCGATCGAGCGCAACACGGGCTACACGCGTGGCGTCGCCGATGCGCACAACCGCTGGCTCCATCATCACCGCTGGCAGGCGGGGATCGCCGCGCTGATGGAGGGGACCGCCGAGCTGCCGCCCATGCGCCGCGCACGCGTCAAGCAGCGCATCCAGCGCCAGCGCATCGCGCGCGAGCAGGTGGTGGCCACCTGGGCCAAGCGCTTGTCCGGGCGGCCGGCGGCGACGGCGCTGCCGGCCCTTGTCGGCGCCATGTCGGTGGCAATGGCGGAGCCGGAAGGAACCCAGCCGTGACCGTCGTCATGGTCAAGCGTCCGCAAAACCAGGCCGCGAAGCCCGCCGTGCGCGACATCGGGGCCGAAATCGCGTTCGATGCCTTGCTGCGCCATGTCGCCGGCAACCGCTTCCTGCCGGTGCCGCCTGCCGGCGCGCACAGCGTCGGCGACGGCGATTTCCGCGCCATCGGCGCCGAGTTCCTGGGGCATTTCGTGCGCCAGGGCGGGCTGAAGCCGGACGAATCCGTGCTGGATATCGGCTGCGGGCTGGGGCGCATGGCGATCCCGCTGACGCAATACCTGCGCGAGCCGGCGGGCCGCTATCATGGCATCGACATCGTCGCCAGCGCGATCGAATGGTGTCAGCGCGCGATCACGCCGTTTTATGGCCAGTTCACCTTCGAGCACCTGGACGTCCGCAGCGCCCTGTACAACCCGAAGGGCAGCGCGACGCCGGAGGCCGTTCCGCTGCCGGTCGGGTCCGCGAACTTCGATTTCGTCATCATGACCTCCGTCCTGACGCATATGCACGCTGCCGAGGCGGCGGCCTATCTGCGCGAGGCGGGCCGCGTCCTGCGCCCGGGCGGCCGCTGCTTCGTCAGCCTGTTCGTCATGGAGGAGGCGGCCAAGGCGGCCTTGCGCGCGAAGCGCAGCCGGTTGGGATTCGATCCGGCCGCGGCGGGGCCGGAATTCCATGCCGATCCGGACCACCCGTTAGCCGCGGTCGCCTATGACCGCGACCACTTCTTGGCAATGGCCGCCGCGGCGGGCCTGGCGCCGCTGAAGCCGATCGTCGCCGGAACCTGGAGCGGACGACAGGGACTGACCTATCAGGACCTTTGCGTCCTGGGTCCCGCCGGGGAAGCGTCATCGGCGCGGGGAGCCCGGCAATGAAGGCGCCGCGCGTCCTGTTCGTCTGCCACAACCATCCAAGCTTCCATCCTGGCGGCACGGAAATCTTCGCGCACGACCTGTTCCGAACCATGCGCGACGAGTTCGGCGTGGAAACGATGTTCCTGGGATGCGCCGACCGCCTGCACCGCGACCGCCGGCCCGGTACGCTGTTCCAGACGGTCGACCGATCGGCCGACGAAATGGTCATGTGGGCCGGGCATTTCGACCGCTTCAACCTGTCCCAGATCGACTTGCACGCGGTGGTGCCGGAATTCACCGACTTCCTGCGCGTCTACAAGCCGGATGTCGTGCACTTCCATCACATCCTGATGGTGGGGGTGGAGGCGCTGTTTCTGGTCCGGCGTACCTTGCCGCGCGCGCGCATCGTGATGACCCTGCACGACTACTTTCCGATCTGCGCGCACGAAGGCCAGATGGTGACGACAAAGGGCATGGCGCTGTGCGAGCGCGCCACGCCCGATTCCTGCCATCGCTGCTTTCCGGAGATCGATGCCGATAGGTTCGTGCTGCGGCGCGGGCAGATCCAGTCGATGTTCGGCCTGGTCGACCAGTTTCTGGCGCCCAGCGAGTTCCTGCGCCGGCGCTATGTCGAGTGGGGCATGCCGGCGGACAAGATCGCCGTGATGCGCAATGCACGGCCGGATGCCGAGCCGGCGGCCCTGCGTCCGCTCGATGCCGGCGGGCGGCGAGACTCCTTCGGCTTCTTCGGCAACCTGAACCCGTTCAAGGGCGTGCCCGTGCTTCTGGACGCGGCGCAGCGGCTGGTGCGCCAGGGCGACAGCGCCTTCACGCTCAGTCTCTTCGGCGGCATGCCGTTCCAGACCAAGGCGTTCCAGGAAAAGGTCGAAGGCGCGGCGCGCAAGTCCGCCGGCACCGTCGCGCTGCGCGGTGCCTACAAGCCGCACGAGCTGCGCGCGCTGATCGCGTCGGTCGACTGGGTCGTGGTTCCGTCGATCTGGTGGGAGAACGCGCCGCTGGTGATCCAGGAGGCCTTCCAGCACCGTCGCCCCGTGATCTGCAGCGATATCGGCGGCATGGCGGAAGCGGTTCGCCCGGACGTCGACGGCCTGCATTTCCGCACCGGCGACGCGGTCGACCTGGCGCGCGTGATGCGCCGGGCAATGGACGAGGCGGGGCTTTGGCAGCGGCTTTCGGACGGCATCGCGCCAGTGCCGACGATCGAGACCTGCGCCGAGGAGCATCTCGAACTCTACCAGTCGATGCTTTCGACACAGCGGAGGCTGAGCGCATGACGCCGGACGCCGGAGCACCGAGCGCAATCGACAAGCAGCCGATCAAGGCCGGAAAGACGCCGCGCCTGCGCGCCGCCACGAAAGGCGAGGCGCGCGCGGCCTGGCTGATCGACGAAGCGACGCTTCTGGTCGCCGGCGATGCGGACGGGGCGCTCCCGGAGGCATCGGCGGTCGCAGCACCCGCCGGCAAGGCGGCCGGCACCATGCGCAGCGCGAGCTGGGCCGACGGCGCCGCCGGAAGGGCGCAATTCGTCGCCCTGCTGGCGGTCGAGAACATCGCCGCCATCCGCCTGGAGGAAGTGGAGCTCGCGGTCGAAGGCGGCGCGCGCACGGCACTTTCGATCCGGCGCTTCACGCTCAATCCCCAAGAGCTGGTGCAGGAACTTGCGATGGCGCCCTTGGCGGCGCTGCCGGGCATACTTGATTTCCTGGGCGCGGGCCTGGCCGAGACTTCGGCCGCGGAGCAGGCGACGGCGGAGGAGGGACATCATGCCGACCGCGTGATCGCCGCCTTGCTCAACGAGATTTCCAAGCCCGACGGCTTCGCCGAGATTTTCGGCCCGGCCGAGGACGGCGGCACGGTCGTGGAAGGCTGGTCCTTCCACCTGCGGCAGGGCATTGGCGGGCTGATTGTCGAGACGAACCGGCCGCTCAAACGGACCAGCGCGGTCGGCGTGCTCGATCGTCCCGACCTGCTGCCCAACGCGATGGGCATCGTGGCCTACTTCCGCGGCGGCGCGCCGGTCGATCCGAAGGCCATCCGTCGCATCCACTACCGGACGGCGAACGGTTACTTCCATCTCAACGTCGCGGAGGCGCGCACCATCCTCGCGACCCGCGACACGGTTCCGCATCTGCGGGCGAAGCTGGCCCGCACGAGCTGCGATGCGCAGACCATGCGCGCCTTCAAGCGAACCTGCCGCCCGCGTTTCGAGGGCCACGAGACGATCTCGTCGTTCGCCGCGCCCGTGCGCGCCGTGGTGGATCTGGCCGTCACGGTGCCCGAGGCGGGAACCTTCGTCTGCGGCTGGCTGCTCGATCCGCTGCGGCGCGTCGAACGGGTCGTGCTGCGGGGGACCGACGGTTCCTATCTGCGTGTCGATGACATCTGGGGCAGGCTGCTGCGCCCGGACGTCGCGGAGACGTTCCGCGTGGATCCGCTGCTGGGACCGGCCATCGCGCAGGCTCCGGGCGATGCGCACCGTCACGGCTTCGCCGTATTCGCGCCCCGACCCAACGCGGGGCAGATGCCGGCCGGTCTGTGGCTGGAGATCGTGCTGACCGACGAGACGGCGGCGTTCCTGCCGTTTCCGGCCCTCGACGGCACGCAGGAGGGCGTGGCCGCGCGGCTGCTGACCTGCCTCGACCCCGCCGACGCCGCGGTGCGGTCGGTCGTCGAGCGGCATCTGGCGCCCGCCAGCGTGGCCGCCGTCCGGCGCGGCGGCGGCTCGAGCGACGGCGGCGAGGTCGTGCCGATCGGCAACAAGCCACGCGACGGCGAGGCTCCGCGATTGTCGATCGTCCTGCCGCTCGGCGACGGTGCGGAGGATATCGACATCAACCTCGCCTGCCTGGCCGGCGAGCCCGCGGCGGTAGCGGCCGAGTTGATCGTCGTGGCTTCCGGCGGCGCCGATTCCGCGCTGGCCGATCGGCTGGACCACTACGCCCGCTTCTATGGCTTCGGTGGGCGGCTGGCGATGATCGAGCGGGCCGTCACGCGCCACCGGGCGCTTGCGGCCGGCGCGCGGCTGGCGACGGGCGAAGCGCTGCTCTTCCTGGCGCCGGACGTGCTTCCGCGCGGCCAGGGCTGGCTCAGCGGCCTCTTCCACGCCTTCCGCGCCAACGAGCGCACCGGGATGGTCAGCCCGACGCTGCTCTACGAGGACGATTCCATCCGCTACGCGGGCATGCCGCTGGAGGCCGTGGGCGGCGCCATGCCGGCGCCCAATGGGTCTGGGCGCTACACCGGCTATCCGCGTCATTGGCTGACGCAGACCGAGGCGATGGAGGTGCTGGCCGGCACCAGCGAATGCTGCCTGATGCCGCGCCGGCTGTTCGATCGCGTCGGGGGATTTGCGCGCGACCTTCTGGGCGGCCCGCAGCAGGACATCGCGCTTGGCCTGCGCCTGCGCGCCGCGGGGCGAAGCTGCGTGTGGATGCCGCGCGTGTCGCTTTACGCGGTCGATCCGGCGCCGCGGACGGACCAGCCGAGCCGGGGCTGCGAGATCGCGCGGATGGTCGACGAATGGTCCTTCGCGCGCACCTGGGAGCGGCACCGCGCGGAGCAGGGCGTGGTCCGCACGGGCGAGGTCGCATGACGGCGGCCGCAAGCGCGGCGCCGATGCGCGTGCTGGTGATCTCGCACGGGCATCCCGCCTATTCGATCGGCGGCGGCGAGCTCGCGGCCTACAACCTCTTTCGCGGTCTCGGCTCCGAGCCGGGCATCGATGCGCAGCTGCTCGCGCGCGTCGGCCCGCCGCTCAAGTCGCATGCCGACACGCCGTTCATGAGCCTTCGCCAGAACGCGCGCGAGACCTTGTTCTTCAACGACAGCTACGACCATTTCCTGCTGTCCAACCGCGATATCGTCGGCCTGGAACGGCATTTCGCCGCGTTCCTGGACGCGTTGAAGCCCGACATCGTCCATTTCCACCATTTCCTGGGCCTGGGGCTGGAATGCCTGAGGGTGGTCCGCCGGGTCTGTCCGGGCGCGCGCATCGTGGTCACCTTGCACGAGTTCCTGGCGATCTGCTTCAACCACGGCCAGATGATCAAGACCGGGAAGCCGACGCCCTGCCATCGCGCCACCCCCGCGGACTGCGCGATGTGCTACCCGGACATTTCGCCCGCGCGCTTCTTCAAGCGCGAGACATTCATCAAGTCCCATTTCGACCTGGTCGACGCCTTCGTCTCGCCGAGCCGCTTCCTGGCCGATCGCTTCGTCGAATGGGGCCTGGCGCGCGAGCGGTTGCGCGTCATCGAGAACGGGCTCGACATCGCCGAGACGGCCCCGCCGCGACCGCTGCCCAAGCAGCCGCGCGGCAGTGCTTCCGTCGCGCGCCGCGGCCGGTTCGCGTTCTTCGGCCAGCTCAATCCGTTCAAGGGCATCGACGTGCTGCTCGACGCGGTCGGCCGCATTCCCGCCGCGCAATGGGGCGACGACGCCGGGCTGATCGTTTTCGGCGGCAACCTGGAGCACCAGCCCGAGCCGTTCCGCGAGCGGTTCCAGCGCCTGCTGGGCCAGGCCGAGGGGCGGGTCCGCTTTTACGGCAGCTACCGCCCGCCCGAACTTGCGACGCTGATGCGCGAGGTCGACTGGGCGGTGGTTCCATCGGTGTGGTGGGAAAACTCGCCGCTGGTGATCCAGGAAGCTTTCGCCCATGGGCGTCCGGTGATCTGCAGCGACATCGGCGGCATGGCCGAAAAGGTACGCGATGGCGTCGACGGCCTGCACTTCCGCGCCGGCAGCGCGGAGAGCCTTGCCGACAAGCTGATCATGGCCCTGGGCACGCCGGGTCTGTGGGACAAGCTGCGCGCCGGCGCGCCCAAGCCGCCGACGCCCGTCGGCGCCGCGCGCCAGCACCTTGCACTTTACCGCGAACTCGCCGCACGGCGGACGGCCGTGGTGCGGCGCATCCGGGCCGTTGACGAGGCGTCGCCGGCGGCCAAGAAGGCCGTGGGAGCGACCGCATGATCGGACGCGGCAGCACGCCAAAAGGGCCGGCCCGGCCGACGCCGGTGCCCGATCGGCCGGCCCAGCGCCGGCCCGACCCGACCCCGGAACCCGTGGCTTCGGCCGCTTCGCAGGCGAAATCCGAGCCGCAGGCGCAGCCGCAGCCGCAGGCCAAGGCGGATCGGCCAAACGCGGAGCCGCGGACAAAGCGCGCCAAGGCCGAGCCGGCGCCGCTGCCGATTCCGGGCATGAAGCCATCGGCCGTCACGGACGCGGTGCGCGAGGGCGGCCTGGCGCTCGCCTATGCGGGAGCGCTTTCGATCGTCACGAATCTTCTGCAGCTCACGGTGCCGCTCTATATGCTGCAGCTGTACGACCGCGTGATGACGAGCCACAGCATCGACACGCTGGTCATGCTGACCCTGCTGGCGCTGGCCAGCCTGGTCTGCATGGGCATTGTCGACTACATCCGCGCCCGGGTCTGGTTCGTCATGGGGGGCAAGCTGGCGCGCCGGCTCGACCTGGCGGCGATCGGCGCGGCCATCAGCGGCTGGGTGACCAAGCAGTCGCCCGAGGCGCGGCAGGCGCCGCGCGACCTGAACGAAGTGCGGTTGTTCGTGACCGGCGGCGGCCTGACGGCGGTCTTCGACGTCGCGTGCGCGCCCCTGTTCTTGCTGGTTCTGTTCCTGCTCCATCCCGTATACGGGCTGGTCGCGATCGCCGCCGCGATCATGCTGGTGGGAATGGCGCTGGCGATGGAGTTCATCGGGCGCCGGCCGATGGGCCAGGCGCACGAAGCCACCGTCAACGCCTTTGCCGAGATCAATGCCGCGATCCGCAACGGCGAGGCGATCGAGGCCATGGGCATGCTTGGCAACGTGGGCAAGCGCTGGCGCGGCCACTATGGCCGGGCGATGGACCTGCACGAGGTGGCGCACAGCCGGTCGAAGGCCTTGTCCGCGATTACCCGCTCGCTGCGTTTGGCGGTCCAGATCGCGATGCTGGCGACCGGCGTCCTGCTCATCATGGATCGCCTGGTGTCGCCGGGCAGCATGATCGCCGCGAGCATCATCATGGGCCGGATGCTGGCGCCGCTCGAGCAGCTGGTCGAGGGGTCGCGCCAATGGGCAGGGGCGCTGGGCGCGCTCGGCAGGCTGCGGCGCCTGATCGAGGAGACTCGCGCGCAGCGGCAGCAGACGCCGCTGGCGGTGGAGAATGCGCGCCTGGCGGTGGAGCGCTGCTACTTCATGCCGCCGGGCCACGAGAAGGCGGTCATCAAGGGTATCTCGTTCATGCTGGAGCCCGGCGAGGTGCTGGGGGTGGTCGGACCCTCCGCCGCCGGCAAGTCCACGCTGGCGCGATTGCTGGTCGGGATCTGGAAGCCGTCGGGAGGCGCCATCTTCCTGGACGGGCACGACGTATTCACGTGGGAGCGCGCCAGCTTCGGCAGCGCCGTCGGCTATGTGCCGCAGCAGCCCATGCTGATGAACGGTACGGTTCGCGAGAACATCGCGCGGCTGGGCGACTGCGATCCGCGGCTGGTGATCGAGGCAGCGCGCCGCGCCGACGTGCACGAAATGATCGGCCGGCTGCCGTTCGGCTACGATACCGTGATCGGCGAAGGCGGTTATGCGCTGAGCGGCGGCCAGCAGCAGCGCATCGCGCTGGCGCGCGCGCTGTTCGGCTCGCCCAAGCTGCTGGTGCTGGACGAACCCAATTCGAACCTGGACACGGCGGGCGAGCGGGCCTTGCTGGCGGCGATCGTTGCGGCGAAGAAGGAAGGCGCGACGGTGGTCCTGATCGCCCATCGACCCTCGGTCATGTCGGTCGCCGACAAGATTCTGGTGCTGAAGGACGGCGTGATCGAGCAGTTCGGCGAGCGCACGGATGTCATCAAGACGATCGTGCCGAACGCCGGCGCGACCTCCGGCGGCGCCGGCAATCCGCCGGCCGTCATCGATCCCTCGAAGGGCGGCCCCACCAGGCTGGTGCGCACATGACGACATCGATCACCACGACCAGAAGCGGCGCATTGTCGCTGGATCTCCGCGCGGCGCAACCGGCGGAGATCGCCGACGACGCCGAGGACAACACGCCGACGCTGCGCGGACCGCTGATCGCCGGCGCCGTCACGATCGGGGGGTTCCTGGGCACGTTCTTGATCTGGGCCTTCCTGGCTTCGCTGGACAGCGCGGCGATCGCCCCCGGCTCCGTCATCGTGGACAGCCACCGCAAGACGGTCCAGCACCTGGAAGGCGGGATCCTGCGCGAGCTGCTGGTGCAGGAGGGACAGCGGGTCAAAGCCGGCCAGGTGTTGCTGCGCCTGGATACCACGCAGGCGGACTCGGCGGCGATGCAGCTTCGCAACCAGCGGCTGGCAACTCAGGTGAAGATCGCGCGGCTCCGGGCCGAGCAGGAGGAAGCCGCTGTCATCGTGCTGCCGCCCGACCTCGCCAAGCAGGCATCGTCGCCGCCGCTGGCGGAGCATTTCGCCACCCAGCAGAGCCTCTTGACCGCGCGCAAGCAGGCCTATGAAAGCCAGGTCGCGGCGATAGAGCGACGCACCCAGCAGTCGCGCGAGGACATCGCCGCATTCAAGGCTCAGTATTCCTCCTCGGCCGAGCGGCTGAAATACTTCGAGGAAGAGGCTGACGCCATCCGCGAGCTGGTCGAGAAAGGCTACGAGCGCAAGCCGCGCCTTTTGGCCCTGCAACGGAGCATCGCCGAGACCCGGGGACGGATAGGCGAACTGGACGCCAACATGGCGCGCGCGCGCCAGGCGATCGCGCAGGCGGAGTTCGAGGCAAAGACCGTCCGCAACCAGCGCCAATCGGACATCAACCGCGAGCTGCAGGACGCGCAGGCCGCCGAGGCGGACTTCACCGACCGGCTGAAGGGGGCCGACGACGTGCTGCAGCGCAAGGACGTCGTCGCGCCGCAGGACGGGCAGGTCGTGGACCTGAAATTCTTCACGCCCGGCGGGGTGATCCAGGCCGGCCAGCCGATCATGGACATCGTGCCCCAGGACGACGACATGATCATCGAGGCGCGGGTCAATCCTACGGACATCGACGTCGTGCGCGTGGGCCTGCCGGCCGAGGTGCGCATGACGGCGTACCGGCAGCGGATCGTGCCGCTGGTGGATGGCGAGGTCATCTATGTCGCGGCGGACAAGATGCAGGACCAGCGCACGGGCGAGAACTATTTCACGACGCGGGTTCGCCTGAAGAAGGAATCGCTGGCGGCCGCCGGCAAGATCGAGCCCTATCCGGGCATGCCTGCCGAGGTCTACATCGTGACGGGCAAGCGGCGGGCGATCGACTATTTCCTGTCGCCGATCATCGACACCGCGCGGCGGTCCTTCCGCGAGCAATAGCGGCCGGCAGGGACGATCAGCCCGCCAGCACCGCCATCACCACGGCGGCCACGGTGGCGACCGTGGCGACGACGCCCAGCCCGATCAGCAGCAGAAGCTGGCGGTTGAACTGGCGTTCGGGATCGCGGCGCTGCCCCTGCTTCTCGAGCTGGCTCAGCACGCCGTCGAAGCGCACCAGGAACACTTCCGCATCGGCGATGCGCCGCGCCAGGTCGCCCTGGGTCGCGCGGATCTGGTCAAGCGTCTGCGTCAGTTCCGGCAGTCGGGTCAGGCGCGCGGCGGCCTCGTCGAACTTCCGCTCGGCGGCCTGCATTGCCGCCACGGCGCGCCGCTGCGAGGCATGCAGCAGGTCGATCAGGGGCTCGACCTGGGCCTTGGCGCCGCCGCCATCGGCATTGTCCGCGCGCGGCGGGGGGCGGTGCTCGAGAACCTGGCGGGCGCCGGTCGAGGGCGAGATCGCTGTAGCCACCAGCTGGTCCGGCGGCGTGCCGTCGATCGACAGCATGGCTTCGAAAGCATGGGCGCCGTCGCCGATGCCGTTGGCCTTCAAATCCGGGCGCGGCCGGTCCGCGACCGTATCGGCCGCCAGGGCGTCGCCGGCGCGAATCTCGATCCGCAGGCGCTCGGCGGCATTGGCGCGGTCCCACGCCCAGCCGAAGACGCGCTGCCCATCCACGGCGTCGAGGAAACCCGCGATGGTATTCGCTCGCGTCGCCTCGGTCGGTTGCGGCAAGGTGGCCGCCGTCATGGCTGCGGCCCTTGCGTCGAATTCAGGGGTGCCGCGGAGAACCGGCGGCCCAAGGCCGCCGCGCCGCCCCGTCGGGTCGGGAACCGTTGCATTGACATCTCCCAGACACGCCCCGTCCTTTTCCCGCAGCGGCGCCGGTTCTCCGGCGCCTTGGACGTCGCGTCCTAGCTTGCAGCCTCTTGCCCCGCGTCCATCGTCGCGCACGATCCTTGATGAATCGTTTATCCGACCGGCCGGCCGGTCGCGGCCCCAGATCGGTCACGGAGCGACGCGGAGCATTTGTCGCGATTTTGCGTCGAGCACCGCCGCCCGGTTCAGGTTTCCTTGCCGGCCAGCCCGTGCCGCACGCGCTCTCGATGCCAGACGTAGATCCCGCTGGCGATGATGATCGCGGCGCCGACGCCGGTCCACGCATCGGGCAGGGAATCGAACACCAGGTAGCCGAAAACCGTGGCCCAGATCATCTGGCTGTACGAGAAAGGCGCGAGGATGGAGACCATCCCGCGCTCGAATGCCGTCACCAGCAGGTAGTGGCCCGTCAGGCTCATCATGCCCATTATCGCCATCAGCGCCACCGCGCCGGGATCGGGCATCGACCAGTACCACGGCAGGGGGAAGCTTGCCGCCACCAGCCCGACGACGCTGGCGTAGACCAGGGTGGTCAACGCGGTGTCGCGCCGGCTCATGCGGCGCGTCACGATCAGCGCGAATGCCCAGAAGGCGGCCGAGGCGACCGGGAACAGGGCGGCGGGATCGAAGGCGGCGGTTCCCGGCCGGATCACGACCAGCGCGCCCGCGAATCCGACCAGCATCGCCGCCCAGCGCCGCACGCCGACCTTTTCCCCAAGAAGCGGGATAGACAGGGCGGTCGTGAACATCGGCGAGACGAAGCCGATGGCCGAGGCCTCGGCGAGCGGCAATCGGGCGAGTCCGCTGATAAAGCAGACGGTCGAGCCGATCAGCAGCAATCCGCGCAGTATCTGCTGGCCCTGCGCCGCCGAGCGCAGGCTGCGCGCGGGCCCGGCCCAAAGGACGATCGGCGCCAGCAGCAGGATCTGGATCGCCTGCCGTCCCCAGGTGACCATGACGGGGTGGTAGCTGGCGGCCAGGAACTTGGACGTGCAGTCCACGGCCGAGAACACCGCCATCGAGGCGATCATCAGCAAGATGCCGTGCAGCGGCTCGTCGGTCCTGGCGGACGGGAAGGAGGCCGCGCTCACCCGGCGGGTCGATTCTGCGCGCGCAGCCGCCGATCGAGGAACTCGACCGAGCGCTCGACGCTGTCCTGGTCGGCGGCGCCGGTGAAGCTGTGGCCCTGGCCTTTGTAGATCTTGACCTCGTGGGGCGCGCCGATGGTCTTCAGCAGCTTGGCCAGCTCATAAGCCCGGCGAACCGGTACCACCGCGTCGCGATCGCCGTGCAGCACCAGGGTGGGTGGCATGCGGGTGACGGTCGGACCGACCGGCCGCGGCATCGCGCCGAACATGTCCACGACCGCGCCGATGCGCTCGTCCTGCGAGGCGATGGCAAGGGCGTGGAATCCGCCGAGCGACAGGCCGAACAGCCCGATCCGCTCGTGGTCGACATAGGGGAGGGCCTGGACGGCGGTGATGGCGCGGTCGATCGCCAGGGTCTGGGCAGCGGAATCGACACCCCGCTTGCGCGGCGGAGTCTTGAGGCGCGCCGCGCCGCCCTTGGCGGCAGCCGCGGGCTTTCCGGTCAGGACTACCGGGGTCGTCTCGGCGGCCCCAAGGTACTGGAAGATGAAGGCATGATGGCCGCGTTCGTTCAGATGCTCGGCCAGGCGCTCGTAGATCGTGTTGCGCCCGATGCCGCGCGCGCCGTGGAGGATGATGATGCCGGGCGCCGGCCCGGCCTGCTTGGCGCGGAAGCACTCGACCGTGAACTGCAGGCCGTTGCTTTCGACGGAGCCGATGCCGCGCTGGCCCGGCGCCAGCGCGCCGCAGATCGCGCGGCCGGCCTCGGGCTTGCGTGGCTGGGCGGGGCGGGCGGGGATGGGCGCCATCGCCAGCTCGGTGCGCTCGCTGCCGGCGGCATCGCCGATATCCTCGGCCGCGATGGCGGCCGAGTCGCTCCGCACGATCGGGGATGCGCCATTGGTCCCGTTGGTCGCTGGCCCGCCGGCCCGGGGCTGCTGTGCTGCCAGCGCCGCGGCCGACGGCGCGGCCGCCGGTTCGCCTTCGCTGCCGAAGTTGAGGCCCAGCTGACCGATGAGATCCAGCGACGCGCCGGTGCAACCGGTCGCCGCCAAGGTCAGGGCGATGAGAGCGAGGCGCCCGATCGCGGGCGTCAGCCGTCTCATTCCGCGGGTGCGTGTCCGTGCGGCGCCTGCCGACCGCTTTGCAGGCGCCGTATTTCGCTGGCCACGTGGCCGGCAGGTTTCGTCGCGCCGGCCAGCAGCAGGTAGAACGCAGGAATGATGAACAGCGTCAGCAGGGTGGCGAAGGCAACGCCGCCGATGATGACCACGCCAATGGCCTGCCGGCTCTCCATGCCCGCGCCATGGCTAAGCACCAGCGGCGCCGCGCCGATGGTCGTAGCGAGGCTCGTCATCAGGATGGGCCTGAGGCGCGTGCGCGCGGATTCGCCGACGGCGTCGTAAAGGCTCTTGCCCTGGTCGCGCAGCTGATTGGCGAACTCGACGATCAGAATCCCGTTCTTCGCAACGATGCCCACCAGCATGACCATCCCGATCTGGGAGTAGACGTTGATGGTCAGCCCGGTCAACGCGATGGCCCCGAGCGCACCGGCAACCGCCAGGGGAACCGCCATCATGATGATGAACGGGTGGATGAAGCTTTCGAACTGCGCGGCCAGCACCAGGTAGACGATGAGCGCCGCCATGGCGAAGACCAGCAGCAGCGACGCGCTCGATTCCTTGAACTCGCGCGACTGGCCGGCATAGGTGAGCCGCGCGTGAAGGGGAAGGGACTCCGCCGCGACCGTTTCGACCACTTCAAGCGCCTCGCCGAGCGTTACCCCGGGCACCTGCGTGGCCTGCAGGGTGAACGACCGCAGCCGGTCGACGCGGTTCAAATCGCTGGGGCCGCCGCGTTCCGTCACGCTCACCAGGTTCGACAGCGGTATCAGCGACTTCGTCGTGTTCGAGCGGACGAAGATGTTGGACATGTCGTCCGGCCGCGTGCGGTCCTGCGGATTGAGCTGCAGGATGACGTCGTATTCCTTGCCGCGATCGATGAAGCGGGTGACCTGGCGGCTGCCCAGCATCGTTTCGAGGGCGCGGCCGATCTCCTCGATCGAGACACCCAGGTCGGATGCGCGATTGCGCCGGATGTGGACGCGCAGTTCCGGCTTCGTGTCCTCGAAGTTGGTGGTCACGTTCTGCAGTTTCGGGTTGGCGCGCAGCCGGTCGAGCAGCATGTCGCGCCATTCCGCCAGCTCCTCGTAGGTGCTGCCGCCGACAACGACCTGTACCGGCTGCTGGGTGAAGGGCTGACCGAGGCTGGGCGGGCTGATGGCGAAGGCGCGCACGCCCGGAATCTGGCCGAGCGACGGCGCCAGCGACTTCACCACGTATTGCTGCGATTCCTCGGGCTTGGTGCGCTGCTCCCAGCCGGACATGCGCACGAACATGTTCGCGCTCTTCACGTCGCCCGGCCGGCCGAAGCTGGGGGCGACGAAGGAGATCACCTGATAGGCCAGGCCGTTGTCGCGGTAGGGCTGCATCAGCCCTTCGATCTCCACCACGTGGCGCTTGGTGTAGTCGAAACTCGCGCCCTCGGGTGAGGTGATCGAGATATAGATATTGCCGCGGTCCTCGATCGGCGCGAATTCCTTCGGCAGGCGGAGGTATAGCGCGACTGCGAGCGCCATCACGCTGACGGCCAGCGCCGCCATCACCAGCGGAACCGCCAGCGCGGCGCGGAGCAGCAAGGCGTAGGTCTTGTTGATGCCGACGAACACCGGCTCGGTCAGACGGTGCAGCAACCCCTCGCTGTCGTGACTGTTCAGCAGCTTGGAGCACAGCATCGGGGTAAGGGACAGGGCGACGATGCCGGAGAAGGCGACGGCGGCCGCGACCGAGATGCCGAACTCGCGGAACAGGCGGCCGGTATTGCCCTCGAGGAACGACAGCGGGACGAACACCGCGATCAACACCAGCGTGGTGGAGATCACGGCGAATCCGATCTGCCGCGCCCCGTCGACCGCCGCCAGCAGCGGCGGGTGGCCTTCCTCGATATGGCGGTGGATGTTCTCCAGCACGACGATGGCGTCGTCGACGACCAGGCCGATCGCCAGCACCGCGGCCAGCAGGGTCAGGACATTGACCGAGTAGTCCAGCGCCGACAGCACCGCGCAGGCCGCGATGATCGATACCGGGATGGCGATGCTCGGGATCAAGGTGGCGCGCACGTTGCGCAGGAAGAAGAACACGACGACCACGACCAGTCCGATCGCGATCATCAGCGCGTGCTCGACCTCGAAGATCGACTGGGCGATGAACTGGGCGCTGTCGTAGGACAGGATCACCTCGATCTCGGGCGGCAGCGACGCCTTCAACCGCTCGATCTCGGCCTTGGCCTGGTCGGCGACGTCCAGCGTATTGGCCGTGGACTGCTTGACGATGCCGACGCCGACCGCGTTCTTGCCGTTGCTGCGGTATTCGCCGCGGTCGTCCAGCGCGCCCTTCTCGACGCGCGCCACCTCGCCCAGGCGGATCTGGTAGCCGTCGCGCGTGGCGAGCACCAGGTGCGCGAACTGTTCGGGCGTCTTCAGGCCCGTGTCGGCCATGACCGTGAATTCGCGCTGCTTCGATTCGATGCGGCCGGAGGGCAGTTCCAGGTTTTGCTGCTTCAGCGCGGTCTCGATGTCGGTCGCGGTCACCTCGCGCGCCGCCATCGCCTGCTTGTCCAGCCAGATGCGCATGGCGTAGCGCCGCTCGCCGCCGATGCGCACGCTGGCGACGCCCGGCACGGTCGAAAGCCGGTCCACCAGGAATCTGTCGGCGAAGTCGGTCAGCTCCAGCGAGTTCAGCTTGTCGCTCAGCAGCGAGAACCAGATGATCGGCCGCGCATCGGCCTCGACCTTGGCGATCACGGGCTGGTCGGCCGCGTCCGGCAGGCGGGACAGCACGCGCGCCACCTTGTCGCGCACGTCGTTGGCCGCGCCGTCGATGTCGCGGTTCAGCCGGAACTCGACCGTGATGCTGGACGACCCTTCGCGGCTCGACGAGTTGATCGACCGCACGCCCTCGATGCCGGCGATCTGGTCCTCGATCAGCTGCGTGATCTGGCTCTCGATGATCTGATTGCTGGCGCCCTTGTACTGCGTGGTGATGGACAGCACCGGCGGATCGATCGCGGGATACTCGCGCACCGACATGCCGCGGAACGAGAACAGGCCGAAGATGACCAGGATCAGGCTGATGACCGTCGCGAATACCGGCCGCTTGATCGAGACGTCGGACAAGACCATCGCGCTACCCTTCCCGTATGCGGTGCCGCCGTCCCTCGCGGGGCGCTTCAGCTCTGGGGCCTGTCCGCGGCGACTTTGACCTGGGTGCCGTTGCGCACTTTCTGGATTCCGGCCACGACGATCATGTCGCCGGGGGCGAGGCCGGAGAGGATCTCCGCCTCGCCATCGCCGCGGTCGCCGACCTTGACCTCGACCTTGGTGGTGCGATCGTTGTTGACCACGAACACGAACTGCCGCGTACCCTCGGTCAGCAGCGCCTCTTCCGGCACCAGCACGGCATTCTCGCGCCGCTTCAGCGCCAGCCGGTACGACATGAACATACCGGGTTTCAGCAGGCCCTCGGGATTCGGTATGTCGGCGCGTATCTCGATCGCGCGGGAGATTGCGTCGACGCGCGAGTCGATCGACGTGACCGCGCCCTTGAACGTGCGGCCCGAATAGGCAGAGGCCGAGGCCTCGACCTCCAGGCCCGGCTTGATGTTCGCCAGCAGCGTTTCCGGCACCGAGAACTTGAGGCGGATCGTATCGACGTCGTCGAGCGTCGTCACGATCGTGCCGGGCTGGATCAGCGCGCCGACGCTGACGCGCCGCAGGCCCACCTTCCCGCTGAAGGGTGCCGTGATCTTCAGGTCCGCCAGCTTGGCCTGGACGATGCGGATCCGCGCCTCGCCGTTCTTCCAGGCCGACAGCAGGTCGTCGACCTTGGCCTGCGCGACGTTCTGGTTTTCCTTCAGCTTGATGGCGCGGTCATAGGCTAGGAAGGCGCCCTGGGTCAGGGCCTTCTGCGCTTCCAGCTCGGCCACGGTTTCCTTGTCGTCAAACTGGACCAGCACCTGGCCCGCCTTGACCCGCTCGCCCTCGGCGATATTGATCTTCTCGACGATGCCCGCGACCTTGGAGGTGATGGTTACGGATTCGTTCGCCAGGGCCGTTGCCACGGATTCGACGCGCTCCGTCACCGTTCCCAGGCGCGCGGGCTTGACCTGCACGAGGACCGCGGGCGGCGGGCTGCCGCTGCCGGTCTTGGCGACCGTGCCGCTCAGCCATTGATCCTTGTAGTACCAGGCGCCCGTCCCGGCCGCCGCCAGCACGGCGATAATGGCAAGCTGGTTGATGGTCTTCATCGCAGACGATCTGCCTCCGGTCACGCCAGCCGGGCAGGGCTCTTCGGCCCTCTTTCCCGAGGTCCGGCCGCTATCTCCAATCGCCGCCGGACGGTGGCGGACGAACGCGAAGAAGTCTAGACAAACTATACCTATGCCGCAACGCACCATGTGCCCGCGCGACCTCAAGATCGCGAAGGGGCCGGTGGTGGCTGGATGCGATTATACCACCCCGCCCCAGGCAAAATGGTTAACTTGCGCCGATTTTGCCGTCGGCGATCGCCCGGCGGACCCAGGCAAGCGGCGCGCTGTCATCCAGGCGGACCTGGCCATCGGCGTCCTGAACGACGCCCAGCTTGCGCCAAAGCCCATCCAGGTCAACCGGTTGGCGCGACCAGGCGTGGCGTTGGCCCAGCCGGCGCATGGTGTCGCCGCCGCTGGCACGGTCGCAGGCGTCGATCATCCAGTCCGCGCTGACGAGCTGGGTCGCGTCGCCGCCGCCGTGCAGAATGCTACGCAGGCAATCCTCCAGGCCCCTTTTGCCGCCGCTGCGTTCGCGCAATTCCACGTCTGCGAGCAGCATGAAGATTGCGCCTCCCCAATACGCGCCACGCCGCGTGTAGGCGAGGCCCTCGCGCTCGATCGCATCCAGCCCGCGCGGCATGTCGTGCGAAAACTCGGCCCACAGCGATTCGGCGCTCCGCCGGCCGGCGCGGTAGCGGATGATCGGCTCGAAATAGGTCGCGAACCCCTCGGTCATCCACGGGCTGCGGCGGACGAAGGGCGATCCCAGATGCACCATCTCGTGGATCAGCACCCAGTCGCGGTAGAGCGTCGGCTGCGCGACCTGCTCGCCCAGCAGCACCATCAGCGACGCGCCGCCGCCACCGATCACCCGCCCATAGGGCACGTTGCTGCGCCCCGGCTGGGGGATCAGCACGAGCAGCAGGCGGTCGACCGGGAAGCCCTGCCAGAACTTCTCCATGGCTTCGGCGGTATCGGAAACCCATGCTTCGATGTCCGCGCGCGAAAGATCGAGCGGGCCGTCGAGGGTCACCAGCCGCAGGTCGGCCGTCCCCCCGCGCTGCGCCGCTTGAGCCTGCGGTGCCAGCGCGCCCGGCGCGGCCCGGCGCATCCGGGTCTCGTGGAAGCGGCCGAAGACGCTGTAACCCGCATAGCGCAGGGCCGAAGCCGGCATCTCCAACGCGCCGTCGGTCGCCGCGAGCGCCGTGGCGAAGCCGACGCCGGGCGCGGGGTTCGTCGCAAGCCGCAGCACCGCGCCCTCGGGCAGCGGTTGTGGCAGCAGCAACCAGGTCGACAGCTCCGCCAGCACGGAGCCGCCCAGCGCGTAAGCCGAGGTATAGTCGTGCTCGCGGGCGCCCATCGCGCCAAGTTCCAGGCGATAGCGGGCGATGCGTGGTCCGGTCTTCGGCAAGAGCCAGGCGTCGTCCTCGCGCACGAGGCTTCGCCCGGCCTCGTCGTTGATGCCGGCCAGGTAGCGCGGCAGGGCACCATCGGCGGCGACCAGGCGCTCGACCGGCAGCGTGCCGCAATCGACCGACACGTCGAGCGCCAGGTCGGGCAGGGGGCCGATCGCGACGTCGTAGCGGCAGGCAGGGCTGCCGGTTGCCGCGCCGGCCGGGGTCGATCCGCCGGCCTGGACGGCGGCGAGGCTCGCGACCGCGAGCAGCGCCAGCCCGGCGGATCGGAGATTCATGTCAGAACGCCAGGCTGGCGATGATCTTCTCGAACAGGGGCCGGCGCTGGTCGAACTGCGCGGCGGGCGCCGAGCAGGAGACCGTGTAGAGCTTGGCGCCGGCGACCACCTGGAAGCCGAGGGTGGTCTGCTTGTAGTTCTGGCGCGGCGTCGTGCCGGTGGCGATGTAGTAGAGACCCCAGCGGCGATCCAGCGTCTGGCGCCGCCATTCGACCAGCTCGGCGTCGCGCATCGCCGCGCGCAGGTTGTTCAGCATCTGCCCTCGGCTGGCCCGCTCGAGATAGTTCGGCCCGGAGACGGCGACGACGTTGACGTTGCAGTCCTCCGGCCCCTTGCCACCCGCCGCCAGCACGTGGAAGTGGGGGCCGTCCTTGAACGCGACCGGGCGCCAGTCGTCCGGGTAGGACAGGGAGAACCCGTGCCTGGCGTCGCGGTACGTCGTCTGGCCGGGTTCGGCCGCGCCCGCCGTGCCGGCGCCGACGAGCAGGGCGAGGACAAATGCGCGCGCCAAGATCGCTTGAATCATGGCCGAGGCTCCATCGGGAATAGGGGCGCGCACTGTACCACGGCGCCACCATGCGGCGGCAATCGCGCGCTTTCATCAATTGTCGGTGAAGAAGCCGACGACTCATCCGGTCATTGCCGAAAACACGCCCAACGGATCGCGCGCCAGCGCGACCGAGACGGTAAACGCGAACACGGCGAGCGCCGCGAGCCAACAGCCGAGGCGCATCGCGCTGCCGCGCGCCCTCCAGGTAAGGGAGCCGAGCACGAGGTAGAAGACGACGAGCACGGATTTCGCGGTCAGCCATGCGTCGACGAAAGGATATTGGTGGACGATCGTCGTCAGCATCAGCGCCGCCGTCAGCAACGTGGTGTCGACGGCATAGGCGGCAAGACGGATCGGCGCCGCCAAGACCCAGCGATAGCCGAGGTTCAGCATCAAGCCGCGGAAGGCGAGCAGGCCGCCGCTCGCCAGCACGGCTGCGACATGGACCGCCTTGATCTGAGCGTAGAACTCGATCACCGAATGCGCGACGGCCAGCTCGGCTCAGCGGTCGGCGCGCGGCGCGGACCTTGCCTCCTCGCGCCGCTCGTCCTCCAGCGCGCGGATCTCGTCCTCCCGGCGCGGGAAGACCCACAGCCCGATCACGAACACGGCGAGCGCGATCGCGCCGACCGAGAACACGGTGTCGCCCGGCACGCGCATCCAGATCAGCAGATCGACGATCGGTTGCTGCATGAACGCGGACGACCGCGCGTACCAGTACCCATGCTCGAGCGACGCGAAAAGCTGCATCGTGCCCAGCGGCAGCAGGGTCAGCAGCCCCATCATCGCCAAGCCGATGTTGAGGCACCAGAAGCTCACCTTGAGGATGCCTTCGTGCCACGCCAGGTACGGCTTCATGCCGCGGAGGCAGAACAGGACGAGCCCGATGCCAAGCATGCCGTAGACGCCGAACAGGGCGGTGTGGCCGTGCAGCGGCGTCAGGTTGAGGCCCTGCATGTAGTAGAGCGAAAGCGGCGGGTTGACCAGGAACCCGAACAGCCCGGCGCCCCCCAGGTTCCAGAACGCGACGGCGATGAAGAACATCACCGGCCAGCGGTAGCGCCGCACCCACCGCGCCGCGCCGCCCAGCCGCCAGGTGTGATAGGCCTCGAAGCCGATATAGGCCAGCGGCACGACCTCGAGCGCGGAAAAGCTCGCCCCCAGCGCCAGCACGGCGATGGGCGTGCCGGCGAAGTAGAGGTGGTGCAACGTGCCCAGCACGCCGCCCGCCATGAAGATGATGGTGGCGAACAGCACGGCCGTCGTTGCCGTCCGCACCGGCAGCAGTCCGAGCCGCGTGAAGAGGAACGCGATGACCGCCGTCGCGAACACCTCGAAGAACCCCTCGACCCACAGATGCACCAGCCACCAGCGCCAGTATTCGACCATGGACAGCGACGTCTTCTCCCCCCACAGCAGCGCCGCGCCGAAGAACAGTCCGATGGCGACCGTGGAGAGGAACAGGAGACCGACGATCGAGCGCGATTCCGACTTTCCGCGCAGGGTAGGCCACAGCGCCCGGCCGACCAGGAAAAGCCAGAGCATCAGGCCGATGAACAGGAACACCTGCCAGAAGCGGCCCATGTCGGCATATTCCCAGCCCTGGTGGCCGAACCAGAAATTGTAGTCCAGCCCCAGGCGCTGCATCACGGCGAACCATTGCCCCGCGAACGCGCCGACGACGATGACGAGAAGGCACAACCACAGGACATTGACCCCGAGGCGCTGGTACGGCGGCTCGTACCCCGAGACCGCCGGCGCGATGTAGAGGCCGGTGCCCAGCCACGCCACCGCGATCCATAGGACCGCGAGCTGGGTGTGCCAGGTCCGGGTGATGGAGTAGGGCAATATCTGGGCGAGGTGGTAGCCGTAGACGTATTGTCCCTCGACCTGATAGTGCGCCGTCATCGCACCGAACAGGATCTGCACCAGGAACAGCGCCAGCAACACCCAGAAGTACTTGGCGGTCGCCAGCATCGACGGCGTCGCCTGAATGTGCCGCATCGGGTCGAATTCCGGAATCCGGTGCGGCTCCTCGCTTCGTCCGTGCGTGACCGCATGGTGCCAGCCCAGGGCGCCGATCCCAGCCAGCAGGAACGTCACGCTGAACGCGGACCAGAGAAAGGTGCTGGCTGGCGGCCGGTTGTCGATCAGCGGTTCGCTCGGCCAGTTGTTCGTGTAGGTAACCCTGCTGCCTGGGCGCTCGGTCGCCGCGGCCCATGCCGTCCACCAGAAGAACGCCGACAGGACGCGCCGATTCTCGGGGTCCGGCACCGTATCGTCCTTCATCGCGTAGTTCTCGCGCAGCTCGGCGGTGGCCGGATCGGCGCCGAACAGGCTCTCGTAGTGTTTCGACACGGCGACTATGGCGGCGGCCCGGGCAGGGTCGAGCGTGATCGTATCGGTGGCCGGGTCATAGGTGTTGCGCCGCATCTCCGCGCGAAGACGGCCTTCGAGCCGAGATTTCTGCTCGCCGGACAG
Source organism: Alphaproteobacteria bacterium (assembly GCA_020851015.1). The sequence goes on along the minus strand of JADZDN010000104.1, from coordinate 7,709 downwards.
CGCGTCGAAATCCGCCGCGCCAAGCTCGTTCTTGGCCCAGCGGTCAAGCTGGGCGACGAGTTCGCGATGCAGCCAGTCCGCGCTCCAGTCGGGCGCGACATAGGCTCCGTGACCCCAGATGGAGCCTAGCTGCATGCCGCCGATCGACTGCCAGACCTGGCGCCCGCGCTCGATGTCGGCGCGGGTGTAGATCGTCTTGCCGTCGGCGGCGGAAACGACCTTCTCCGGGACGGGTGGCGCTTCCTGGTAGATTTCCCAGCCGGTCCAGAGGAGCGTGCCGAACGAAAGGACGAGCAGGGCCGCGAGAACGGTCCAGAGAGTCCTGGGATTTTCCATCGCGGAACTCCGGAAGGAGGGGCTGCAACCCGTACGCGCCCTAACGTCCTCCGCCCTCTCAGAGTTCCCGCGCTTCGAGCTAGTCGCGTGGCCTTCCGGCCGGCCGCTGGACCGCCGGGGTCGCGCATGGCGGAAATCCTGCCGGCGGCTTGTTTCGACACGATAAAACGTCAATCAATTGTTAGGGAATGTGGCGTATTCGGATCGGGGTGGCCCAGGTCGGGGACGGCCGCCGCCATTCGATCGGGAATGCCAACGTGTCCATCTTCAGCATCAACTCGAAGAATGCCGCAAGCGAGCTCTTCAAGCTGAGCTCGGAAGTCTATGTCAGCAACATCCAGGAATCGCTGCGCGTCGCGCAGAACGCCCTGGCCGCGCGCGCCAACAAGGCGCTGAAGAAGGATGCCGTCGACTTCTCCGATCCGCGCATCGCGCGGCCGCAGGCCGAGCGCGACAAGCTCGCGGCGCAGAAGGCCCAGTTCATCGACGAGGCGACCTTGATGAGCAAGGTCGTCGCCAATCTCGGCAAGATCGACCTGAGACTGAACGAGATCAAGACGGCGCTGCTGACGCTGAACTCGGCCAGCACGCCCCAGGAGCGCGCCGACGCGGCCGCGCTGCTGGACCAGAAGATCCTCGACATCAACGGCTACGCGAACAACGCGGGCGACTACGGCAAGAACCCGATCGGCAAACCGAAGAACGCCTCGTTCGAGACGGCGAACGTGATCGCGGCATCGAGCGCCGGCTCCCTCTTCGTCAAAGGCAAGTTCGAAGGCTCGGACTTCGCCATCACCGATGCCGGCGGCAAGACCTGGCATGTCGACCGCGGCACCGGCGAGTTGGTGCAGTACGACAGCTTCCCCGACCAGGCGACCGGCACGCGCTACGCCACCGCCGACGTGTCGGTGGCGTCCTATGACGATACCACCGGCGCGATCACGCTGGACACGCCGGGCGGGCAGGTCACCGGCACGCTGCAGCGCTACGGCGTCGGCGTGCTGGACAGCTTCCTCTACAACGGCCTGCAGAGCGATGCCGACGTTGACCGCGCCCGCGCCGACGTGGACGCGGCACTGGCCAGGTTCGGGATCGACAAGGCTACCTTCGGCGCCGCCGAGGTGACCTTGACCGGCCGACTGAATCAGCTCAATGGCAAGATCGCCGACCTGGACAAGCGCATCAACAGCGTGACGTCGGAGATAATCACCGAGCGCACCGCCGCCGACAAGGCGCTCAAGACCAAGGTCCAGATCCAGCAGCAGATGCTGTCGCTGACCGTCAGCTCGCAAGGCGCCATGATCGACCTGTTCTTCCGCGGATCGATCAAGACCGGCACGATCCTCGACCGGTAAGCGCCCGCCCCACCGCCCGTCTCTCGCCGTCCTTGCTTCGTCTCCTGGCGTGGCGATAATGCTCGCGGGGGCGGATCAAGTTTGGTTGGGTGTGGAGCGATGGCTTTCAACCGATTTGCGATCGCATGCGGTCTGGCCGTGCTGGCCGGCCATGCCGGGCCTGCGTTCGCCCAGTACGCCACGACCGAGCCGAGCGCGGTCGAAGTGACGGCCGCCCGCAACTGCCTGTGCCTGGAGCGCTCGGTCGAGGATCGGCGTTTCGAGCTCGATATCCGCAACGGCATCTTCGAGAAGTCGCGCGCCGATCTGGACGCCATCGAGCGGGAGGTCGAGCAGCGCCGCCCGTCGGTCGATGTCAACGATCCGAACCAGGTCGATGCATTCCGTACCCTGCTGGCGCGCGCCGATGCCGCTCGCACCCATTACGAACAGTCCGCCGTGCCTGAGCAGCAGCAGGCGGTCGGGCGCTACAACGCCGTGGTCGACCAGCTCAATGCCGCCTGTAAGGGCCGGGCCTTTTCCACCTATGCCTGGGAGGCGGCGCGAAGGGACCTGGTCTGTCCGCGCAATTGACGCCGAAACCTCCGTTCCAAACGAAACGGCCCCGCTCCGGTAACGGAGGTGGGGCCGCTTGATTGCGCGGCGCCCCGGTGGGGCGCCGTCGTTCGATTGCTACTGGCCTGGTTGCTACTGGCCCAGTGCGGCAACCCGCTCGCGCTTCTGCTCCGACTTCAGGAACTCGACGAGCACGTCGAGCTCGCCGCGCGAACGGCGGGCCAGGACGCCGCCGAAATGCTGGGTCAGCGAATTGCCGGACACCATGACCTCGGTAACCCGCCAGCCTTCGGCCTGCTTCTTGACCACCCAGTCGGCATTAATCTGGTCGCGGATGCCCGCCAGCAGCATGCCGACGCGCACCTCGTCGTCGCTCTTGGCGCTGGTGGCGCCGATCTTGGCCTCTTCGGGCTTGATGCGTTCGATCTCGTTGATGACCGAGCGCGACACATAGGCGATCACGCCGTCCATCACCTCGGCCTGGCGCCCGGTCGGCACCTGAACGCCGGCGTAGGACAGCACCCCGGCGCCGATCGTGTTGAAATCGAAGGCCGGGCTGGCCGCTTCGATCAGCGCCTTGCGCCGTGCGTCCTTGTCCTCGACCTTGATGGCGGCGACGGTCTGCTCGCCCAAGGTCTGCACGACCTTCTTGGCGTCGGCGTCGCTGGCCTCGTCGGCACTGGCGTCGGCCGCGGCGAATGCCAACGTCGCCAGAGCGACAGCCGATCCGAACGCGGAAAGGATCACAGTCCTACGCATCTTCTCCTCCGTTTTTGTAGGAACCGCCCAAGGCCAGACAGGTTGCACCCGTCTTTCGTCGAGGAGGGCGGCATCGCCTATGCGAGCGGCCGTTGGCGCCGTGGCGCCGCCGGCCTGGCCGGGTTGCCCGGCTCCGCATGGCGACTTCTCAGTCCAGTTCACCCCGGTCAGCCTTCAGGCTTCGTGCCCCTGGCCGATCCACCGTCACCTCTCTACCCCCTAGCAGCGGCTATCCCAACCGCCCATGCTGCATTGCAGCAATTCTCAATCCGCATGCCGCTGGCCATTGTTTCGCCGAATTTAACAAGTCCATTTGTCGGACCCTGATGAGATCAGCAGCGTCGCGAATTCTAGCCTTTTTCTTGTTTTATCGGCAAGTTCAACATTACTTTTTGATTAGTCTTGGTTAACGGTCCGCCTCCATCAGGGAACGTCGACCAGCACGATGTCGGTCGCCGCGGCGGCCTCGATTTGGAGCTGCCGCTCCTCGTTGATGGCGGCGCCCGCGCGCGCCGGCACCTCGACGCCATTGATCCGGAGCGCGCCATCCGTAGCCACCACGTACACATGGCGCCCGTCTTTCAGGTTGTACGTGACCGATTCGCCGGCCTTCAACCGGCCGCCCAGCACGGCGGCATCCTGGTTGATCGCCATCGCGCCGGTCTCGCCGGCGCGGCCTGAAGCCATGACATGTAGCTTCCCGTCGGACGCGCCCTCGGGAAAATTCCGCGTTTCCCAGCGGGGCTCAACCCCCTGCTTTCGCGGCATGATCCAGATCTGAAACAAGCGGACTGGCTCATCGCCCAGATTGTGCTCGGCATGGACGATGCCGGTGCCGGCAGACATCACCTGGACATTGCCGGCCGAGGTGTGGCCGACATTGCCCAGGTTGTCACGGTGGGTGATGGTTCCTTGTCGTACGTATGTCACGATTTCCATATCGCGGTGGGGGTGCAGGTCGAAGCCGGTACCCGGCGCGATCTCGTCGTCGTTCCACACGCGCGGCGCACCCCAGCCCATCCGGCTGCGGTCGACATAGGAGCCAAAACTGAAGTGATGGCGGGCATTTAGCCACTCATTGCGGAAGCGCCCGAGCCGTTCGAACGGTGTCACCTCGATCATGGTCGTACTCCCGGTTTCCGCTTCGGCCGCTCAGCCGAACAATTTCTTCGCGATTTCCGCGACATGGCGACCCTGGAACCGCGCAATGTCGAGTTCGTTGGCGGTTGGCTGGCGCTTGCCGTCGCCCCCAGCCAGCGTCGTGGCGCCATAGGGGCTGCCGCCGCTGACCTCGCTGATGTTGGTTAATCCAGCGCAGGCGTAAGGAACGCCGACGATCACCATTCCGTGATGCAGCAGGGTGGTATGGAAAGACGTGATGGTCGTCTCCTGGCCGCCATGCTGGGTTCCGGTGGACGCGAAGACGCTGCCGATCTTGCCGACCAGCGCGCCCTTGGCCCAGAGCCCACCCGTCTGATCGAGGAAGTTGCGCATTTGCGCCGCCATGTTCCCGAACCGGGTCGGCGTCCCGAAAATGACGGCGTCGTAATCGGCCAGCTCGGACGGCTGGGCGATCGGCGCGGCCTGGTCGATCTTGAAGCCGTGCCTCGCCAGGCTTTCCGCCGGGACCAGCTCGGCGACGCGCTTGACGGTGACCGTGGCGCCGTCGACGCCACGCGCGCCCTCCGCCACGGCGCCCGCCATCGTCTCGATGTGGCCATAGCTGCTGTAATAGACGATCAGGATCTTTGCCATGTCTCGTACCCCTGCGTTGATGGTGCAGGGTGCTATCTACTATGTTCAACCGTGATTGATAATACTGGATATTGTAACAATATTGTTTCTATAAGGAGACAATCGTTAGAATGGATCATTTGACGGGCATAGCGGTGTTCGCGCGCGTGGTGGAGACGAACGGCTTCACCGCCGCGGCGCGCAGCCTCGGCCTGTCCAAGGCGGCGGTCAGCAAGCAGGTCGCAAAGCTGGAGGATCGCCTGGGGGTGCGGCTGCTCAACCGCTCGACCCGGCGGCTGGGGCTGACCGAGGCGGGCCGCGATTTCTACGAGCGCGCGCAGCGCATCCTGATCGAGATCGACGAGGCCGAGCAGGCGGCGTCGAGCCGCCAGGTCAATCCGCGCGGCCTCTTGCGGGTGAACGCGCCGGTCACCTATGGCGTCAGCCACCTGGTTCCGGTCCTGCCGGATTTCATGCGCCGCTACCCGGATATCCGCGTGGACCTGGTGCTCAATGACCGCTACGTCGACCTGATCGAGGAGGGTTTCGACGTTGCGGTCCGCGTCGGGCTGGGGTCGCTGCCGGATTCGACGCTGGTGGCGCGGCGCCTGGCGGCGACCGACCACAAGGTCTGTGCCGCGCCGTCGTACCTGGCAGCGCGGGGCACGCCCACGCATCCGGGCGAGCTCTCCAAGCATGACTGCCTGCTCTACAGCTATCTCTCCACCGGCGAGGAATGGCGCTTCCTCGATGCCGCCGGCCGGCCGATGGGGGTGCGGGTCTCGGGGCCGATGCGGGCCAACAACGGCGACGCCTTGCGGCATGCCGCGCGCGCCGGGCTGGGGATCGTCTATTCGCCGGCCTTCCTGATGGAGGACGACATCGCTTCCGGCCGGCTGGTGCCCGTGTTGACGGATTGGCGCACGCCCGAAGCGGCGGTGCACGCGATCTACCCGCCCGGGCGTCCGCTGGGGGCCAAGCTGCGCGTCTTTGTCGACTACCTGGCCGAGACCCTGGGCCGCAGCGCGCCAAAGCCGCGTTGACAGGCGGCGCCCGGCCATCGAATCTGGACGGCACCCGCCGGGCCCCCTAGCGCGCGGCGGGCATGGGGGAATGACCGATGCCGCTCAGCCTGAAGCATCCGACCACGCAGGACCTGTCGTCCAAGCTGCCGCGCGAGTTCCTCGGCCAGTGGCAGGAGGTGATCGAGACGCCCGATCACCGCTTCGTCAAGGAAATCGTCATCCGCGAGGATGGCGACGGCCACGTGATTTCGGCGATGGCCGAATTGACGGTCGTCAGCAAGCAGCCCAACGCGCCGCGCGCCGTGTTCTGTTACTATCCCAGCTTCACGCTACGCGAGGAGCGGCCCCGGCGCCTCAAGGCCTGGTTCGAGGTGTCGACCACGACCGAGGGCCGGGTGACGGTCGACCAGCAGGGCAAGCCGGTCGTGCTGTCCTTCCGCGGCCCCACCATCCCGCGCTCGATCCTGCGCCTGAAGATCGACGGCACGCGGCTGAAGGTCGGCGCGGTCGAGGGCGAGTTCATGAGCGAAGGCCTGGATTTTCACGTGAAACAGACCCACGACCTCGTCGGCGGCTATCACCGGGTATAGGTAGATACTTGGTGACCGATTTTGTGCGATGTCCTACACGGGGATTCCGATGAATGAGCCGAAGCTTGGGTCAATCCGGATCGTACGATCACCGCGGTTCGATGTGCAATCTCCGGATACTCTCAGAGCGGGCTTAGTCAGTTCGGACCCAGTGCGACGGGTCGACGTGGTCCTGATGAATGAGGACACGATCTATGCAACGACGCAAAGTTCCGGTGAAGTCGTTTTCGTGGAGACGGCAAAGCTCTCGCTTCGACCTGACAAGGCGCTCGATTTGGCGCGCCTAATCGTGAAATGCCTGGATTTGCTCGTGCTTGAGAGTGCGGAGCAGGCAGCGATGTTGGGTATCACGCGCGAAAGACTGGATCGCCTTGGTATGGAGCGATTCGAGGCTCTCAAATAGGTGGATGATGACTTTGGGGTTTGTGAGCAAAGACCTGCCGCGTGCGGTCGGCTTCAACGCGCTTCCAATGTCTGTCGGAACAGTTCGTCAGCCGTTTCAGGAGTTCTCGAGACGTAGCGCTGCTACTCGCGCCAAGACATTGTTGTCTTCGACTATGACGCGGCAGCGGAGACGCCGCTCGCTAAAGGAGCTGTTGCTGGCGCCAGAAGCACGCACGGATGAATTGGTTCCACCGCGGGAGAGCTTGGTGCTCGATCCTCCGCCACATCTGGACTGAAATGGCTTATCTCCTGGACACCAACGTCGTGTCTGAGCTTCGCCGGGAGCGCCCGCACGGAGGTGTGTTGGCTTGGCTTAACGGAGTGGGGGAACACCAAATCGCCATCTCGTCGGTGACGTGCGGCGAGATTCAGAGAGGTATAGAAATCACGAGAGGGCAGAATCCTCAGAAAGCTGATGAAATCGAGCGATGGTTAAGTGAGATACTGGCCATTCACTACTTCATAGCGATGGATGAAGCGTGTTTTCGTAAATGGGCACAATTGATGCACAGCCGGCCCAAGGAAAAAATCCTGGATGGAATGATTGCAGCTACGGCGCTTGTTCATAGGTTGACCGTAGCCACGCGAGACGTACAAGACTTCAAAGCGCTAGGTGTGGCTACGATTAATCCATGGGAGGCGCAGCAGACATAGGGGTGCTATCGGGCCCCGCCGCTACTTCGCCTCGCGCCACCAGGCCATCGCCAGGCCGGCAAGCGCCAGCGCCAGCACCAGCACGACCGGCAGCAGCGGGATCTGCTGCACGCCCGTCACCCGGTATTCGCCGTTGCGGGTGAGCCCGATCCAGTCGCGGCCGGCGGTCGAGCGCCCGGGCAGCACGCGGCGGATGTCGGGCACCGCGAGCGGCGCGCCGGCGGCCGAGGCCAGCCAGCGATAGGTGCCCTTGCTCG